>JAGONC010000044.1 GCA_017993235.1 Lentimicrobiaceae bacterium
TGCTGCATATTGATTCCTCACCTCGTCCAGCTTTTGCAGGGCATGGCTCAATTCTTCCAGTTTGATCGGTTTCAGGAGGTAATCCACACTGTTCACTTTAAAGGCCTGAATGGCGTACTGATCATATGCTGTGGTAAAGATGACGGGAGCGGTGATCTTAACTTTTTTGAAGATCTCAAAGCTGAGGCCATCGGCCAGTTGAATGTCCATAAGGATCAGGTCAGGCATGGGATTCATCTGCAGCCATTCGACTGCGTCGTCAACGGATTCCAGGCTGGCCAGCACGTCCATTGAACATCCTGTTTCCCCGAGAAGGCGTATCAGTTCCTTCCGGGCATAGGGTTCGTCTTCGATGATCAGAATGCGCATGGGTCAATCTAATAAAGGAATCTTCACAATAAAAAATGAATCATTTTCTTCTACCTGTACGGGTTTGCCTGTAAGATAGGCGTAACGGCTGATGATGCTATTGAGTCCAAAGCCGGAAGATGGTTCACTTTTGTCTTTTTTTTGCAGGTTATTGGACACGACCATATAATCATGCTCATCAACCGACAGATCGATACTCAATGGCCTGGTACCTGAGATGATATTGTGTTTGATGGCATTTTCGATCAGCAGTTGCAGTGCACCGGGTATGATGTGACGCTCCCTATGTTCATCCTCCAGCCGTATGTTAAGGAATAGCCGGTTCTCATAGCGTAACTCCAGCAGATACATATAGGAACGGAGAAATGCAAGGTCATCCCTGAGAAACACCGTCTCTTTATCCCGGGTGTCGAGGATATATCGGTATACATCCGACATCTCCCTGATGAATTGTCCTGCTTTGGCAGGATCCTCGTAGATCAGTGAAGAAAGGGTATTCAGGTTATTGAAAAGAAAGTGAGGATTAACCTGTGCCCGGAGTGTTTCAAACTGCGATTCGGCACTCTCCTTTTTGAACCTTTCTACCTGGAGTTGTGAATCGCGCCACTTCCTGAATAAAAAGATTCCCAGATCCATCAGTACGATCCCTGCGGTGATCAGAATGCCAAACAAAGTAATGAAAAGTTCGTCTGCAAATCGGACAAAGATATCACCTGAAAAGGCAAGAATCCAGATCCACCGGATTCCGGTTGTGATCACCAGCGACAATACCGCACCCCAGCAAAACTCGATCAGGAACCTCTTCAGCAGATTCACCTCCCAGGGATGACTTTTATTCAGCCGGAAGATCACCAGCCTGAAAATCTCCCCGCCCAGCAGGACTCCCGCTATGGGATAAAGATAGGAAGACCAGGAGCTGAAAACCCTGTGCCATGGGTAGATCAGGGCAAAGCCGGCATCGATCCAAAAACCGCAGATAGCACCCGTAACCAGCAATGCGGACCAGCGCACCAGACTATTCCGGAAAACCGCTTTGTTCATCGGTTCCATAATTGTCGTAATGGTTTTGGGCTTAAGACCTTCAAATTTACGAAAATTACATCCGGCCTTGGTAAATTGATCCAGTATTTCAAAGAACATAAGCTCGTCGGCTGGCTGCATAAAATGCTGACGATTCACTTGCTGGCAAGACCTGCCTGCGGATTGACCACAGAACCCGAGAACAGCACTTCATTATGTGATCTCACGCGGATCTCATAAACTCCGCTCGGGCAATCGCTCAGATCATAGCTTAACTTGACGTTGTTGATCCTTTTGAACTTCCTGTCGGCAAGGAGATTGCCTTCTGCATCATAAAAACCTACCCTTATGATTTCCCCCGGAGCCTTTACCATCCGGAAGGTGATGAGTCCATCCTGACTGGTATAGATAACGCATTCAACGGATTTGGTCTTTTCATTTAAAGAATCGTTTACAGTACTCACTGTACCAAAACTTGTCGTCATACCGAAGATAAGGACGCTCAGAACGGTCAAAACCTGTGCTTTCATGGCTGATGAATTTAAGAGTTAATAATTTGTGAATGAACCATGAACCAAAATTAGGCTCATCACCCTGCAGATAAAACAGGAAAGCCGTGAAGCGTCAGATGAGGATGGTGAAGTGCAGAATGACTGATGTGAACGGAAATCTATCCGAACATGATCTGATCCATGCTGTCGTAACGGACCAGATCATCATGGAAACGTAATTCAGCATTGAAGCAATCGACACGGTTGCAGATCAGGATACAGTTGGAGTAATTGATCTTCTCATCCATAAAAATGGTAACCAGATGGCCTCCGCAGGTGCAGGGATGGTACACCGGGAATGGCTTATCGCAAACAGGACACAGGATCTCAAGCAGGTCTCCCTTCCGAAGCGAAATGTCAACCGAAATCCTGGATTTCATACCGTATATGGGACTGAGTGCGACCAGGCCTGTCGCACCTCCCTTTTTAACCTTCAGAAGAATACCGTCGTAACCATCAAAAATAGCTTTACCGGTAACCAGATTATGTCCCTCCGGACAGTAGCACTGGCTGATGACCAGAAGGGATGACACCTTGCTGAAGGCTTTCGTCCGCTCAGGAGTCGGGATGAACAGCATCCCTTTTTTATCATATAAAGCCATGGATCGAAAATTTTTTGAGTCAGGGATTCTGAAACAGGGTATAAATATACGCAAAAATGGGGGATAAACGCATTCAAAGGGAAATAAACTAATTTTGCCACCACTTCATTCATGTAAGGTATGGATCATGATTCATCAAACGTCAGATTCCAGATGAGTGTCAGGGGCACGCTATACCTGTGGATTTTGTTATCCTGTTTACCTTTTTGCATGCTTCAGGCACAACCCATAGCCGTATCGGAAATCATCTCTGAGAACAGGATCGCAAATTTCGGCAGCCAGCAGCTCATCCTGGTCGATTTCTGGGCGACCTGGTGCGTGCCATGCATACCGGCCAATGAACAGCTGGAGGTAATTCAGGAAAAATACAGCAGCCAGATCTTCATGATCTCGTTGACCGATGAACCGGCCGAACGCGTCAGGAGTCACCTTCAGAAAAGGAACATGAACCTGATGGTCGCCATCGATGACGAACATTACACAACGGATAAATACGAGGTGAAAACCAGGCCGTTTGCCATTATCCTGAACCGGGAAGGAAAACTGGTGTGGAAGGGACACCCGGCCGACCTGGAAGCATCCACTATCGAAAAGCTATGTCAGGAAAATCCAAACCGTAATTCCATACCCCTGGATCGTGTTGTGGAGGTCAGGGGCAAAACTGCGGTGCCCAATGAAGTTCAATATGAGGCGGAACTGAGCGAGCTGGAAAGTATCGCTGAAGGAATGATCATTCAACCGGTTGACTCAGATGCATATCAATTCTACCGGAACGATTCGGTCGTTCTCTTTCAGGGTAAGATCAGTGAAGCCTTGCAGCAGATCCTGTCCCTGACACGATGGGAGATCGACATCCCTTCAGGGAAGGATCGGACAATAAGGCTCCTGATACAAAGAGACCTCTGGGATAAAAAACCGGACCTGATCATTGACAGGATTAAGGATCTTTACGCTCTGGACATCAGGACCCGAAACGAGCTGATCGAAGCTTATCTGCTGGAGGTCAACAAACCCAGGCTGCTCTGGGATCGGTATCAGCTGGATCTTGGTGGTGGCACACCTGAATTTATTACAGGTGACGACCGGCTGCAGGGCGATAACGCAACGATTGCAGAGGTTTGCAGGGCATTGGGTGAGATCCTTGATTTTCCGGTATTTTATGAAGGCAACGACCGGGAAGAATACGATTGGGATTTCCAGTTCCGGTATGAGAATCTCATGAAGGAGGAACTGGAGGATTCGTTCGGAATCGTACTGGAGAAGAAGTGGGCTGAAAGAGTTTTCTACAAAATCAGGTAATACAAATCATTTACCGGATAAATAAAACCACAGAAGCACTCTGAGGTAAAACAGAGAACACAAAGGAGGAAATTATTATCTGTCGATCCTCAGCGTACCTCTGTGTATCCTCAGCGCGCCTCCGTGGTTAAACAAGATTTGCGTAAACCTTGCCGTAACTTCAAGTGCTAATCGTTAGCCGCTTACTGCAGGATCCTGAATTCGGTTCTTCTGTTTTCCTGGTGTTCGGCTTCTGAACAGTCTACGCCATTGGAACACCTGTTCTTGAGCCTGCTTTCGCCATATCCTCTGGCAACCAGTCTGTTTCTTGATATACCATTGGAAACCAGATAATTAACTACTGATTGTGCCCGTTGTTGCGATAGAGACATGTTGTACTCATCGTTTCCCCTCGAGTCGGTATGCGACATGATTTCAACCCGTAGGGCTGGTTTTTCCTTCATCAGCTTCAGCAGTGTTTCATCAATGATCCTGGTGGATTCAGGTGTTAGCCGTGCACTGTTGTATTCATAAAGAATCGGAAGGATGTTCAATCCCGTCACCGAGCAATCCACCTCTTCCCAGACAGCCATTCCGCCCTTCTTGGTCAGAATGGTTTTGGTGATGGTCCTGGTGATTGCAGGGACCACTTCTTCGACTACCTGTGCAGGTTTGTCGATAACCTGACGCTTGATGGTGGTATATTCTGCAGGGATCTCAATTTCATCCATCCTGGCAGGAGTTTTCACAATCTGTTTCTTATAGGTAGCCCTGATCTCACCAATAGGGGTTTCCCTGGTGGATGCGTCTTTGGTCAGGGTGGTGATGGGGATCGTCTCTGTTTTCTCAGGGTATTCGACAAAACACGCTACAACACAATCATCCCTGTTGGCCGAAGGACAGTTGGGTAACGTTGTGTATTCCCATTTGGCAGTTTTGGGATATACCTCGAAGGTCTTGGATGCGCTTCCAAAAGATGCAGGAATGACTTCAAGGGTTCTGCTTGCTTCCTTGTTAACATACGGAACCTCAACGGTTTCAAATACAGCCGGCACATAAACCAGCTTTTTGGTGGCTTCCTTGATCAGAACCTTTTCCTCAACGGTCTTGTACGTAGCCGGTATCACCCTGAGCTTCTTATAGGTAGGAGAAACTTCAATAGTTTCTGTTATCTCTGCAAACTCATCCACGGTGATGCATTTAATGTAACATTTCCCCGGAGCGGGGTTCTCAGGTAACTCCTGGCTCATGGCGCTGTAGACACCCATAGCCATTAGGGCTACAAGAAGAGTAATCAATTTTTTCATAGTTCACGTTTTAAATTAACATAATATACATATAGATTCAGGTTATACAAGCTATTCGGGTTCAAAATTAAACAATCTATTCTCGTAAAAGACCATCAAAGGTCAATGATTGTTATAGTTATCACTTTTTATCGACAGAATTTATAAACTTCAGTTGAATATCAGATTTTTATATATTTGTACATTCTCAATACCAACAGATCATTCCCTGATCCATAAATCATTTAAATCCGGAGGTCGTCATGAAACTTTACATTATTATTGGTATCGTAATTATCCTGCTATTTTTTTGGGGATTACGGATCGTCAGGCCCACCCATAAGGGCTTGATTGAGCGCTTTGGAAAATACAACCGGTTTGCCAACGCCGGTTTTCACTGGATCATTCCCATGATCGAAAAAATGTACAGGGTTAACATCACCGAACAAATGGTTGATGCAGAGCCACAGGAGATCATCACCAATGATAACCTGAATGCCCGCGTGGATGCCCAGGTGTATTTCAAGGTGAAAGAGGACGAAGAAAGTGTAAAAAATTCGCAGTACCATGTCAACAATTATAAGATCCAGATCGTAAACCTGGCGCGAACCACCCTGAGGAATATCATCGGAACCCTGACGCTGAAATCAGCCAACAGCGAGCGGGGCAAGATCAATATGGAATTACACCGCACCCTCAGGGAAGAGACCATGAGCTGGGGAATCGAAATCGTACGTACGGAACTCAAGGAGATCGATCCGCCCAAGGATGTCCAGGATACCATGAATAAAGTGGTAAAAGCTGAAAATGAAAAGATCGCTGCCATCGATTTTGCTACGGCGCGTGAAACGGTTGCGGATGGCGAAAAACGGGCCAAAATCAAGGAAGCGGAAGGGATCAAACAATCACGGATCCTTCAGGCTGAAGGGGAAGCAGAGGCCATACGCCTGGTGAACGAAGCAGCTGATAGGTTTTTTGTCGGCAATGCCCAGTTGCTCAAAAAGTTGCAAACCCTGGAGGTCTCCCTGGAAAACAATGCAAAAATTGTGGTCCCTGCCGGCGCTGAACTGGTGAATATCATCGGCGATATGGCTGGCGTTATTCCGCTGCCCAGAAAAGGCAAAGAATAATGGTTGACGATTGGCGGTTTGGTATATCAGACTCGTCCACCATCAACTGCCTACTGCCAACTTCCTACTCCCTGTTATTGGTATATTTGACGATAATATCATCCCGTAGGTCAAGGAACATTTCAGTGACCTGATCCATTAGTGTGTTGGAATAATCCGTCAGATAGTTCCTTGCGGCAGCAGGATCGGTGTGAAACAGTCTGAGTGCCTCTTCCTCGATGGCCTGTTGTTTCTCAAAGATCTGGTTTTCAAACGGATCCCTGACAGCATGCACATCCTTGATCACATCCTGGAACCTGAGGTTGGCCAGGTTGTCCACAAAATCGATCGCCCAGCGCGCCGAGAGCTCGTCGTATTTCTCGGGATCATACACGTTGTAGGATTCCGCAACAGAGAGATTACCGGCATAAATGGGAACATAAGGGCTGAAGAAGGGATTATCGAGGTACACCCAGTAAACGCCACCGATCTCGTCGGGCAACCATCCGCGCAGCTGCATCACCATACCGTAATGCCCGCGGTGACGCGCCACCGGCCTGCGGTAGGTGATCTCCATGAGCTTTCTCAGTTCGCTGCCCGGAAATGGGGTGGCCAGCGGGCTCTTGATATAGCCGCCCTTCCCATCCGGAACAAGCCACTGGGGTCCCGAGGTCATATCATAAATGGTCCCTTCGAACGTCGACCGCTGAAAAGCAATGATATCCTGTACCGAAATCTTTTTCTCCGGCACAACCGCGAATGGATAAAGCGAAAGCGGTTCTACGATCTGGAAATACTGGTTGATCCCTTTGTAGGGATTATCGTGCAGGAACCGGTCGGGCCATTGCCGATAGTTCGGTGCGAACGTCTGGTAAAACAGCCAGAAGCGGCTGGTGGCATACTCAGCAGGCAGGGGGGCGTAGATCTCCTGCCAGATAAAGGGATTACCTGAGGCGGGATCATACCACCCGCGGTCAATGGCCTCCTGCATGTAGTTTTCCGACACCATGAAATTAAGCTTATCCTTTACGTTGATATCCTTGATGATACTGAAATTCGGGATCATGGTCGCCTGGTCATCGGGAAGGCGCTGTGCTGCCCAGATGGCTCCTGGCCTGCCGCTTTCGGTAGTCCATCCCGGTCCGACGCCGAACACCTCCAGGACCCAGGCCTCTTCGGTGTCTGCCACGACCAGGGTTTCGGAACCCGTTCCGCTGGAAGGCAGAAAGCCATAGCGTGTCATCAGGTCGCCGATAAAAAGTACCGCTTCACGGGCTGTCTTATAGCGCTGCAGGGCAAAGATCATCGCCTGTTCGATGGTCATGATCTGATCGCCATTTTCCATTGTAGCAGCCAGCTCCGGCCGCTGGTCGGTGGTACTTTCGGCAATGCCCAGCTGGAATTCGTTCATGTGGGAATAGGCTGACTGGAAGTACGTGTAGGTTTGCCGGACCTGTGGAATGTAATCCAGGATCCTGCCGTCGTCACCAAGGGGCAGGTGGGCATCCTGAATATCGAGGTAAACCGGGGCCATGGCACCTGCCTCGAATGTTCGTCCGGGAACGACAAATACTCGTGAATCGGGTCCTGCGTCGGTGTGGGAGATGATCACTGAGCCATCGGCAGAGGCTCTCTTACCGACGGCAATGACGGTGCAGGCATTCGAATAAAGAAAATGACCAATTGAAAAAAGACCTGCAAGGAATAATGCTTGATATCTCATATGTACTTTTTTGCAGGTAAAAGTACAATTTATTTCTTTCTCCTCTACCCTCTCAATCAAAACGCCGCCACGATCCCCACGCTTGCCTTTCCGAACTCCTCACCGGTAAATCCCTGCGTGTACTCGCCCACCACCCGGATATTGCGGCGGAGCAGATAGCCTGCATGGATGGTGGCAGATGCGTAATCCAGATTATTCAGGTCAGAATCCACCCAGTTGACCAGCACGGTCAGGTACCAGTCACTGCGGTCGCCTTTAGGAGAAAAAATGATCTCGGCAAAGCCGCCCTGGGTCATCACATCCTCCTGGACTGCAATGGCGTCGGTTTCCACAACGACCTTCGAGTCATTCCGGAAAAGATATTGAAGGTTCATAATGAATTTCTCACTGAAGTCCAGCGTAACGTTCGGACCAAACATGTACATGCTGTTGGTCATGGAGGTAACATCCTTCAGTGCTTCCTTTCCATAGTAGCCAAAAAATCCGAGGTCAACGGTCTTTCCGACTGATTGTGAAATCTTTAACAGAAAATTCTTGTACTTGTCGATATCGAACAAATACCCTTCACCTGCAGGACCTATCCCATTACCATTCACCACCTCCAGTACGAAATCCGTTCCTGTCTTCAGTCCGTAATCGAATAAAAGCCCCCTTTCGTATTTCAGGGAAATGGATGAATTCCCCGGCCTCACTGTGTATATTTTATAATCCTCAAGGGTGTACCTCAGCTCCCGTTTATAGAGCGGGTCACATGCCTGGAACTGCCCGAATGAAATATTGACCCCGCTTCCGAAAAGGTCGTGGTACATAATAAAGGCATCTTCAATGCCTGCCACCTCTCCCCTTTCTCCCATAAAGAAATAGAAGTAATAGGACAGCTTTTTTGAGATCTCTCCGCCCGAAAGCAGCTTTAGCCCCCAGGGAACACCAAAATCTGCAGTTTTGCCATCTGCATAGTTATAGGAAAGAAATCCTTCAAGACGCAGTGCCAGTGGCACTTCCCTCAGTAAGGAAAGCTTATCGTCGCCAACAGGCACAAAATACCGGGGTGCTTCCACATCGGCCAGCCGGAAACCCGCTCCGGCAAAATCATCGCCATAACCTTTCAGCCGGGGCATGGCAGGGGTATGGCATACCTGACAGCTGAACTGATATTTCCGGGCAAAGGCCGGTATCGCGGATGCCTGCTTTGATGTCCCGATACTGAAAATTAACACGGTGATCAGGCTAACCACAACAAAATCTGTCTTTTTCATATCTTCTGTTATTTTTGGATTTACAAAAAGATTAAGGCAAAACAGTAATGGAGGTAGAATGATTGTTCACCACCATGATCTCCGATTCGTCAGTCGGAACCTTCAGCAGGTCAGCCACAGGTTTTACGAGCAATTGATAATTCAGGGTGGCCGTCACTTTCATTTTTCCGGGAGCGGCAGTAAAGGGTAACTGGAACGTGAAGGTTTCCACTCTGGTCTCCCGTGGTCCGATCCGATAGTCCACTCCCTGCCGCGCTGTATTCCACTGCATGATGGTCATATTCCCCTCCGGGTCAAAATAGGGCATACGGAAGATCCGGTTACCGGACGGGATCCCGTCGCGCTGTACCCCTTTAAATCCCAAAATGCCCAGCGGAATCCCCATATCCTGGTAGGCCAGATAATCTCCTGATATGGTGTACTCTTCGCCCTCGAAACCTTTTTTATCGACGTTCAGATGATAAACATTGCCTGCGGCGTCAGTGGCCTCCACGTTGAGCCAGGCAATGCGGTCTTCCACGCTGCCTGTCGGGAATTTATGTCCCGTTTTCTGGTTGAACAGAGCAACGGTGAATACGACCCGCTCGCCAGGCTCAGCTTCCCTTATATCAGGCTGGATCCTGATTTCGATCGTACCCCTCACCTTACCCGGATCATGAGCTCCGTGGAACAGGTGAAGACGTGCATCATCGTATTTCTTCCCCATGGCTGCCACCTGGAAGGGAGTTTTCGGCATGTGGCAGTCCTGGCAACGAACTCCTTCTTTCGCATAGGGACCTTCCTTCCATTCCAGCTGGGTGCTTTTTACCCAAACATTGTAAGGATTTTTCTCGTTGTGGCAGTTACCGCAAAATTCAGTGGTCCGGTGAAAATCGCTAACCACGATCTTATGAGCCGGTGATTCGACTCCACCACCCCTGGGTCCGTATTTAGTGGTTCCAGGTTGCAGGACATAACTGAAATTATAGGGAGGGTCGCTGCTGGTACCCTGAATCAGATGGCAAACCTCACAGGAAACGGATTCATTGGCCATGGTGTTCGCTGATGGCCGGGCCGGAGGCATCACCTCGCTTCCCATGAATCCAATGGGAGTATGGCATCCGTTGCATCCATCCACCACGTCGTTGATTCCAGGAACCTTTGCCGCCTGAGCCACAGCAAGATCAAAGTACTCAATCTCGTCCCAGTGATGGGTATACGCCTGCGACATCATGGCCTGGGACCATTGTTCATAGAATCCGGTGTGGCACTGACTGCATTTTTTAGCCTGCTCAAAATCCTTATAGGTGAACTTCTGCTTCATATCCTCAGGCCGGACAAGGGTCCGGTAGGTAAAAGCGAGAAAAGAAGCGGTAGCCAGGAAGATGACAGTAAACGCTAATGCGTAGTTTTTTTTCATATCAAGATTCTTTTTAAGGATTTTGACTGTCCCCTAAATTAATGCAGAAATAAACATATATCAACGTTTCCTGCACAGAAATAAATAATTTAGAATAACGCTTAATAACAAGGTGAAAAGATGGCAGGCGCATACCATAAATCCCCCGCTGGAAATTTATTTTTGATTCATGCTCTTCGTCTTTTGCTCTTTGATTTTCATACCTTTGTCTCCAATTTAACAGCTATTTTCAATTATAAAAACGTGAATCGAAAAGCCAGCGTTGCGCGGCTATCTATCGGGTCCAATATGCTGCTCATCGCAATGAAATTCGTTGTTGGATTCATGAGTGGTTCCGTCAGCATTCTTTCAGAGGCCATTCATTCGATGATGGACCTGGTGGCAGCCGTTATTGCTTTCTTTTCGGTAAGGGTATCCGATAATCCGCCGGATAAGGGGCATCCCTATGGTCATGGTAAATTCGAGAACCTGTCCGGTGTGATCGAGGCGTTGCTTATCCTGATTGCGGCAGGTTGGATCGTGATGGAGGCCATTAAGAAATTTAAAGGACAGGAGCCTGTAGAATCTATTGGATGGGGTTCGCTGGTCATGTTCATTTCGGCTGGTGTCAATATTCTGGTTTCAAGAAGGCTTTACAAAATAGCCCGCCTGACAGATTCCATAGCCCTGGAGGCGGATGCACTTCACCTAAAAACAGATGTGTACACATCCCTGGGAGTTGGGATCGGCCTTTTGCTTATCTGGATCACGAAGATTCATGTATTAGATCCCATCATTGCCCTGCTGGTTGCTCTGATCATCGTCAGGGAAGCCTATGAGTTACTTTCGCGAGCTTTTGCCCCATTGCTTGACAGTTCATGGAATAAAGATGAACTGAGAGAACTGGTTGAGAGGTTGAACGCCATGGGAGTTAAATATCACGATCTGAAAACCAGAAAAGCAGGAAGCTACCGGTTTGTTGATTTTCACCTGGAGATGCCTTCCAATATTCCCTTGGAAAAAGTGCATCAGTACTGCGATGAAATCGAGGATAAACTTCAAAAAGAAATTCCTTACCTGCGCCTCACCATCCATGCCGAACCCGAGGATATAATCAACAATTAATTTCTCCTTTCTCCTCTCTCCTCTCTCCTCTCTCCTCTCTCCTCTCTTAACATTATCCCTACAATAATTTTCTCCTTCCTGAAAAAACGTACCTCATCTTATAACATGATATTTTTAATCTATTGAATTTTAATTAATTATTGTTAATCTACACCCTACAATGAAACTAATGAAAAGAAATTATCTTTAATTGACGCATATCATAAGGATAATATTTCCTGTATATTTGAAGATTAAACAACTACATCCGTCATGTTATCATTCAAGCAAGCCAACAAATCGATCAAACAGATTGACCAGTTTTTAGATAAGGTAGATGAAGGCAACCTGATCTTCAAGGAAGGGGTAAAAAATTACCTCAACGGCAATCGTGAGAGCTTTGTGGATAATCTGAAGACGCTCTCCAACCTGGAGAGCGAAGCCGACATCATCCAGCGCAAGGTTGAGAATACGCTGTATACGCAATCCCTGATGCCTCAGCTCAGGGGCGACATCATGCGGCTGCTTGAGGAGCTGGACAATATCCTTGACCTGGCAAAACACAACCTGTTCCAGTTTGACGTAGAAGTGCCCTTTATTCCGGCCGAGCTGAACCAGGAACTCATCAGGCTGACCGAGCTGTCGGTTTCAGCGGTTGAATCTGTCGTACCCGCTGCCAGGTCTTATTTTCGTGATCCGGATGCCATAAAGGAAAACCTTCACAGGGTATATCTATTTGAAAAAGAAGTAGATAAAATGGCAGATAGCATCAAACGAAAGGTTTTCCAGGAAATGCCGGGCTTAAAGCTTAGTGAAAAATTCCATCTGCGCTATTTCACCCTGCATATCGAAAATCTTTCGGATGAAGCAGAAAAGGCGGCTGACCTGCTGAACATCATGGCAATCAAAAGGTCAATATAACCACGGTTCGGATGCTTCTCCTGGTCTTCATATCAAGCGGATTATTCCTTGGCTGGTCGCTGGGAGCCAATGATGCAGCCAATGTATTCGGATCGGCGGTGGGTTCCAGGATGCTCAGCTTCCGACGGGCCGCCATCATTGCCAGCATTTTCGTGACCATTGGAGCAGTTTTCCAGGGCAAAGGCGGAGCCGACACACTCAATGAGCTGGGTACCGTGGATGCACTGGGAGGTAGCTTCACCGTTACCTTATGTGCCGCCTTCACGGTTTTTGTCATGACCAAACGCAGCCTGCCCGTATCCACCAGCCAGGCCATCGTGGGCGCCATCATTGGATGGAGCCTGTTCACGGATCACAGCACAGATCTGTCCATTCTCCGCAAAATCTTCCTGACATGGATCACCGGTCCTGTTCTGGGCATGCTGTTCGCAGCAGGGCTCTATCTTTTATTACGCTGGGCACTGCGAAAGGCAAAAATTCATGTGATCAAACTGGACTCCTATATCCGCACAGGGCTGATCCTGGTGGGTGCGTTTGGAGCCTACAGCCTCGGAGCCAACAATATTGCCAATGTCATGGGTGTATTCGTCAGCAGTGCCCCCAATATTATCCTTGATTTCGGAATATTTCAGCTTGATGGCGTGCAACTGCTGTTCTTGCTGGGTGGGATCGCTATTTCTGTGGGAATCTTCACCTATGGGCAACGTGTGATGAAAACTGTCGGCAATGATATCCTCTCGCTCAATCCCGAAGCAGCTATTGTTGTTGTACTGGCACAGGCTCTGGTACTGTTCCTGTTTTCATCTTCCTCCTTTTCGGAAATAGTGGCGAGGATCGGGCTGCCACCGCTCCCTCTTGTTCCGGTCTCAAGCACACAGGTCGTTATTGGAGCTGTTCTGGGGATAGGGCTGGTCAAGGGAGTGCGTGAAATTAAACTGAAGGCACTTGGTGGTGTTGCCCTGGGATGGATCGGCACACCGGTCATCGCCGGACTCCTGACTTTTTTTCTTCTTTTCTTCATGCAAAATGTATTTGATCTTCAGGTCACTAAAGGTACCCCGGCACCCGACGATATCCTTTTGACACCCTTACCGGCAAAAACCATCGACCTTGTCGTTTACGGATCATTGATCCTGCTGGCTCTGATCATCCTTTTCCTGATCCTTGTTGTATTCCGTCAGCAAAAGCTTCGCTGGAAGACAACCAATGAACTGCTGGTGCAGCAAAACCAGAATTACCTTGTGCGACAATCGCTCCATGATATGGAAATCCAGTCGATCCACCGGCAAAAGGATGAACTCCATACCAGGCTGGAAAACAAACGAAAAGAATTTATGGATATCGCGCTAAACCTGACGGAACAGCGAACCTTCCTGGAATCCATTCTCGGGGAACTTGAGCAGATACGAAAGGTAACCGATAAACAGGAAAATGAACAACGATTCATACAACTTGCTGCCAGGATCAGGCAGAGGATGAGTTTCAGTTCAGAAAAAGCCAACTTCTACAGCCAGGTTGAGCAGATACATAAAGATTTCCATATGAAGCTGACAACAATGTTCCCGCATTTGACACAGCAGGAAAAGCATCTGGCAATGCTGATCCAGCTGAACCTGTCGACAAAGGAAATGGCCACCCTGCTGAACATTTCTCCGAAAAGTGCGGAAGTGGCCCGCTATCGTCTGAAGAAAAAGCTGAACCTGAAACATGACGATGATCTGTTTCAGTTCATCCATGACCTTTAATTTTTACATGATAGTCTTTTTGTTAAATTTGGCCACGAAACAAGGAAATCGTTCGAATAAATCAAAACTATATCATCAAAATCTATTCATTATTCATTAAATCTATTGTTTTATGAAAAAATCTTATTTTATTTTAATCCTGCTGATCTTCCTGAGTGGATTTCAGGTAATGGCACAGGTACGAACGGTGACCGGCAAGGTTACCTCAAACATCGGTCAGGAGCCAGTAAAAGAGGTCACGGTCAGCCTCAAGGGAACGGATGTTTCCGTTCTGACCGATGAAAACGGGATGTACTCTATCCAGGTAAGTGCAGCCTCATCGGATGTACTCGTTTTTACCCATCCCGATCACGAAAAGATTGAGATTGGAATCCTTGGCAAAAATGTAATGGATGTCATGATGATCTATAATGTCCGTTACAATCAGTATGGTGTCCGTGTTAACCGTAATCCGTTGTTTGTCGAGGAACGGAACGGGATCCTGGTGTTTGAGAGTTATAAGAATGATTACCGTTTCTGGTTTGACTTCCGTGTCCAGGCAGACGGAGCATGGTTCTTCGGGGATGTGATGAATCCGATCGGAAACGGGTACTCCATCCGAAGGGCACGTCTGGGAGCAAAAGCCCAGATCGGTAAGCACTGGTATGGTGAATTCGATATGGATATCAGCAACTCCGAACTGGAACTGAAAGATGCCTACCTTGAGTACACCTTCAATAAAGGAGTTTCCTTGCGGGCAGGTAACTTTAAAGAGTATTATTCCATGGAAAGGACCACCACCTCCCGCTACCTGACCTTCATCGAGCGTCCCATGGCGGTTAACGCCTTCGCTCCGTCAAGGCATATCGGGCTGGGTGCATCGTATCACTACCAATGGCTTCTTCTCCAGGGAGGAGTCTTCTTCCAGAATGTGGGTGACCTGGAAGAAAGGATTTTTTCGGAAGATAACAACAAAGACTATGGCATGGACGAAGGATACTCCCTGACAGGAAGGGTAGTGTTTATGGGGTTCCCTGATGATCCGGACAAGGGTTTGCACCTGGGAGTTTCCGGATCCTACCGCACGCCCAGAACGGATGCCGAAGTTGTGGGAACCCTTCGCTACAGCACCCGTTCCCTCACCAGCATCAACCGTAAAAAATACATCGACACCGACCTGGTGGGACCCATCGACCATGCGACACTGGGTGGACTGGAACTGGCCGCATACCATAAAGGACTGAGAATCCAGGGTGAGTATCTGTTAAGCGGTGTGGACGATACCGTAAAGGGAGTGAACCATCATTTTGACGGATTTTATGTTTTTGGCAGCTGGCTGATCTTCGGGGGAAAATACAACTACAATCCGGACGACGGAGAATTTACCCAGGTAAGCCGGGGTAAGAAATGGGGTGACATTGAACTTGCCCTCCGGTACGACTACCTGAGCCTGAACAGTGGAATGGAAAAGCTTATGGGAGGTGCCGGTGAAGGCTATACGCTGGGGCTGAACTATTATATCACCAACAATGTGAAGATGATGTTCAACTATGCCTATTTGAATCACGACCGGTACGCCAATGGAAAAGGCAAACTGTATGTGGGCTATGATGCCGACGGTAACCTGACCAAAGATCCAAAACAGGTTGTGGATGAAGCAGGTAAAGCCGGGGAAGACTACCACATGGTCACGGTCAGGTTCGAAATCGATTTTTAAAAGAAATATTAATCATATACCCATTATAAGATGAAAACACGATATTTTGTCATGATGTTCTTCATAGCTGCGCTTTTCATTACCGGCTGTGTAAAGGATGAAATTTTCGAAGGGCCTCCGGTGATCACCAATATGTCGATGAGCCCACTGGCTCCGGGAGATAATGATGTTGTAACGGTCACGGCGAAGGTGACCAGCAATGATGGAGTTAAGGCTGTAATCCTCTTTTATAAAGCAGGTACAGGCAGTTTTACCAGTGTAGCCATGACAGCCTCCGGCAGCACGTATTCCGGACAGATCCCGGCACAGGCCAGTGACGTTCAGGTACAATATTACATTGAAGCTGAATCCAATGCAGGGAAAAAGATGACCAATCCGGCCGGGGCGCCAGCATCTGCAGCAAGTTATACCGTAGGTGCACCCTCCATTCTGATGAATGAGATCTACTCAAGAGGCGTTCCGGAGGATCCCGACTGGATCGAGATCTATAATAACTCTGACAGTCCTGCTGATCTGACGGGTTATAAGATCTACGATCCGGGCGGACAATCGGGTACCAAGCAGAAGCTGGAATTTCCTGCGGGAACCGTTGTACCTCCGAAAGGATTCTATGTGATCGTGGTGGATGTAGGTGGCGAGGCCGGTTTCGGACTTTCCAGCGGAGGTGATGAGGTGTGGCTTGAAAATGCCAGTGGATCGGTCATTGATAACACCTCCTTCCCCGGATTTGAACCCACTCAGTCCTGGGCACGTGTTCCCGACGGGTCGCCCAACTGGCAGATCGTGAACACCATTACACGCGGTACTGCGAACAGCAGTGAGGTGCCCGCTCCCACCCTGTTCATCAATGAAGTATTCTCCCAGGGGACGACGGAAGATCCCGACTGGGTGGAAATCTATAATGCCTCTGCATTCGATGCCGACATCAGCGGATATAAGATCTATGACAGCGGAGGACAATCGGGCTCAAAGCCCAAGAAAGCATTCCCTGCCGGGACTACCATTACCGCCCATGGCTTCGTGGTTATCGTCACGGATGACGCCGATGCCAGCGGTTTTGGGCTTTCCAGCGACGGTGAGGAGATCTGGCTGGAAAACCCTTCCGGCAATGTCATCGATAATTGTGTCTTTCCGGCACTGAAAGCTAACGAATCCTACGGACGTTATCCTGACGGAGCCTCCACCTTCCAGGCATTCTATGTTGTGACCAAAGGCGCTGCCAACGATAACACCCCACCTCCCCAGGTAAGGATCGTGATGAATGAACTCTATTCGCAGGGTACAACCGAAGATCCCGACTGGATCGAGGTGTACAACGATTCTGATATCGATGTGGACCTCTCCGGGTACAAGATCTACGACAGCGGCGGCCAGGCAGGTACCAAGCCCAAGAAAGAGTTCCCTGCAGGTACTACCATTCAATCCAAAGGATTCGTCGTGATCGTGACCGATGATGAGGCGGAAAGCGGATTCGGACTCTCCAGCGGCGGTGAACAGGTATGGCTGGAGAATGCCGACGGAACGGTCATCGACGATGTCACTTTCCCCGCCCTGGAAGCAGGGCAGTCGTACGGCCGTTATCCGGATGGCGCTGAAAACTGGCAGATGCTTTATACGGTCACCAAAGGCACGGCCAACAGTGACGTAATTCCGGATGTGGTCCTGATCTGGATGAATGAGCTCTATTCAAGGGGTACAACAGAGGATCCTGACTGGATCGAGATCTTCAACGATTCAGATAAGGATATCGACCTTTCCGGTTACAAGATCTATGACAGCGGCGGCCAGTCTGGCAGCAAGCCGAAGAAGGAATTTCCGGCAGGTACCGTCATTCCCACCGGGGGATTCTTTGTGATCGTGACCGACGATGAAGCCGAGAGCGGATTCGGGCTTTCCAGCGGCGGTGAACAGGTATGGCTGGAAAATGCCGACGGTACGGTCATCGACAGCGTTACCTTCCCTGCCCTGGAGGAAACACAATCCTATGGCCGTTACCCGGATGGGATCGATAACTGGCAGATCCTATATACTGTTACGCGGGGCGCTGCCAACAGCAATGCCGTGCCGGGAGGGGTTGTAATGAACGAACTCTATTCCCGTGGTGTGACCGGTGATCCCGACTGGGTCGAGATCTATAATGCCTCCCCGGTCGAGCTTGATATCAGCGGGTATAAGATCTATGATCCGGGCGGACAGTCAGGCAGCAAGCCCAAAAAGGAATTTCCCGCAGGGAGCATCGTACCTGCAATGGGCTGGCTGGTAATCGTGGTGGATGATGACGATCCCAGCGGATTCGGCCTCTCCAGCGGCGGCGATGAAGTGTGGCTGGAAGATACCAGCGGCACGGTGATCGACTATATCGCCATTCCTGCTATGGAAACCACACAATCATACGGAAGGCTGCCCGATGGCTCGGATACCTGGCAACTGCTGAACACCATCACACGGGGTACAGCCAATATGCCGTAAAACAGGGTAAGTTAACCATTTTGGGGCTGTGTCAAAAATCAGTTTAACCACAGAGTACACGGAGGATTCATGGAGAACACGGAGTTTAAATGACTCGTTATCAATCCTCAGTGCACTCCATACTCCTCCGTGATCTCCGTGATTAAATTAAAAACGTCCATATTGATACACCTTCGTACATTCAATCGGATTTTCATAATCCCTGGTCCCTTTAAAGAAGGGGTAAAAAATTCCTTCATAATCACAGGTCATTGATCCTATTAATCAAAAAAATAAAGTATGGCAGAAAAGCTGGTAGTCGGACAGGCGACCAAACCACGATATGAGTTCCGGTCGTTCGGGCAGAATTTCGACAACGCCTGGAAGCGGATGGCCCGTCTCTCGGTGCCCATTCCTGAAAAAGTATGGGAGCGCTATTCGGAGGAGATCTACATCATGTCGCGGATCAACGATATCAACAACACCAAGATCCGCGACGGGAAAATGGATATCAAAACGTATGTGCACACGCTGGAGGGCCTGGAGCTATGGGATCCCCTGATGAAAGGAGAATTCCCTATGAAAGCAGAAATGCTTGCCGGTGAGGTTTTTCCTGCCTTCCAGGTAAAGATGCCACAACTTGAAAAGACAGAATATTCGTACGCTGAATTCATGGACATGATCCGCAGCCACCCTGATCTGCAGGCGGTGCGGGTGTGTAAAAAGCGATACGGTTACATGGTGAATGATACCATTTGTGAGTATGGTATCGTACTGATCAATGGTGCCAGGGTGGTCACCGTTAATTCAGAATCCACTGAAATAGAGGATATTAAAAAAACGATCCAGGACATTGGCCTTCAAGGGATTGAAAATATCAATTACCTTCAGGCCATCAAACGGGTGACCGGTATGATCGATAAACCACTGGCAAACGAAAATATCTGAAAAATGGCACAGGAAATCGAACGTAAATTTCTGGTTAAAGGTGAGTTCAAACCTTTCAGTATAAAAGCAATCCGGATCACCCAGGGGTATCTGTCGTCCGTCCCCGAGCGTGCTGTACGGGTCAGGATCAAGGGAGACAAGGGTTATATTACGGTCAAGGGGATCGGCAACGCTTCCGGTACCAGCCGGTATGAATGGGAAAAGGAGATCCCTGTGTCAGAAGTGGAAGAGCTGCTGAAGATATGCGAGCCTGGCGTGATTGATAAGACCAGGTACCTGGTCCCGGCCGGGAAATTCACCTTTGAAGTGGATGAATTTTATGGCGAAAACCAGGGGCTGGTACTGGCGGAGATCGAGCTGCCGTCGGAGCAGGAATCCTTCGAAAAGCCTGACTGGCTGGGGGAAGAGGTCACAGGAGATGTCCGATATTATAATGTCATGCTCATGAAGCATCCTTTTACAACCTGGTAGTTTGATTCGATAAAATATCATTTATGGAAGACAACAAGCCCCGTCAGGCTGTGTATGATCCGCTGGACATGCACCAGTACCGCATCGAAAAGCTCCCGAAAAGGGAGAAATCGAAAGTTGAGAAGTGGCTTGCGATCCTGGGTCCGCTCCTGGCACTTATCGCCTTCATTGTATTTGGTTTCTTTACTCATCTGCCCTTTCTGACCGACATTGATCCGGCGGGATTGATCTCGGAGGAAGCAAAAAAAGCTTTTGAGAAGCTGGGGCCGATCGCTTTTTCCAGGAGCAATCACCTGATGCTGGCGATCTTTGCCGCCAGCATACTACTCTGGCTCACGGATGCCATTCCCAACTACCTGACCTCCCTGCTGGTCATCATCAGCCTGATCCTCTGCAATGTTCTACCCGAGAAAGAAGCGCTGGCCCAGTTGGGTCATCCGGTCATGTGGCTCAACATCATGTCGTTCGTTCTGGCCAGCATGCTGGTCAAGACAGGAATTGCCAAGCGATTTGCGCTGTGGTTCCTGTTGCGGTTCGGGAAAACAGCTGGATCGGTGTTTCTGAGTTTCCTGGTGATCAACGTGGTGCTGTCTGCTTTCATTTCAGCGACCACAGCCAAAGCAGCGATCCTGCTGCCCATATTTATGGTGATTGCCGCCATTTATGGCGCGCACCGGGATAACGGAAAGACCAACTTCGGGCGGAGCATTGTTTTGCAGAACCTGCTGCAGATCAACCTGGGAGCGGGTTGCTTTATGACCGGTTCGGGAGCGAACCTGCTGGCGGTTGCGATCATCGGGGGGGCCATCGGGGGAAAGATCTATTTTACCGACTGGATGATGGCTCAATTCCCGGTGATGGTCGGGCTGATGCTCATCGGTTTTCTTCTGGCCATGAAAGTCTTTTTCCCGCTCAAGCCAGAAGAGCGCAGGCCACAGATCGAGGGCGGGATGGAGCGGCTCAGGCAGGAATATAAAAGCATGGGAAAGCTCAGTTTCCAGGAGGTCAAATCTGTGATCCTCTTTGTCCTGATCCTGGGCTTCTGGGCCACCGACCGCCTGCATGGGATCAGCGCCACCAGTGTGGCGTTCGTGGGTGCGGTGATCGCACTGATGCCCCGCATCGGCATTGTGAAATGGAACGATGTAGATATCCCCTGGCACCTGATGCTTTTTTCGGCTGGCGCCTACTCACTCGGAGCAGGACTTTCGTATACCGACCTGCCTTCCATCAGCGTGAATGCCGTTTTTGATCATGTGGGGGTGGGGCACCAAACACCCTTCTGGGCTTTATACATGCTGCTGACCGGATTGATGGTCTTCAGCGCTGTGTTTTTTCAATCAAAAACAATGCGGGCCATGATCTTTATCCCCATCGCCATCGGAGTGGCGGGCCGCTTCGGGTACGATGTGGTCAGCCTGGCCCTGCCCACAGCCTTCATGATCGAGCACGTTTACGTGCTGCCGTTCAATAGCAAACCCGCTGCCCTGCTGTACGAAACCGACATGTACTCCTATACCGATACGGCAAAGTTCGGCATCACGATGATGGTGATCTCCTGGCTGGTGATCATCCTTGCCGGGGAGACCTGGTTCCGGTTGCTGGGGATCACGCCGAATGGGGTGTTTTAGCCCTGCGGGCAAATTCCAAATCCCAAGCACTAAATTCCAAACAACCGGGAGCCCCGAAGATAATGCCAAATGACAATACAAGTGGTTTTCAAAATAAATTTTCATAAGCATTAATTAGTTCAATATATTGATTAACAAGGTTCTTTGACATATTGGTGACCGTAGCAATAAAAGTTGGATCCTG
>JAGONC010000079.1 GCA_017993235.1 Lentimicrobiaceae bacterium
GTGAGAAGTGATCGGTGAGGGCAGATCGTGAATCGTGAGTCGTGAGTCGTAAGAGGTGATCGGTGTGCAGTGAATGGTGTGCGGTGAGCAGTTAATTAAGATGACAAAGAGAGCCTTTTGCCCTTTTCTCCTTGCACCCTGCTCCTTGCCCTACCCCTTCAACTTATGATGTATCGCAATACTAATCGCCTCCGCCTTACTGTTGACATGAAGCTTGCGGTAGATACTTTTGACTTGTGATCTCACGGTGTCAAGACTGGTGTCCAGCCGTGCGCCAATCATTTTATAACTCAACCCCTCTACCATGAGTTGCAATACTTGTTTTTCGCGGGCGGTAAGTTCATCCTCTTTACTGCCGTAGGTGCGTTTTGGATTGAAGTGTTCCAGGACTTTGCGGGCTACCGCCTTACTCATCGGGACCTCACCGGTGCTGATTTTGATGATGCTTTCTTTGATCTGGGGCAATGGGGTGCTCTTGAGCAGGTAACCGGTGGCACCGGCACATAGTGCCTTGAATATATGGTCTTCGTCCTGGAACACGGTGAGCATGATGATCTCCGCATCCGGATACAATTTCTTAAACAACTTGATACCTTCTATGCCATTCATACCCGGCAACCCGATATCGGACAAGATCACATTGACCTGTATGGCTGACGCGTCCAGCGCCAGAAATTCTTCAACCGATTCGCAGGACGCCACGACCTCACACCCGCTCTCTGTGTTGAGAAACGTGGTAAGACTGCGGCGAATCGCAGAAACATCCTCAATGATGGCAATCCGGATCATTTGATTTTTATGTGTTCATGTTGTCTTAATCAGGAAGCTGCACTAAGGGTTAAAAAAGGCATTTCCTGATATCGCAGGCCTGCATCCAATAAATTTTTAACCATTTTTTTCCTACGACGACTTACCTCTACGCGACTGTTATCAGTCATGACCATTTCACCTGTTATTTGAAGGGTTTGGACATACATGGGATTCACCAGGTGGCTGCGGTGGGTGCGAATAAAACCCAGTGGAGCCAGAATGGACTCATAGGTACTCAATACGTTGGCCATGAAAAACTTTTTGTGATTGACCAGATAAATATAGGTGTAATTGCTTTCTGCTTCGAGTCGGATGATATGCGTAACGGGCACATGGTGAATTTCATTTCGGGAAAACAGTCTCAGCATCTGGCCGGCAAATGCACTTTGCAAAGCGGAAGACGGGTTCATCATGATCTTTTTTCTCAAAGGTCAGGTTTGTTCAAGGTCCGGGAAATCACATCTTAGGGTGAAAATCTACCCGTGCGTTTTTACCCCGATCAGATTTCATCCCTTTTCAACAACACTTCATATTCATTGGCTGACGCCCTGACACTCAATGTACCACGAATGGATAATGCCCGTCGTTGCATATTATTCGTTCCATGTCCACCCAGGACCTTATGATCGCCCTGCTTATTGATATCATTGCGGATCCGCATTTCAAATCCGCCGGGGCCATTGAGAAGAAGAATGTCGATATAATTGGGATGACTATGCTTAACGATATTATGAATGGCTTCCTTGAAAATCAAGAACAACTCCTGTCGCAGCGTATTGTCCATGATTTTATTTTCATGAAACCCTGTCACGGAAAACGAAGGTGTGATATGGAGGGGTTGAAGCATGAGATCCGCGTGATCTCTCATGCGATCCAGGAGGCTCGAGGTCTTATCATGCCCTGCGCTGACACTCCATACAATATCACTCATGGCATGAATGGCTTCACGACTTGTATCCCGGATATTTTCAAGCTCCTTTTGTTTTTCACTTTCGCTGTAGATATCACGACTGACCATATCGCTTTGCAAGGCAATCTGGGTGAGCACACTGCCCAATTCATCATGCAGATCAGCACTGATTTTATTTCTTATGTTTTGTACACGCACCAGGGCATTCAACCTGTAGCGGTACAGTGCGTAGAAAAACGAACCGATGGCTAATATGCCCAGGCTGATGCTCCACCATGTTTTGTACCACGCTTGCCGGATAACAATCGATAGACGGTACTCCGACAGGCCCCAGGAATAACCTGCGGCAGCCCCTTTGACCCTTAGGGTATATTCACCGGGTTGCAGATAGTTGTAACTAATGGTGTGCGTGGCATTGGTGGATTGCCATTCCTTATCCCAACCTTCGAGCATATAGAGAAAGCGGTTTTTTTCCGGTTGCCTGTAGGAGGGCAGCATGAAGTTGAATCGGAAGAGCCGGTCGAGATAAGTAAATTCGAGAGTTTGCGAAGTGTCAGGTTGAAGGTCGAAATTCACTACTGTATCAATTCGACCCTGATAATAACTGTAATGCGTTAATAAAGGCATTAACTGATCGAGGCTCGCATCCACTTCGCCGGGATTAAAGGAAGTGACCCCATTAAGGCTCCCAAAATATAAACGACCATTGGATGATTTCAGCGCGGCCATGCGGTTAAATTCATTGTGGGGCAATCCATCATGGACGTCATAATTGACAAAACTCTTGTGTTCCGGATGAAACCGACTCAACCCTCGGTCAGTACTGAGCCATAGGGAGCCGGATTCATCGGGCAAAATACTCATGACATTATTATTCGGTAGCCCGTCATCTGTAGTAAAAAGCCTTGTCATTCCTCTGATGGTATCCAGCATGATCAGGCCGTGTCTTGAACCCAGCCAGATTTTTTGTTCGGGTTGCGGATAAACCCAGTTAATATCGAGTGCAGGTAATTTGACATTGGATTGATCACCCAGGGCATAAGATCTCAGTATCCTGCCTTCCGCGTTCAGAAGGAACAATCCATTATTGGAAGCGGCCCAGATCAGCTTATTGCCGGCTTCAAAGAAATTATTAATGCCTTCCATTATTTGTCCCGACGAATCATCATACAGTCCTTTGAAAATACCTTTTCCCTCAGCAGTAACTCTAAAAATACCGGATCCGATTCCGGTACTGAAGATCAACGATGAATCACTGATCGATAAAATACCGGTCACTGCGCCTAAAAGGGTATCGGGTATTTTATATGCATCAATTTCCAGCACTTTCGGATCAAACTGATAAATGAACGTATACCCTGTAGTGGCCCAGAATCTTGACCCTTGCCGGATGATTTTATACAAGGGAAGTGTATGGATTCTGAATTGGCTGGTGTCACGCGAGTGCAGATAGATCGTCTCTACCTGGTGAGATACCGGATCGATGCGGAAGAGGTTACGGCGCTTAATGGATTCTCTGTCGGTATGCGGATATAAACTGACCCATATTTTGCCCTCCGCATCTTCGATCATGCCTCGCATACTTAGCCCATTTTCCGTGATGCCTAATCCGTCCCGGTTCAAATAGTTTCGGAAAGGGTTTGGTTTATAATTGATTTTGAAAATTCCTTTCCTGCTGGCCGTCCAAAGGGTATTATCCGAGCCGACGAAAGCGTTGAGCATGGGATGATCTTGTCCAAATTCTTCCATGTAAGGCAAACTGAACGTAAGGGGCTTTTTCAGGAGAGGTCCTTTCAGCGTAATGCTGTCACGATCGATGATCCATTCATTTCCTTTGCGGTCCGGTATGCGGCATGGCCGGGCATAAGACCTGTACATAAATACGTGGTTTTTATCATCGGGATAGATTTCCGGTGCATTTGTCTCCCCAACTTCCGTTCGCCGGCCGAGTGGAAACGTGTAAACCATTCCTGTATTGGTGGTCAGTGTTTTAAAGGTAGTCGCCGATGCTACAGGTTCAGGAAATGTGTAATGCTCAATAAATGCTCCGGCTGCTGAAATATGGTCCAAGCCATAATCATAGGAGGGAAGCCAATAGGTACCATCAGTATCCTCAAGTACAACCCCTAATCCGGGATTTGCCTTTCCATTTTTTATAGAGAGTTCGTAAGAAAACACAAGGCGAAAATCCTCATCATAACATAACAAGACATCGTCGACCAGAGAGATGAGTTTTCGTCCACGTTGATCTATGGAAATCCAAAGGACTCTTGGATCAACACCATTGTATCCTGTCAGGGGTTGCTTTGTAGCCATTCCTGTGAAAGGATCCAGCACGGCGACACCTTCTTCATACCCAATCCAGATTTTGCCAAACCTGTCTTTTTCCAGGGAATAAATCATTCGGCCCTTCAATTGATTGTCCCCGGTAATGGCATAGGTAAAATCTTCGAAACGATATCCATCAAAACGCACCAATCCGTTCCTTGTGGCGATCCACATGAACCCATAATCAT
>JAGONC010000080.1 GCA_017993235.1 Lentimicrobiaceae bacterium
CTGAAAAAGCTCAGGGAAGACCGCCGGTTCAGGCCCGGCTGGCTGGGAAAGATGGATGTCGGGAAAATGGCTGATGAGGATTTTAAAGAAGATACTTCTCCCGCCAACGGCAGCAGCATCATTTTGCTGGCTGAATACGAAGACAAAAAGGTTTTATTTACAGGGGATGCATTACCCGGTAATATCATTGACGGATTGAAACGTTTACCCGGATATGAAGGCAGAAGAACGTATGTGGATGCCTTCAAGGTGCCCCATCACGGCAGCAAGAACAACAACAGCAATGAGCTTTATCAGGCGGTGGATTGCCCCAGATTCCTGGTTTCCACCAACGGGGATAAATTCGGCCATCCCGATGATGAGGGAATCGCCAGGATCCTTTATAATAAGCGGAAAAGCAGGGAGGTTTTCCTGCATTTTAATTATGAATCGGAGATTAACAGGATATGGGCTGATAAGGAAATGCAGAGCGAAAATCAGTACATAGCCAGCTATCCGGATGAAAAAGGATCTTTCGTTGATCTGACTGCGTGAGTTGAGAGGAGAGAGGAGAGATATAAAGATATTCATTAACCCCGAAGGGGTTATATGTTGTTCGTATCTTTGCCGGTGATGGATCAAAAAGGAACTCCGCTGGTGCTGGGTACGGAGAACGTCTGGCGGCTGCTCGTGCAGTACGCCATTCCTTCTGTCATCGCCATGACAGCTTCTTCGCTGTACAATATCATCGACAGTATTTTTATCGGGCAGGGAGTGGGAGCGCTGGCCATATCCGGCCTGGCTATCACGTTCCCCCTGATGAACCTCTCTGCTGCCTTTGGCTCCCTGGTTGGAGTCGGAGCTTCTGCGTTAATGTCGCTTCGGCTGGGACAGAAAGACTACAGCACAGCCAATCATATCCTTGGGAACGTCTTTGTGCTGAACCTGATCCTTGGCGGTTTCTATATGGTGGGTGTGCTTCTTTTCCTGGATCCGATCCTGTACTTTTTCGGGGCAAGCCAACAGACCCTGCCGTATGCGCACGATTTTATGGTGATCATTACCCTGGGCAATGTGATCACCCACATGTACTTCGGACTGAATGCCCTGCTGCGTGCTTCGGGCAATCCCCTGAAATCCATGTATGCAACCATCTTTTCCATCATCATCAACATCCTGCTCGCTCCGCTTTTCATCTTTGGCTTTGGCTGGGGGATCCGCGGAGCTGCACTGGCCACCATCATCGCACAGGCATCCATGCTGGCATGGCAGATCAAACTTTTCAGCAACAGGGAACAATTCATTCATCTGCAAAAGGGAATATACCGGCTACAACGCAAAATCGTGGTGGATTCCTTCAAAATTGGCATGGCACCTTTCATGATGAATGCAGTGGCGAGTGTCATTGTCATCATCCTGAACCAGAGCCTTATCAAACACGGAGGCGATCTGGCTGTGGGCGCCTACGGAATCATCAACCGGGTGTCGGCTCTTTTCTGGATGGTGGTCATCGGGCTTAACCAGGGGATGCAACCCATCGCAGGCTATAACTTCGGAGCCAGGCAGTTCGGCAGGGTAAACCGGGTATTGAAGCTGACCATCCTGTTAGCTACCGGAGTAATGACAGCAGGTTTTCTGATCAGCGAACTGTTCCCTCACGCGGTTGCGTCGCTTTTCGCCAAAGACCAGGAGCTGATCCGTATCGCCGTACCGGGAATGCGAATCGTAATGGTTTTTTTCCCCATCGTTGGTTTTCAGATGGTTACATCCGGCTTCTTCCAGAGTATCGGAATGGCCGGTAAGGCTATTTTAATGTCCCTGTCGCGCCAGGTGATCTTTTTATTACCCTGCCTTCTGATCTTACCTCATTTTTTTGGTCTGAAGGGAGTGTGGTACAGCATACCTATGGCCGATATGCTTTCGGGCATCATCGCTGCCTTTTTACTTGTCGGCCAGTACCGTAAATTTAACAATAATATTGAGTAACTTTGTATGTATTCAGGGCAAAGCATTATGCAGGAAAAATTTGTCATAACCATTGGCAGGCAACTGGGCAGCGGAGGCCGTGAGATCGGTGAAAAACTGGCGGGTCAGCTTGGGATTTCGTTTTATGATAAGGAACTTATCCGCCTGGCTGCACAGGAGAGTGGATTGAAGGAAGAGTTTTTCGAGAAGGTGGATGAAAAAAAGCGATACCCGATCTTTGCAGGATTTTTGGGTTTGAGGGGCTCTACAGCTGACGAGATCTACGCAAATTATTACCTGAGCAACGAAACATTGTTTCAATTCCAGAGCAATGTCATTCTTGATCTGGCCGAAAATCAATCCTGCCTCTTCGTCGGCCGCTGTTCGGATTATGTTCTGAAGGAACATCCCCGCTGTTTGAATGTGTTCGTCAGCGCCGACATCACCGACCGCATACAGAGGATTTCCACCGTTCGCAGGATCTCTGGGAACCAGGCCCGGGAGGTTATCGAAAAGACAGACAAGAAACGGGCAGGGTACTACAGCTATTTTACCGGAAAAGTGTGGGGCGCAACTGAATCCTATCATCTTTGCATCAACTCATCCGTACTGGGTATTGATGATACCGTTGATTTCCTCTTTTCGTTTGCACAAAAAAGGTTTAACCTGTAGAAGCCGATCCTGAATTCAATCAATCCTAAATACTGAATCCTGAATACTGAATCAGAAATGTTTCAGAATCCATTCAACTGCCATGTCACCGTCGGGATCAGCAGCAGAAATCCGAGGATGATCAGGACCAACATGAAGGGAGCGATCCATCGGAACCATTTGTCGTAGGGAATTCGGGCAATGCCCAGCACACCCATCAACACCCCGCTGGTGGGTGTGATCATGTTAGTGAATCCATCTCCAAACTGAAAGGCCATCACCGTCGCCTGACGCGAAACGCCGATCAGGTCGGAAAACTGTGACATGATCGGCATGGTCAGGGCTGCTTTGGCCGATCCGGAGGGCATGATCAGGTTGATGCCGGTCTGGATGACGTACATGACACTGATGGTCGCATATTTCCCCATTTCCTTCATGGATAAGGAGACATAATGAAGCAGGGTGTCGATCACATGACCGTTCTTGAGGATGATGATGATCCCACCTGCCAGCCCAACAATCAAGGCAGCAGACAGGATATCACGTGACCCATCGAGGAAGTGCCTTGTCAATGTATTTGCACCATACCCCATGGCGAGCCCGGAGGTCAGCCCCATCACAAAGAACAGGGTGGCGATCTCCATGATGTACCAGTGATACCCCATAACACCGACAATCAGAAAGGCGATGGTAAAGATCAGCAGGTTCAGGATAAAGAAATGGACGGATTTGCGAAGAAAAAGAATGCTGGAAACCAGAAAAAGCCCGGTGAGGATCGGTATGATCGGCAGTGTGGTACTGGCATTCCCGACTTTCATCGTGGTCTCCGGATTTAATATCGAAAAGACGATCATGGCAACCTGCAGTGAACCAAAAACCAGCCACGCGGACCGGGGGGTGTGGTATGCAACCTGTTCTTCCGTAGTGCCCGTCAGTTCCCTCCAATAGGCATCATCCTGGTATACAATCGACCGTTTTGGATCCTTTCTGATCCTTCTGGTGTACCACAATACGAAGGAAATCCCCAGGATGTTGATGACCACCCAGCAAAACAGCCTGTATTCGATCCCGGAGAACAGCGGCAGCTGGGATAATCCCTGGGCAATGCCAATGGTGAAGGGATTCAGCAAAGCCCCGGCGAATCCAAGGTGCGCACCCACGTAACACATGCAAACGCCTGTGATGGAATCATACCCCATACGAATGGCCAGGGGAACGAAAATGATGGTAAAGGCAATGGTTTCCTCGCTCATCCCGAAAACCGCACCAAATGTGCTGAAAATCAGCATTAAAAGTACAATGATGATGTTGTCAACTCCCAGTTTACGGACCAGGCGGTTTTTCTCCAGTTTTTTTGTATAACGCAGAAAAGCATGAATCCCGATATCGATCGCTTTGGTCTGATTCATGATCCAGAATGCCCCCCCGATGAGCAGAATGAAGACAATGATATCGGCCCTGTCCACAAATCCGTCGAAAAGTGCCGAAAAGATCTGCCAGGACTGTGGTGAATTGCCGATGTAATGAAAACTGTCGCTGCTGACAACCTCGCGCTGAACGCCGTCGACCAGGATGGTTTCCCTTTCAAAGGCACCACCCGGAATGACCCATGTCAGAACACCGGCAAAGACAATGA
>JAGONC010000081.1 GCA_017993235.1 Lentimicrobiaceae bacterium
TTGGGAAACCTTCGTAGTTCAATAATAGCACAGGGCCTAACAGGGCGGTATATGCAACCGCCTTCCATGCCGCGACTACATCGTGGCCTAAAGATTAATTAGTATTGGTGGCATGGGCTGCCCCGCTGACACGGGGACTCCCGCTTGGTGTCACGGTTTTTGCGTAACACGAAAACCTTGTAATGAAATGTAAAATACTACATACCAACACGAGTGCAAAAACTCGCGCCACCGCGATGCTAAGGCGACAGCACATACCGCCAACGTTAAACCTATTTCTAAAATGCTGAAAGCTGGAAATGGGATCGGAAAATCTGAGAAACCCATTTGTTGCGCACCTTTTTGCGCACCCCTTCAGCCCCTATACCCTGCCCCCTTCCCCCATTCAGGGGAAGGGGGATTGTACAAATTGTGTATCTTGGTATCAGATTATTTAACTATGGTCAAGCTTCAGGGAAGAGAAAATTACCCCATTTACTTCGGCGCATCGTCAGAAATGCTGAGGATCGCAGGGGAACTTCGAAAAGAAATGACACAGGCTGAAAAAATTCTATGGGAACAACTCAGAAATAAACAGCTCCTGGGCTTTCGGTTCCGCAGGCAACATCCCATCGGAGAAATTGTTGTGGATTTTTTCTGTTACGAAGCTTTGCTCGTCGTTGAAGTTGACGGAGATGTCCATAACACTCCCTATCAAAAAGAAAGGGACAGGGAAAGATCAAATATCCTGAAAAGCTTTGGTATTAAAGAGGTCAGGTTCAGAAATGAAGAAATCATGAATGACCTGCAAAATGTTCTTACCAAAATCAAAGAAGCGCTAAACCGCAAATGATCTTCATTCGTGTTGGTGCTATTCCCCTTTCCCCGAGTGGGGAAAGGGGTTAGGGGATAGGGGCTGGATCCGTCGGGATAACCAGCCTCCGCTCACGCTACGGCTGGTAAATAGTCAAATAGACAAAATGTCAAAGTGTCAATAATCCCTCAAGCAGCGACCACTGAAACCGTAACCCTCGTAGTAGACGTACCGGAACACTTCCGGGGCGTCGTAATAGAGGTAACGGTCCCACGCGTAGCCGCCGTCGTACTCTGCCGAAGTCCACCAGCCGCCGTAGTCGCCGACAATGACGAAGAAACCACCGTAGTAGCGGTAGCCCCCCGGCAGACCTGAGAAGCCGAACAGGTCTGTGCCGTTGCCATTTTCATACCAGCCACTGGTGGTCTTCAGGTTCGTCCCGGCATCAGATCCACGCCATCCCCAATCATCCCAGGTATTGTCTCCAATGCCGTATTGGCTATCCACCGCTCCTTCAAGCACCTTCCACTCCTCGTCCGTAGGCAGGTGCCAGCCCGGAGGGCATATGCCCTGCACACCCTGCTGGGTGGTGTATTGCATCATCTCATTCCACTGATAGAGGCCGCCGTACTTGGCGCAACTGTCGGGTTGGTTGTCGTAACAGTATTTCTCAATCGTGTCGTTATTAGTCATTTCCTCAGACCCCTGTATCATCACGCCCACATTCAAGTTCTCCTTGAGCCAGCATTGTGAGAAAATCTGGATGGTGTTGTATACCTGTCCTTCATATTCCACCGTGGGCGTTCCCGGGCAGGGGATGTTGGTGGCGAACTGGAAGGTGTAGGTGGTGCTTTCTTCGGGGGTATCCAGGATACCTGATTGCCGGACGATAAAATCCCTGACATGCAAGGAGTTTTTCAAAACAGGTTCTCCTGATTGAGATCCTACATAATCCAACCGGCAGCTCTTGCCATCCTGCTGCCCCATTGAGATCATCTGTATGCTCCGGCTAATTCCATTCCAATGGACTGTGAGGAAATAAAGGTTGTCTCCCCCTGGATGGAACCTGAAGGAATGATATCCTCCATCAAGTTGCCGGTCAGACCGAAGAACGACCCTCCCCTGCAAGTCGGTGATCATCATATACACCTTCCCTGTATGAGGGATGTACATTGAGATTTCACTCCGGTCACCCATCGGATTTGGAAAGTTTTGATGCACATCAAATGAGGAAACCTCTTTATCCACCTCTTGAATGCCTACCGTGGAGAAAGTGGTATACCCGACATAAAGCAGCAAATCTCCCTGATTGATTTCAAGGGATACCATGGTATCAGGCCAGTAGATCATGGTTTCGCCTCCCTGGGTGCGATTCATAATTTTTATGCTGTCTAATTGAACATAGGCTGCGCTGTCGACAGCCGTGAAGGTCAGTTCAATCGTTGGACGCTGGGAATATAGTCCCAAAGTCATAATTGCAGCCAATGTAACAAGGAATAATCTCTTAGACATGGTGCGTAAGAATTGGTCTGGGGGATTAATATAATGATCGTCAAATATAATGAAATCGAAGTTAAATTGCAAGAAGACACTTTTCGCAGAGAAACGGATTTCTACCTTCGCAGAAAGGACTATTGAGAAAAGATCAGGATGTAATAGCGGAAAAGATGAAAAAACGGATTATAACGGATGCGCAGAAGCAGCCAGAGTTTAAAATCCTGCCGCCCGCCAGCGAGCAAATACCCTTTTGTTGCGCACCTTTTTGCGCACCCCCATAAAAAAACCCTTGATAATCAAGGGTTTAACTGAAAAGATGCGGTGCGGACGGGGCTCGAACCCGCGACCCCATGCGTGACAGGCATCATGAATACTACTTTACCCTACTTTTACTTCCCATTTAGGTATTCATTATCAGTAACTTAAATAAAACGAAATATGTAAGGTCAAGCATAAAAAGGTAAAAAACGAAGGAAAAGTTTAAACCTATTTTAAACCAGAACGATTTGTTCATATCTTAGCCGGAGAAATTATTACGCAAACGTAGCGATCTTTATTAACAAAGTCAAGCGATGATCAAGGCGAAAATCGTTCTCTTCAAGAGCAAGACCTTAAAAGATGGAACATATCCTGTAATGCTCCGGTTCACCCAAGGTAAAAAATCAAACTATATGTCTCTTGAGGTCTCATGTCTACCGGATCAATGGGACGATGCTCAATTACTTAAAAGCAACTTTCCCAATTCAATCTATCAGAATAACCGTATCAGTGATATTTTGACAGAGGCCCGAAGGCACATACTTAAATTCAACGAGAGTGATGAGCCGTATATAGCTGAAGATATCATCCGAAAGTTGAAAGGGGAAACCACTGAGGTCAGCTTCTATGAGTTTACCAACAAAGAGATCAGGAAAATGAAGGAGGCCAAGCAGCTGGGAAATGCTGCCATATATGAATCAACTCTGAACCAGCTTAAGAAATATAGGGGGGAGCAGGATTTGAAATTTGGGGAGATTAACTATAAATTTCTGACTGAGCTAGAGGCATTCTTCCGCTCACGGGACAATAAAACCAATACCATAAGCCTCTACATAAGGACGATTCGGGCCATCTTCAACAGGGCAACAAAAGAGGGATTGATACCTGCTATCCCCTACCCTTTTGAACAGTACAAGATAAAATATCAGGATCCGATGAAAAGAGCCATTACCAAGGAGGATATGCAAGCGATTAAGAACCTTGAGTTGAAGGAAGGATCGTCGATATGGATTGTCCGCAGCTTATTTATGTTCAGTTTCTATACGATGGGGATGAATATCATTGATATGGCATTATTGAAACTTAAGGATATCAGGGATGGACAGCTTTATTATCAGCGGAAGAAAACTGGTTTTCAGTACAGGATTAAAGTAACCTCGGATATGAAGGCAATTATTGATTATTTCTCTGCCGGCAAGAAGAGAAATGATTATTTGTTTCCTATTGTTTACCATAAAGAAACAGAACTCATACGGGAAGATATCAGGGATTATACCCGCCATTTCAATTATCACCTGAAGCAGATTGCAAAACGGTGCGGTATCCAGGCCATCCTGACCTCCTATGTTGCACGCCACACCTGGGCTACGCTAGCCAACCGAGGCAATGTAAATCTTAGCCTTATTAAAGAAGGATTGGGACACACGGATATCAAAACCACCCAGACTTACCTGGCAAAATTCGGAAGCGAGGAGCTTGATAAAGCCAATGAAATGATTACGGATCTGTAACCGAATCCGAGCGACCGCTGAGAAATTGAAGTGATTTGTTCATAACTTTCCTCTATAAATCTAATTTCTTTGGCACTTAAGATTCTTGGTGAATAATTTCCTCTGCGAACACTAACGTTCAAGTCTGTGTGCTTTTTTAATGGTATAGGCCAGTTTAAAGACGGGGTCG
>JAGONC010000082.1 GCA_017993235.1 Lentimicrobiaceae bacterium
GCTTAAGGATATGAAAATCATTGCTGAGCAGCAGAAGATCGGCGTCATATCCTTCCCGGATATATCCTTTGCCGGGTAGTTTCAGAATGTCGGCCGGGGTGGAAGTTACCGGCTGGAGGGCCTGTTCCAGCGGGATCCCTTCCATTTGCACAGCGTCCCTTACCTCACGGAGATTGGAGGAAGGCTTTCCCATTTCCAGTTTGACCAGTTTTCCGGTTTCGGGATCAAATCCCGGCAGGGAGCCACAGGAGTCGGAGGTAAAGGTAATATGACCGAGCGGCACTCCGTTTTCCAGAAGAAGGTTCAGTGCTTTGGAGGGTTTGATTTCCTCATCGGGATAATACGGATAGGAACTGGTGGTAATGTCAACATATCCTTTTTTACCATATTCCTTTGCATCCTCAAAAATATAGTGGTTCCGGTTGCAATGGGTGGGTAGGAACTGCTTATAACCCAGCTGACTCTGTTTGACCACATCGTGGACAGGCCGGAAGGGATCCCGGGCATCGCCCATGTGCAGGTTCACGATGCCGGCCTTTCCCCCGATCATTCCTGCCACGCGTGCCTGGGCAGCAATCCGGGCAAGCTCGGCCACCGATGGTACGGATGACCGGTGATCGGAAACCGCCACCTCCCCCACTCCGATGATCTCTTCGAAAAGGATGATATCCTGCATGATATCCCCTGTGATGGAAGGTGGAGGTACCTGATAGGAACCGGTGTACATCCACGCCGATACGCCCTGCTCCCGAAGCGTTTTGACCTTCATCAGTACACTATCCACCGTCCGGGTGATCCCGTCGGTTCCCAGGCATCCAATTACGGTTGTTACCCCGGCCTCCAGCATCATTTCCACCTGCAGCTCCGGCATGCGGCTGACAGGACCTCCCTCTCCCCCGCCACCCGTGATATGGACATGAGAATCGATCAATCCGGGCACCAGCCAGCATCCTGTGCAATCAACGAGCTGAACCTGAAGACTGGCCGGGAGCTCAAGATGATCTGACATTGCCAGGATGCACTTGCCGCCTGTAAGGATGTCCTTTTTACCAAGGTAAAGGGGACTATAAACCTGCGCATTCCTGAATAATGTAAACATTGTGGTTTATTTTGATCAACAAATTTGTTAAAAAAAAAGCTACGTGCTCTTATTTTTCATGCCTAAATTCCTATTTTAGCCTAACATTATAGCAACAACCTCTAAAATCAACTTCCTGCTATGCATAAAGCAAGGATTTCATTACTCATCGTCGGATTACTGTTCTTTTTTCAGGCAGGAAGCCAGACGCTCCCGGCGGGAAACCTGGTGATCGTCGGGGGTGGACTGGAAGACAATAACACGAGCATTTACCATCAACTCATCGGGCTTGCCGGAGGAGCTGCCATGGGAACGTTTGCCATTATCCCCTCCGCCAGCGGCGTACCCGTACAATCCTATGTAAGCTTCAGGAATATATTGATCTCCTACGGAGTGGATCCGGATCATATCCATCTGATCAGCATAGCGATGGTGGATGATGACAGCACAACCCTTGTGAACGAATCGGAATGGAAGGACAACGGGAATGATCCCGTTGTGGCCGGCGTGGTCAGACAGTGCAGTGCGGTATGGTTTACGGGTGGCGACCAGTCGCGGACCGTGAAAACACTGATCAGGCCCGACGGAAGCAGGACTGCTGTTTTGGAGGCGGTGTGGGAGGTATATCGTTCGGGAGGTGTGGTAGGAGGAACCAGCGCCGGGGCAGCGATCATGAGCGAATCCATGATCGGCGGGGGAAACAGCATGGCTGCTCTGACGAGGGGCGTTATCAAGGATTACCAGGGTGATGATTTCCCTGACGGCGGCGGTGTGCTGATGCTGAAGGGACTCGGATTCTTTCCCCACGGCATCGTAGATCAGCATTTTGGTGCCCGGGCAAGGTTCGGACGGCTCGCTGTGGCCCTGATGGACGAAACTTACGGGTGTCTCAACGGCTTCGGTGTTGATGAAAATACCGCCCTGATCTATATCGGCAGCGAAAATGTATTCAGGGTGGCAGGTGCCGGGGGTGTCACCGTGATGAACCGGACAAATGCACGGATCTCTTACGTACAGGGCCTTCCCTGCATCGAAAATCTGTCGGTCAGCTACCTGGAAGAAGGTGACACCTACCATTGCACGACCGGGATGATCACACCCGCTGACGGGAAAAAATCCACACGGGGAAACGAATACAATGATATCCCCAATCCCGGGCAGACAGGCATCCTCTCGGGGAATGCGGGTACGCTCCGTGACCTGCTGACCATCAACCTGATGGACAACAAAGGCGCGGACACGGTGCGCAATGTCACTTTTGTTGATGACCACTCCGGCTTTCAGCTCACCCTGAGCAAAAATCCCGAAAGCGCCGGGTATTATACCGAAAAGCCTTACGGTACGGAAAGGTATACGGTAATCAACGTGCGTATGGATATCATCCCGGTCCGGATCAGTGTCCTGCCGTTGAAATATTGAAAACAATCCTAATATCATCTCTATGAAAAAACAATACATTCTATTCCTGTTGTTTGCCATCTTGCTCAAAACACTGAGCGCACAGGACATTTCGGTGAACGGCAAAGTCACATCAGAGACAGACGGCCGACCGATCCCCGGAGTCAATGTTGTGGTGAAAGGCAGCTCCACTGGAACCACATCCGACATCAACGGAATTTACTCCCTTCAGGCACCAGCCAATGGTGTACTAATCTTTTCCTTTATCGGTATGCAAACCATGGAAGTTCCCGTTGACGGAAGAAGACAGATCAGTGTCACGATGCGCGAGACGGAAATTTCTCTGGGGGAGGTAGTGGTGGTTGGATACAGCACTGCCAGCAGGAAACTGATTTCCGGCTCTATTGATCTTGTCAATGAACAGGAGATCGACAATATCCCCCTGAGGACGATCGATGGAGTTCTTCAGGGACAGGTGGCCGGCCTTACGGTCAACCAGAGTTCTGGTACTCCCGGTGGCCAGTCATCCATCAAGCTGCGGGGAGGCAGTTCGATCAACGCCAGCAACCAGCCCCTGATGGTCATCGACGGAATACCGGTCATCACAGGGGAATATGCACAGATCGGTTATTCTGGGCAGGAAACCAATGCCATGACCGATATCAATCCCAATGACATCGAGTCGGTCACCGTGCTGAAAGACGCCTCGGCCACTGCTATTTATGGTGCACGTGCCTCGAACGGCGTGATCCTGATCACTACCAAAAAAGGGAACCGCGACAGGACCGATGTGAACCTGAATTTCTATTATGGCTGGCAGACCATTCCCGGGGAGCGGATCATTCCCATGATGAATGCTGCAGAGTGGAATGAATACAAAGGTACCGACGTGCAGGGCATCAACACCGACTGGATGAGTGAGATCCTGCAGGCCGGGCCCACCTCCAATACGGAACTTTCGGTCAGCAGTGGCAACGACAAACTGAGGATGTTCATTTCAGGCAATCAGTATTCCCAGGTTGGAGCCATAAAGGGAACGGATTACAAGCGTTACAACGGAAGGTTGAATGTTGATTACCGCATCGTGCCCAACCTCATGGTGGGTGGCGGAGTTTCGATGTCGTATTCGGATAACTCCAGGGTAGAGGGGGATGCAACCCTCTACGGTCCCCTGCCCAATGCCATGTCCATCCCTGCCATCTTCCCCGTGTATGATCCGGAGGGTAAATACGATGAATCAGGCCCCTATGCGAATCCCGTGGCCATTGCCAATGAAACGGTAAATAAAGCTTACTCCAACCGTACAAATGGAAATGTCTATCTGGAATATAAATTCCTGGATGGCTTCATGTTTACTTCCAAGTTCGGCGCCGATTTATATAATATGCGCGAACATGAATACGATCCGATCACGGTTCGGCAGGGCGCCAAATATAACGGCCTTGGCATCGAGGCATCCAGTTACGTCAGTAACCTTGTTTCCAACAATGTGCTCCAGTATATCAAAAGTGTGAACGAAAAGCACAATTTTGACGCTCTGGTAGGATACAGTTTTGAAAAATATGACTACCGGGATACGTACATTGAAGGAATTGATTTCCCAAACGAGAAGTTCCAGTACATTGAATCTGCCGGAACCATCCGGGCTGCTTCAGCCTCCGCCCTGAACCGGTTTTTGAACTCCTACTTCGGACAATTCAGATATAATTACAAATAC
>JAGONC010000083.1 GCA_017993235.1 Lentimicrobiaceae bacterium
GAATTGCCGATGTAATGAAAACTGTCGCTGCTGACAACCTCGCGCTGAACGCCGTCGACCAGGATGGTTTCCCTTTCAAAGGCACCACCCGGAATGACCCATGTCAGAACACCGGCAAAGACAATGACAAAGAATACAATGACATAGGTATGTGGAAACTTTTTTTGCTTGACCATACGTTACAGTTTAATCCATGCTGCCTCCATTGAATGTGGGCTTACTCCCGTGAGCCAGTCTTCCGGCTGTGAACCGTCAAGGTTCGACCGCACGATTTTGCCGTCAGGGTTCGAGTTGGAAATTTTGTATCCCCAGAAAAGTTTCTGGCGGGAATGGTCGATGGTAATACCCCAGGTTGCCTTCGACCCTGTCTCACCAATTAATGACAGATTGGTTCCGTCGAGGTTACACATATAAATACCCCCTTCAATGGGAGGTTCATCCGAGGGATATAATGCCATATAGGTTTTCCCTGTGGTAAAATCCACCTCAATCGCACAACCGTCAACGTCCTCGATCAATTCAGTTATTCCAGTCCCATCGAAATTGACAACAAAGTATCCTCCTGTGAAATCGGTCTTGTCGTTGACCAGGTAAATTTTTTCTGTTTCCGGATCGATCTGCATATCGATGGGGAATTCAGGAGGATTGCCTCCTGTGTTGATAAACTCCTCCGGATTTGTCCCGTCGAGGTTGCATCGGTAGATCCCACCTGTGCGGCCCCAGTAGAGTTTATCTTTATACACGAACATCGCTTCCGGATCGCCGACGATCTCCTGGCCTGCCACGTTCTTATCCAGTATTTTAACCGGATTTTTGCCGTCTGCGCTGAACTGGAAGATAACACCGGCAGAGAAGTCAGCGATATAGACCTTGCCGTGCGCCGTATCCGCTGCAAATCCGTACGGCCGTGTCAGGTCCATATCCAGCACTTGAAAATCCTGAACCACCGGAAGATCATCGGTAAGGATCACCATATGGCCAATGCTTTCATGGCCCCGCGTGGTATAATAGAACACCTGCGTGAATCCCGCAAGCGGATCTTTTATATTGACAACCAATGATTTCTTTAGTATATTATAATAAACATCATTTACCGGAACACAGGTCAGCGTTACGGTATACAATCCTGGTTCTTCAAATTGCATTGTCGGATTGGTCTCGTTTGAGGTTTGTCCGTTGCCGAAATCCCAGGAATACCCCTCAGCGTTAAGCGAAAGGTTGGTAAAGGTGACTTCACACGGTGCATATCCGTTATTGGAAAGTTCAAATTCAAAGTTTGCGATGGTGCTTGCGGGAGGTGTATCCAGATCCCATTCATTACATCCTGACATGAACAGTAATGTCACCAGGATCATGAAATAATATAACCGATCTCTTTTCATGGGGAGTTATGTTTATGGTTTATGTCTGAAGATCATCAATAGCCAGGATTCTGGGTCATGTTCGTATTGGTTTGCATTTCGCTCAGCGGTATGGGAAAAAGCGTGTAGTCTTCATCAATTCCCAGGATGATCGTGGCCGTTTTGGTCCGTACCATATCATTCCAGCGCTGGCATTCGAAAGCAAATTCATGGCGGCGTTCGTACTGAACAGCCAGTTTGAGGGCGTTGTAATCAGCCGCTGAGGTGGGAAGGAGTCCCGCCCGGGAGCGGATGACGTTGATATCGTTTTGGATGGCCTCAATATTTCCGCTTGTGTACGCCATTGCTTCTGCACGGATCAGGTACATTTCAGCCAGTCGTAGTACATAGACACGGTCGGTGCCTGCCGTGACATCCCGGTATTTGTAACCGTAAGGCAGGTTGTCGGGATCGAAGGCAATGGTTGCGTTAAACCTCAGTGTATCATCTGCTTCCCAGCTGTCGAGGAATTCCTGCAGGGGCGACACCTCATAGCGGCCCAGCAGGCTGCGCGGGTAAAAGTATTGTGCCAGCACATTTCTGTTCTGTGCATCAAAGACCACCTCGAAGATGGATTCGGTCGTATTGCCGGTGAAAAGATCCCCAAAGGAAGGCGCAAGGATATATCCTCCGTCATTGATCACTTTTTCAGCTTTTGCGATGGCCAGCTGGGCAAAAGCCGGATCGTTCTTCAGGTGATATTGGGTAAGGTAAACTCTTGCCAGCAGTGCGGTGGCACTGTACGAACCGGCTCTGCCCAGGGTATTGTTCTGAGGAAGCTTTAACTCCGCCTGTAACAGGTCATCAATGACCTGTGCATAGACTTCATCCACCGGATCGCGCGCCTGGTTGATCGTGGAAAGGTCGAGGGTTGGCAGGGTTTTCAAGGGAACTGCCCCGAACAGGCTGACCAGGTTGAAATGGCACAAAGCCCTGAGAAACAGTGCCTCACCTTCAAAGGAATCTCTTTCCGACGGCGTAAGATCATCAATATCGGGAATGCGGTAGATCACATTGTTGACACGGTTGATACAATCATAGACCGAAGCCCAGATCCCATCAATGATCGTGTTTTCCGCAGGGATCTGGTTGTCGTCGATCTGCCCGTAACTCTGTGTGGTTCCGCTCCATTTCAGGTTATCGGCCGCGAGGTCCTCCACAATGACCAGGTACCGGCCATAACTGCCGGTTTGCTGGAGCGCATTGTACGCACCGGTGACAGCCCGGTTAACTCCGGTCTTATCTTTTATGGCATCTGCATCGGATATGGCATCCGTGGGTTCAATATCCAGCAGATCATTGCACGAGCCAAGAATCAGTGCTCCTGCGATCAGTATATGAGTTATTTTTTTCATAGGATCTTAGTATTGTAGCGTTAAAAACCGATGTTGAATCCGAACAGAACCTGCCGGCATTGCGGGTAGGTGAAAAAGTCGGTGCCCATGATGATGTTGCTGGAACCGCCGTAATAATCAACTTCCGGATCCATTCCGGAGTATTTGGTAAAGGTGAACAGGTTCTGAACCGTGGCATAGATCTTCGCTGATTTCATGCCTACTTTCCTGATCCAGTCCCTGTTGAACGAATAGCTGAGTGTCACATTTTTAATCCTCAGGTAGGAGCCATCCTCTATAAAACGGGAAGAAAGATAGGTATCGCCCACACGCGGGAAATCGGTGATATCACCTGGCTTTTTCCAGCGGTCGATCATCCGTTTGGTCTGGTTGTCTTCCCCTGTGCCCGATTCCAGATAAATGAATGTGCCGTTGAAGATCTCTTTGCCCTGAACCCAGTGCAGAAAAACGGACAGTTCAAAGGATTTGAAGCTAAAGACGTTGGTGAATCCCATAATGAAATCCGGATTGGGATCCCCTGTCTTTGTCCGGTCATCGGCCGTCAGGGTTCCGTCGCCATTGATGTCTTCATATACCAGGTTCCCTGTCGTGGGATCGACACCGAGGCAATTGTACCCATAAAAGATACCGATGGGTTCACCGACCTCCACCCGGTTGCCGCCGCGGCCCATGTCGTCGATGGGCTGGTCTTCATACAGACTGAGTACTTTATTCCGGTTGAGTGAGAAATTCAGGGATGAATTCCAGGCAAACGCCCTGTCAATGTTGACCGTGTTCAGCAGCAGTTCAACTCCTTTGTTTTCCATGGTCCCGATGTTGGAGGATAGGGTATAGAATCCTGAGGAAGCCGGAATGGGTCTGTCCAGCAACAAATCGCTCGTATAATTATAATAAAGGTCAGCCGTAAGATTGACCCTGCTTTTTGCAACGGAGAGATCGAATCCAATCCCCGTCTGCGAAGTGGTTTCCCATTTCAGGTCGGGATTTGGAAGCTGGATGGGTGCTGTACCTGAGTTACCTCCATAATTATATCCTCCACCGTACAGGCCCAGGGATGCAAAATCAGAAATCCCGTCGTTGCCGGTGATACCATAGCTGGCCCTTAATTTCAGTTCATTGATGAAGGGGATCTTCTTAATGAATGGCTCTTCCGACATGCGCCAGGCAAATGATGCAGCGGGGAAATACCCGTAATGGTTGTTCTTCCCGAATTTGGAGGAGCCGTCAGCACGTGCGGATAGGGAGAATATATACTTGTATTTGTAATTATATCTGAATTGTCCGAAGTAGGAGTTCAAAAACCGGTTCAGGGCGGAGGCTGAAGCAGCCCGGATGGTTCCGGCAGATTCAATGTACTGGAACTTCTCGTTTGGGAAATCAATT
>JAGONC010000084.1:0-2570 GCA_017993235.1 Lentimicrobiaceae bacterium
CTCATAAAGGTCATTGCCCACCTTCACTTTCGCTTTATAGGTATAATTTCCGGGCGGATAACTGCCAACCTGAAGATGGTAGGCATTTCCTTTTCTCCCAAAGGTGTAGGGGAAAGAAGTTCCCTCTTCGTTTTCAATGACAATCTCCACATCCGGCTCATTGGTGGGCTCGAAGCTTTTCGTATAGACTTCCGCCTCCAGCTCGATGGTTTCATTCTCATGATACACTGATTTGGCGGTCACCCTGAAGAATCCCTTTTCTTCTTTTACCGCAAGATATTGTATAATCTTGATTATCAACTGATTAAATGAATCATGATTTTCTTTTTCAATAAAGTTGAATAATTTCCATTTCCAGATCCCCTCGCCTGCAACGAAACCTTGTTTACCCTCCGGTGTTTCGGTAAAAACGATCAGCGGAAGTTCAGAGATCACTTTACCGATCTTCTGCCAGGCCAGGATATCGGCTGTCGGGGGCAGATCATATGTACCGAACGGGCATACCAGCGGAGGGAATTTTTCCAGCAGCATCCGGGTATCTTCATCGTACCGGAACAGGATAAAATCCTGATTGACCGATGGAGTTGCTTCATTCACCATTTGCTCATTCTGCCGAACCGTCAGTCCGAGTTTCATCTGGTTCATTGCATGGAGATCCGTTTGTTTACCAAGGATACACAGCACGGGTATCTTACTCTCCTTAATTTTGGAAAGGATGACATCCTCATGCTGTGACCGGGAAGGGATCTGATGCAGGATAACCAGATTATATCCGGATACTTCTCCCTGGAATTCATTCACCGGGTAATCTTCCACTTCATAGTTAAAATTGGCCTGGATAGCTGATTTGACGGCCGATATATCCGGGTGTGGTGCATGATACAGCATCAGGATCTTTTGTCGCGAATCGAGAACTTCGATATACACATCCGATGTATTATTTCCATAACTGATCTCATTCTCCAGGCCTGAAAGGGTAACACGGTAGCGGATCAGGCCGGTCCGGGTTGCCTTGAGCTCAGCCAGAAAACTCTCGATGTAAAGGTCGCTGGTGAAATCGATGTTCCGATTAAAGAGGATGCTGTCGCCCAGGCTGACCGTAAGCCTGCTTCGCCTGCCGTTGAATTTCTGTGCTCCAACCGTGATCTCCACCGGGAACTGATTACCCAGGTAGGCGACCCGGTTGTAGTTGATGCGCTGCAGCAGAATATCCCGCTGCAGGTTTGTGTCACCCAGTGCAATGGTATAGATGGGTGCGGCGATCTCCCGTGAGCTGTACAGTGGGTTCATCCCCCTGTTGTATATACCGTCCGATACAAGCAATATGGCTCCCAGGTTCCTGTTGGAATAACCGGATTCCACTTCATCAAACAGGGAGGAAAGATCGGTCTGTTTATCCGCGAATGTCAGCAGGGGTACTGATGGTTCATTCAGTAACTGCACCTGATCACCCACCGAATACACCCGAGTGTCGTAATCCCGGTTCAGCGAGGTGATGAGTCTGCCCAGTTCCTGCTGGAATTCCGTAAGATAATAGGCTGAATCCTTGACCATGCGTATGGATTCCGAATTGTCGAGGGCAAGAATTACAACCGGCTTTTCGTAGGTTCTGTTCACGGCACGAATCAGTGGTGAGAGCAGCAGGAAGCTGATCAGCGACACGGCAAGAAAGCGCAGTATCGCCAGAAAACGGATAAGGCCACGAGGGAGTTCATCCCTTTTATTCCTAAAATACAATAAGAGGGCTGTGGCTGCACCGAACAACAGGCACAGTCCAATGAACCAAAAAGAATATTCGATCTGGATACTCAATCAGTGAATCTTTAACGAAACGGGATTAGCGTGAGCGTTATTGCTTATAATCTGTGAGTACGGTATATCCGGTCATTTTCCCTTTTTCATTATAGGACTCCGAGCGGACTGTACCCATGTTCTTAGCGTACCACTCCACAGATTTCACTGAAATTTTCATCATCATTTTCGTCTCAACGTCCGATGTGATCTTATAACAGCTGAAGGTTCCGGCAGGAGTGGTGATATCCTCGATCGCTTCCACTTTACGGTTAGTTATCCAGACATTCATGCTGAAGAGTTTCATACCACCGGTGCTAGCTGAAACCGTGATTCGTGCGTCCTTCAGCGTTTGTCCTACCTGCAGGCTTGAGGGGAATTCCATGTTTTCGGTCTCCATGGCAACCTCCATACCTTCAAAGGATTCCATGGTTTTCTGGTCCAGGAATTTCTTCATATCGATGTAGAATACCCCATCCTCGCAGTAAACTTCCATCTGCGTGTTCATCAGCTCCTTTTCCTTTTCATCATAGCTTTTCACCTCAGTAGTCACGCTGGTACGAGCACCGGCTGTCTGCTTCTGCAGCACGGTCATTTTGGTGATTCCCTGGAGTTTATCCTTGGCATCGTAACTTTTCGTTTCCAAGTACGCCCCTTCCTTCATGGGGAAATACGCATCACAATCCTGCGAAAAAGCTGCGAAGCTGAAAATTGCGGCCAAGAACCCTGTGAATAATAATTGGTTGAATGATTTCATAGTGTACATATTTAGGTTATTC
>JAGONC010000084.1:2670-3997 GCA_017993235.1 Lentimicrobiaceae bacterium
GTCTATTTCTCCTCTCTCCTTTCTCCTCTCTCCTCTCATCAGGTATACAATCCGCCGCAGACCTGGATCACCTGACCGGTGACATAATCCGAGAGGTCGCTGGCAAGAAAGAGTGCCACATTGGCTACATCTTCGGGTTTTCCGGAGCGGCGCAGCGGGATGCTTTTCAACCAGTTTTCCTGAACTTCTGCGGGTAGTTGCCCGGTCATCTCTGATTCGATATATCCCGGTGCGATGGCATTGCAGCGGATATTTCTGCTGCCAAGTTCCAGCGCGATCGATTTTGTAAAACCGATCATCCCTGCCTTGGATGCCGAGTAGTTGGATTGTCCACCGTTGCCGCGTATACCCACGATGGAGCTCATGTTGATGATGGAGCCAAAGCGTTGTTTCAGCATGGGACGCTGAATGGCCTTGGTCATATTGAATACCGATTTCAGGTTGACGGCCAGCACCATATCCCAGTCGTTCTCCTGCATCCTCATCAACAGATTATCCCGCGCGATACCGGCGTTGTTGACCAGGATATCCACTTTACCGAAATCCTGAAGAACGTCATTCACCAGATGATCGCAATCCGTAAAAGAGCTTGCGTCAGAGGCATAGCCCCTGGCGTTCACCCCCATCTGCCTGAGTTCATTCTCAAGATCTTGCATGGTTTCATCCCTGTGCAGGTCGGTGAAGGCAATGCTGGCACCTTCTGCCGCAAAAGCAAGGGCAATCGCACGGCCGATGCCCCGGGATGCACCCGTGATCAGCGCTATTTTTCCATTTAATATATTCATGATTCACCTTTTATGTTATCCATCAAACTCATCTCACCGGATTAGATCCACTTCACCAGGCGCAGGGACTGTTTATGGGGTACCAGGTCACTTTTCGGATAGATCCTGAAGATATAATCGTATCCCCCGGCCCGGTCCATGTTGAAGCTACATCTGCAGGATACCCGGTTATCCTCGAGTTTTTTCATCTTCATCTCTTTGACCCACAGGATGTTTTTCACATCACCATTCTCCTTTTGTCCAAACAAGGCTTCGACGCCGATATCCTGACAGGATATCTCGGGGATCAGGAGAATGACCTCCGCCTCAAACAGCTCACCCAGCTTTAGCGGACTGATACTGGGATCAGGTACGTTGACGTCCAGCACTTCAATTTTATCCCAGTTGCTGATCATCTTCAGCTTCCATTTGGCAACACGCCGTGCGAGAAGGTAATCCTCTTTTTTAATCTCTGCCGTTCTGGCGAGTAATTTATCATAAAAATTTGATTTATAGTCATTTAGCATACGCTTCATCGTAAAATGAGGCGCAATTTCGGAGAA
>JAGONC010000085.1 GCA_017993235.1 Lentimicrobiaceae bacterium
AGATCCATCATCTTTATTTTGCCGGACAGATCAACGGAACCACCGGGTATGAAGAAGCCGCCGCACAGGGGATCATGGCCGGGATCAATGCGCACCTGAAGATCCATGATCAGCCCGAATTTGTTCTTAGGCGCTCCGAAGCATACATCGGCGTGCTCATTGATGATCTGATCACCAAGGGCGTGGATGAACCTTACCGGATGTTCACCTCCAGGGCGGAATACCGTATCTTACTGCGGCAGGATAATGCCGACCTGCGGCTTACTCCTGCGGCTTACCGGATCGGCCTGGCCGGCGATGCACGAATAAGTCGTCTGGAAAGGAAAAAAGAACATATCGGTCGCCTGGATCGTTTTTTACGCACCCAGAGTGTCTCACCCGATGAGATCAATGGCTATCTGCGGAAGATGAACACCTCCCCGCTGGAACAAAGTGTTAAACTGGCCACACTGCTTTTGCGGCCCCAGGTCACCCTGGAAGGTTTGCACACTAACCTGCCGGCATTGCATCCTCTCTGGAAAAAAGCAGGCATGGGCGACCGGGAAGCTGCCGAAGAAGCAGAGATCATGATTAAATATGAAGGATACATCAGCAGGGAACAGGAACTGGCATTGCACCTGTCGAAGGTAGAGGATCTCTACTTGAAAGACTCCATGGATTATCATTCCCTGAAGGCACTTTCTTTCGAAGCCAGGGAAAAGCTGTCAAGGATACGGCCAACCACCATCGGACAGGCTTCCCGGATACCCGGGGTATCGCCGGCCGACATTGCCGTTTTACTTGTCATGCTCGGGTGATTGCAGGCTGTTCCACGTGAAACAACAACCATGAAGAAACTAACTCGTTGTACCGTTTGTCAATCTTCGGATCTTCATCCCTACCTGGAAGTCAGGGATCATTTTCTGACCGGTGAATCCTTCAGCATCCTTACCTGCAGACAATGCGAATGCGGATTGACCGATCCTCGACCTGACCCTGACGAGTTGGGAAACTATTACCAGAGCAGGGCCTATATTTCTCACTCCGCTTCTTCACGGGGTATCACCAACAAAGTATACTTGCTGGCACGTCTCCGTACACTCCGAAAAAAATATAAACTCGTACGCAGCTTCAGTAAAAAGGCTTCAGGATCCATTCTGGACGTGGGTTGCGGATCAGGGGAATTTCTGTATTTTCTGAAAAAACGAAAATGGGAAACACGGGGAATCGAGATCGATGAGACCACGCGGATGGGTGCAATGAAAAAATATCTGTTGCAGATCGGGGGGAGTGATTTATTGAAAGATCTACCGGACCAAAGCCAGCACGTGGTCACCTTCTGGCATTCACTGGAACATATTGCCGACCTGCACGGTACACTCAACCAGGTGAAAAGGATCCTCCGGGCCGATGGGGTACTGTTCATTGCCGTACCCAATTATACCTCGCAGGATGCTGCTGAATATGGTTCCCATTGGGCCGCATGGGATGTACCACGCCATCTGTACCATTTCACACCCATCACGATGGATTACCTGACCGGTAATCATGGTATGAGCATTCGACATGTTATACCCATGAAGCTCGACGCGTACTACGTCAGCGTCCTCAGTGAAAGATACCGGTATGGCCGGGTAAACTATCTCAGGGCATTCCGGAATGGATGGCGGTCAAACCAGTACGCCAGGACTCACGCCAATACCTTCTCGAGTCTGCTCTATGTTATTGATCCGGAAAATGCTTAATTTTAAACCCTGTTACCGTCATCTGCATGCCGATCATCGCACCTCATAACAAGAGTATCCTCAACGCACTTGGAGCCTCCCTGGTCTTTCTGCTCATCGCCGTTGTGGCCAATCTTGTGCTGATCAACCGGCAGGATCCCGTCCGGCAATGCAAATACCTGGAAAATAAACTTGCCCTGAAAGAGCGGCAGCTGGTATTCGCGATTCAACAGTTGCGTGCCGGTGAAGCCATACCCCTGCCAGAACACAATTCCGACCTAAGCCGGCTCTACAGGCTTTTTGAAAAGGAGGGAATCATCGTCCTGATGTATCACGGAGATACGCTGAAACTATGGACTTCCAGCACACTACCGCTGGACTCAGCCAACCTGTCACCCGTATGGAGTCAACCGGCTGTTTTTCTGCGGAATGGATGGTACCTGACTCAAAAAGTAACTTCAGAAGATACGACCTTTATCGGACTTTTTCATATCAAACATGAATACCCTTATCAAAATGAATATCTGGATAATTCATTCAGGAAAGAAATCCACCTACCATCTAATATACTGATAACTAATAATATAACTGATTATCCCATCTACGCCCGTGACGGTAGTTATCTGTTTTCACTGGTATTTCCAGAGACAGCCCCACTGTCGGAAGCGCAGAATTACCTTCTTTTTCTTTTTTATTTTCATTTTCTTCTCCTGTTCATCCTCGGGCTTTTCCGCGCATACGGCTGGATTAGGCAACACAGCAGGATCTCTTCCTTTGTATCGTTTATGGGATTCACCGCCGATGTCCTGATCATCCGCCTTCTGATCTTTTATTTTAAAATTCCACACATCCTTTATCAATCCGATCTGTTCAAGCCCCTGTATTATGGTTCGTCGTTCCTGCTGCCATCTTTGGGCGACCTGGTAGTGAATGTCATGTTGCTGTTTTTTATTGCCTATGCCTTTTTTGTTCTGGTAAGACCGACACTGAAGGCAACCAGGGTACCCCGAAACATCACCTATCTCATTGCAGTGGCTTGCTTCCTGATCGTTTTTCTGATGATGGATACGATCCTGTACCTGATCAAAGGGCTGGTACTTGATTCCAACTTTTCACTCAACCTGAATAATATCTTCGGGATGACCTTTTCCAGTTTGCTGGGATTCAGCATCATCACCACATTACTCATTTGTTTTTTTATGGCAGCCAGGAGGCTCTTTTCATGGATTTATCTGTACCTGAATACCTTACGGAAGTTTACCCTCTACCTGATCCTGGCCGGTATCCTTTATTATGGGATCAGCAACCTGCTGGGCTTATCACCGGATCCGGCCACCATGGGTTTTTTAGTCATTTTTATGCTTTCCCTCTGGGTGGTCCAGAAAAAGCACATCCCCCTGCTTTCCTTTTACAATGCAGTTTATTTCCTTTTTCTGTTTGCCGCATTCTCCACGTATATTCTGAATACCTTCAACCATGAGAAAGAGAGGGAACAAAGAAAATGGATGACCATCAAACTATCGGTTGAACGCGATCAGATTACCGAATACCTGTACTCGGATACGGAACAGAAGATCATCGGCGACAGCCTGCTGCGCGCTGACATTTTTACTGCCCTGACCAATGATTCAACAGAGCAACGGATCATCCGTCATATTGACGAACAGTACCTTTTTCCGTTCAGGAATAATTATAATTACCAGGTCACGGTTTGTGATGAAAAAAGGGTTTTGCAGGTGCAGCCTGAAAATTATGAAGTGGGGTGTCTTGAATTTTTTTCGGAAATGATACGCCGGACGGGAAAGCCCACCGCGGCATCCACCCTTTATTTCCTCGACGATGGCACCGATGATATCAATTATCTGTCGCTGATCTCTTTTGTTTCACTGGCAGAGCATGACAGTGCGTGGCTCTTTATTGAGCTTTATTCCAAGTATATACCCAAAGCGCTGGGATATCCCGAGCTGCTCGTTGATAAACGGGCAACCCGCTTCACCGACCTGACCCATTACTCCTATGCTATCTATAATCAGCGGATCCTGACCAAAAGCGTGGGCAAGTATTTTTATCCGATGGATGAAAACGAACTGGGGCACCCGGCAGAGGAATTTACCTTTTTCAACCGGGATCATTATAGCCACCTGCATTA
>JAGONC010000045.1 GCA_017993235.1 Lentimicrobiaceae bacterium
ACGTTGTTTGTTCATTGGGAAAATGGTTGGTTACCGTAAAGGTTGTGATGAAGAGCCGTATGATGGGAGACTATCACGTACGGTTCCGTGAGAGGCTGGGGCTGAAATGCCCCGGCCTACTCGACGAGCGTGGATTTATTAAAGGAAACGCTGATATTGACCAAATGCTGGAGCTCGGGAATGGGTTATTCAGGAAGAGAAATCCTTTTGTTGTGCACCTTTTTGCGCACCCTTTTCAACCCCCCACCCGGGGGAAGGAGTAAGGCGGGCTGTTGTGATATCTAATGGAGCGATTAACGGATATTTGATATTTGATGAATTGTTCAATGATCAATGCGTGGTCAGTGCTGATTAATCAACCAGTAGAAGCCGGAGCAAATTGATATCTATATCCTTTGATGCTCAGGCTGTTTGTGTGGTCAATTTAAAACGGCGCAGAGTGGTCAAGTTGTCCGGCAGATGCACATAAGAAAGTAAAATAATAATGATTTTTATAAAAAGTTCCCAATTTGCGAATTATTATCTATTTTTGTATGCTGAACGGAACGTATGGAAAGAATCTTTGCAAAAAGCACCCTGAGAGATTTCTGGCAGTCCCATCCTGATGCCGAACAGTATTTAAAGACATGGTTTGATACAGCAATGAATTCTGACTGGAAATCTCCCGATGAAGTCAGGCAAACTTATGCCAATGCAAGTATATTGAAGGAAAAACGGATCGTTTTCAACATTAAAGGCAATACGTATAGGCTCGTGGTAAAAATGAACTACGAAAAGCAATGGATTTTCATCAGATTCATTGGCACGCATGAAGAATATGACAGGATCGATGCAGCGACAATATAAAATTCCCAGGATATGAATATACGACCGATAAAGAATGAAACAGAATACCGGAATGCATTAAAAAGACTTGAGGTCATCTTCGATGCACCGGCAGGATCTATTGAAAGTGACGAGGCAGATGTGCTTGGATTACTCATCGATGACTATGAAAACAAACACCATCCGATCGAAGCACCCGATCCTATTGAAGCGATCAAGATTCGGATGGAAGAAATGCATCTGAGACAGATTGATTTGATCGATGAGATTGGAGGAAAGAGCAGGGTTTCAGAGATTTTAAACCGGAAGCGGAAACTGACCGTTGAGATGATCCGTAATTTGCATAAAAGGTTAAATCTCTCCCCTGACCTATTAATTTCGGATTATAAAATGGAAAAAGAATAATTCATCCGGTTGCAACTTTTGAACGTTAGGGGCACCAAAAAATCAAACACTTACATAAACACGTATGTAGGTGTTTTTTGTTTATGCCAGGTTCTTGCCAGTTATTTGTAGTGGTCTAACAAAACTGGACAGAAATTTTATTGTTAGTAAATTTCCGCACATAGAGTTTACACCACTTCATGTGGGATCCTAATATAATGATTCTGATAATGAAAAAAGAGCTTGTTTTAACTGCAATAGGATTATTCATATTATGCCTTTCATCCGTTTTTGCACAGGATCATGATTCAACATCATCTTCATCCTGGGATCATAATGTAGAGGTCGATCTCAATTTTATGAAAGAGAATTTTATTTTTCTTCCTATTTACTCTGCTGATAAAAGTCATCTACATCTTGAAGCCCGTTATAATTATGAAGATCTGAATACATTCTCAGCCTGGATGGGTTATAACTTCAGCGGGGGTAAAAACACTGAATATAAGATTACGCCCATGGTAGGCGGTATAATTGGTCGTACCAACGGAATAGCTCCCGGATTGGAAATCCTTATAGGATTAGACCGATTTGAGTTTTCCTCCGAATCAGAGTATGTATTTGATCTTCAGGAAAAGGAGAATGATTTTTTTTATAACTGGACCGATTTAACATATTCTCCCCTGGATTGGTTATGGTTGGGATTAAGCACTCAGCTGACACTATTGTATCAGGATAACTTTGAGTATCAACCAGGCTTTCTGGTCGGGGGAGGTTTTAAACGGTACGAAATGTCTGGTTACCTTTTTAGCCCTGGATTTGATGAATTGTACTTCGTGTTGATCCTGTCAGCAAACTTTTAAAAAAGACTCCGATTTGATATCGTCATTCCATTCAGGTGGCAGAATTCTTGAGTGTTCCATAACCGCTGTCAATTCATAATTTCATACAAATCCACACCCGGTATTAGCGCCAATCTACTTCCATTTTCCCAACTGACTTGGATCTGACCGGCGTCGTCAACAAAATCAATAACGCCCATATCTCCTTCTTTTAAAGATGTATCTATAGCAGTCAAGGCTGCTCAATCAGACCGGCATATGCTACCAAAATAAATTTCGGATTTTGTGTGGTACAGGTAATAAATTTATTACTTTTACAATTTCTATTCTGTACAATGAAATACAGTGAACTGTTCAGAATTCTTCAGAGAGAGGACTGGATTGTCCTCCGGAAATCAGGCGGGCATATAATTCTGGGACATCCTGAAAAAGAGGGTAGAATCATAATTCCGTTTCACGCGGGTAAGGAAGTCAAAAAGGGACTTTTGAAAGCGATCATCAAACAGACAGGCATTAAAGCATATAAAAGATGAGAAAACCATTTGTCCATGTGACCATCACAAAGGAAGTATCAGGTTACAGTGCCTTTACTACTGTCGGTCAGGATTTCATCGGTACGGAGGGCGAATCCTATGAGGAACTTAAAACCAATATTCTGGAAGCTATCAATCTGGCTTTTGAAGAGAGGAGCATCATCTATACCATTGAGGATATCCGATTCACCCTTGACCTGCCGAGCTTTTTTGAATTTTATAAGATCATCAACGCCAAGGCACTTTCTCAGCAGATCGGTATGAATCAGAGCCTGTTGGCCCAATATATCACCGGCAAGAAACGGCCTTCCCCGATGCAGATCCGGCGTATTCTGAAAGGCGTACAGCAAATCGGCAAAGAACTCTCAGAGATCCAGTTTTTAATGTGACCGGAAAAGTAAAATATAGATCCTTATTTTACTTGCGGGTTTTAAAGTAAAATAGCACTCCTTTACTGAAAATATAATCCTGCCAAACACGGAGCCGCCTATTCCTTTTTGAAACCTATCTCTGGGTTTTTAATGTACCCCACCCCTGCACCCCTCCCCTGCTCGCAGGGGAGGGGACGGGGGAAGGGTAAAAGGGTTAATTCCCCGGTGCTTGCGCCGGAATTAGGGTCCAGGGCTTGCCCTGGGGTTCATACCAGTGATTGAATATTTATGCAGGATTTGCAATAAGGAAATAATATCTCCGTTGATTCAGGTGAAACCTTCTTACGGATATGAAAAAAACCGGATGGATGATCCTTTTACTGCTTATTATGACAAGCGGCTGGTCACAGAATGCAAACCTTGACTATAGATATGCTATAAAAATCTATAACCTGACATCCTTTGAGGACTACCATAAATCAGAAAAGCCGGGTGACACATCATACAATATGTATAGCTATACATATACAATGCTCAAAATACTTCAACCGACCATTGCTTTTCAATGGAAAAATACAAAGAACAATCTTCACGAAATTGAATTCACCGGCTTTATGTCAGGCAAGTATGGGACAACAACAGAAATTAACAATGACACTACAGACGTAAGTTCGACTGTAAGCGGAAATGATGTGCTTGCAACATTGATTTCAGTACGATATGAATATATAGTGAATTTCAGTAAAACCAAGGACAGAAAGTTAGTTCCTTCTATAGGTTTTGGTATAAATCCATATTACAGATACCATCAATATTTGCCAAAGGTCTCCAGTTCATTTCAGACCTCTGAACAATACCTTGGAGCAAAACTATTTATAATTCCCCGGCTATCGTATTACCTGACCTCAACACTTTTCATTGACCTGAATATTCCGGTATGTGTTGCGGAAATGTATTACACCTCCGATAAATGCGAAGATCCCACCCTCCCGGTAGAAGAAAGAACGATCAGTTCCGTTAATTTCAGGGAGTTCCCTAAAATATTCAGCGGACGAATTGGTATTGGGCTTAAAATATAACATCAACCTGGCGGCTTCTCCTGTATCCTATCCCTCCGAATACCACTTTATCTGACGTGACGCACGCATGATGATGGCCAGGATAACAAACAATCCGATACTTCCGGCAAGCAGCGCATAATCCTGCAACTGCAAGATGGTAAACAGGAATGCGTACAGGCCCACCTGTAATAGCGCCACCCAGCCTGCCATCCGCAGATTTCCCAGCATGTCGGATGCATACCATGAAATCAGCAATGTGACGGCCACGGCCGAAATCAGATAGGCCAGGTTGAACCCGATCTGTTCCCCGATGGAGATGAGCAGTACATAAAAGATCAGCAGGGCAAAGGCCACCAGCGCATACTGGAACGGATGAATCCTTGCCTTACGTTTGATCTCGATGAAAATGAATACGATAAAGTTGAGTGCAATGAACAGGATGGCATATTTAACCGACCGCATTGATTTCTGGTAATGATCCACCGGAATGAGCAGCTCAACCCCCAGCTTAGCCTCATCAGTGCTGTACTTATGGTCGATCCATTGCTGTGGAAAATTACGGTTCAGGTGGGTCACCAGCCAGTCAGCCGTAAATCCTTTAGCGGTCACCTGGCGATGTACAGGAAGGAATCCGCCGGTAAAACCCGGATTTGCCCAATCAGATGCCAGGGTGACCTCAGACGTCTTTCCCAATGGCTCCACCGACAGATCCTCCGATCCGTTGAAAACCAGTTCTGTTTCAAAATCCATGGCCCGGTTCACATCAACCGAACCGGCCTTTATGGTAATCCCCGACTGAAAAAGGTCATTATCGGCTACACCTGGTTCAACGCTGCATTTCTGTCCATTAACGACCAGTTCTGGTAAGTTTTTAATGCCGCGCATTTCTGAAATACCAATGGTGAAATACGCCGAATTCCAGTCAAAAATGGCATTGGGAAGACCCAACTGCGCAGCATCCGGCTGTTCAAATGAGCCAGCCAGCCTGAGCGTGGCTTCGTAGACCACTACTTTGTAGATCCCACGTTTCCTGGTCTCAGGGTATAATGTCCCATCCATTTTCAATGTTTGGGGCAGAAAATGAGCAATTCCATGCTGTTCACCGGTAGCCGGATTATCCTTACCCATTTCTGTGACCGAAAACGGCACATTCAGGACCGGACCGGCAACAACCTGTCGTTCACCCCATTGGGCGTAAAGCTCAGTCTTCACTTTTTCACTCAGGGCCATCCTCCCGCGAATGACATCCTGTATCAGAAATGACGGTACCAGCAGAAGAATTGCCAGAAATGAAACGATGATCATCTTAACACCGAAACTGTTGGTGAGCTGTTGAATGCTTTTTGTTTCCATGGTTATTAAGTTTAAAAGTACTTTGTAATACAAAGTTTATATTCAAAAAAATTATTGATTGTTTAACAGGTCTTCAAGGGCTGCCAGATGCTTGCGAAACAAATCCTTTCCATGCCCGGTGGCCTGATAGGTTGTACTTGGCTTCCGGCCAATAAATTGTTTTGATACGCGAATAATTTCCTGTTGTTCCAGCGCTTTCAGGTGGCTGGCCAGGTTACCGTCGGTCAGCTCAAGCAGCTCCTTCAGGACATTGAACGAAAGGGAGTCATTCACCATGAGGGCCGACATGATTCCCAGCCTGATGCGGTTCTCAAATACTTTCTGAAGGTTCAAAATCGGATTTTTCATCTTTTTATCTCATGCCGATAATACATCACTGAACCATAGACAATATGCATCAGGCCAAATCCAATCGTCCATAAAAGCAGCCCGTAATGAGGGAAGAAGCCAGCCAGGATACCCAGAACAATTTCCGTCAGTCCGAGGTAATGGATCTCACTAAAGGTGAATTTCCCTGCATTCACCAGCGCCAGCCCGTAAAAGATCAGCATTGCCGAAGCAGCCAGCCCCCAGCTGTTATGCAAAACCAGAATCAGTACGAAAATTCCACCGGCAACCAGCGGAATCATTAAATGGATGATCAAACGGCGGGTTGCATTCGTCCAGAGCCGTTGACCGGCTTTCCGGGCTTTCCTTTGCGAAAAGAAAGCGGCTCCCGCAACCGCCAGTGCAAGAATCAGCAGCGCATCCAGGACAAGGTACAGCCTGATGCCCGAGGATGCTTTGACTCCAGGGATTTGCAGGTACTCGTCGTACTGAACGTGACCCATATCCAGGATGAAAATCCATGCGATGGCTGCTCCCACCAAAGCAATGATGCCTGCAAAAATTCCGGATAATCCGCTAAGGGACAAGAACCTGGATGATCGTTCCATGATGTCACGGATGGCCTGAAGGTCTTCACTGGGACGTGCTGAATTATTTTTCATTTAAAAGTACTTTGATCTGCAAAGTTAAACATTCTATTAAATATCCGACAGATTGAAGAAAAAAATTCCAGAGGTTCATATCCGCCCCCATCCCATGAGGGTGTGTCAAAATGAATTTTTTGATTTAACCACGGAGTGCACGGAGAAAATACGGAGAACACGGAGAGCTGGTAATGCATCATTTAACCTCTGTGTTCTCCGTGGTTAAACTGGATTTTGATACAGCCTCTGAATACAGCTTTTACGTTGGTGGATGCAACTGCTGAGCGAACCATTTCCGGACTGATTGCATGGTTTTTCGCTGGTACGGCGGGGCCTGGCGGCGGCAGGTGGACCGCTCGGCACTGTTCTCCGGTGCTCCCCAGCGCACTTCCACACAATCGTTGGGATTGTAGGCCATCTCAAATGCTTCTTTCCGGTCGAGGATCTCAGCCAGCGACAGTTCCTGTGACGTACCATCGGATCGTGTATAGGTGATCGTCAGTGCTGAAACCTTTTTTTCCAGCAGCGACTGAAGGCTGTTCCTGATCTCTTCCGGAGACTTTGATCCGGATCCCTTAAAGTCTCCTGGCGAGTCGGCAACCCTGCCGGGAAAGTCCAGCACGGCATCCATGGCGATCAGCAGCCGCAGATCGCGGTTAGGGGTTGAATAATCTTCCCAGGGCCCACCGGCCAGGAAGACACCATTGGCACTGGATGGCATGGAAATCACCATACCCGGATGCGCCCTGAGATACGCCTCGCCGTTGGCCACCGATTTTACCCGGACCAGCAGCTGCTCGTGTAGCGCCCTTACCAGATCTGTTAATGCTTCTTCGGGATCCAGCGGCTCCGGATTGATCAGCCGCTCCATGGCCAGATAAAAATCGTCGCTTTGCATATTTTTCTGCTCCAGCGAGAACGGAACGTAACCGGCTGAGTCCGTCAGTGCTTCGTTTTTCATCAGCTGTAGTTTGCCATTTTTAAAGGAAACCGGGCGAAACGCCTTGAATCCCGGCTCTCCAACCACCTCAGCGGTGTTGAAGAGAAAATTCCCTTTCCAGAAACGTTTGATCGCTATGGTGTTATCGGGCTGAGCATCCACAGCGAGCAGCAATCCCGGGTGATCCCTGGTCTGTGGCACCCAGCTTACAAGGATCAGCGTATGACCGTACGGATCTGCATAGACGGTACCCGGACGCAGGGCTTCCCGTGAGAGAGCAACAGGATAATAGTCAGAGCTCTCATTGTCAAGGGCCGTTCGGGCAGTACCCGAATGAACGCCATTCATCATGTTCAGTAAAAAGGAATTGAATGCCAGAACCGGATTACTTCTCGAAGAGGAAGTTTCATTGGTGATCCATTGCCCGGGCCGGGGGCTTCTTCCCACCCATCCCCTGTCACAGATATGATAACCGAATGGGAGTCCGAGTTTCCAGGCAAAGTATGCCCTCAGGAAAAACGGAAAATCAGCACAGTCGGGTTCCATGATCACTGTGGTTTTACTGGCAGGATCATCTTCACCCAGGGAAAGGTAGTTGTAAAGGAAATTACGGTCGCGGTCGCGCATCATCTCATGGAGTGCGGTCCAGGAGGACTGTTCATTGCAACTTCCGAACAACGCATTGATCCAGGCCGAAAAGAGTGTCTCCGTGCCGCTGTCCCATCCCCTCATCGTTTTCCAGACCGTACCCTGCCGGGGAGTCTCTTTCAGAGGTGCGATCTCAAACTCCAGGTGGCTGACATCCTTTTTGTTCACGATCAGGGTTGCCGTATAGGTACCGGCCGGGCACCCGGCAAATTCATCCATGCGCCAGAATGGCAATTCTTCTCCGGTTTTACTCTTCAGGGATTCCATGTTACCCGACGGGCTGCTGACGATGATCTTCGCCTTTCGGAGGTTTTTGCCTCCGGTGGTGATGATTCGGAATCCTTCTCCCGGAACAGGAGTTCTTGGTACGACCAAAATGGCATATACCGGATGGAGCGGATCCTGAACCTCAATGACCGTATCCTGTAACGGATTTTCATTTGCTGCAGGTTCTTTCTTCACTGACCGGTTCCCGTCGCAAGAACCCAGGTTAAGCAACAGGAAAGTAATGACCACTATCTGAACGATCAAGCGCATCTTCATCCTTCATCCATATAATTGTATCCTAAAGCTATTTTTTGCCAACTGCCAACTGTCAATCTTTTTTATGCCACCCCTTCGGGGTTCGAAAATGATGGCCTGCAACGTTTTATCTAACAATATTCCGCTCCTTCGGAGCTTTAGAGAATGCCTTCTGTCGACCATCGATCATCGAACGTCAATCGTCAACTGTCAATCGTCAACTGTCAACCGTCAATTGTCAACCGTCAATTGTCAACCGTCAATTGTCAACCGTCAATTGTCAACCGTCAATTGTCAACCGTCAACCACCAATCGGCCACGTACCATTCATGGCTCCTCACCCGGGTAATCCCTTCGGTATCCAGTGAATTCACGATCCTGCGGGCAGCCACATAATTCCGTTCAGGGTCATGTCTGGGATCACCGGGCACAATGCTGCTGATGTGGACCCTGCCCGAGGAATGGATGAAATCTCCCTTACCCAGGTGGATGCCCACATGACTGATCCGCTTTGCAGAGCTTCCGAAAAAGAGCAGGTCGCCGGGTTCCAGGTTATCGATGTTGTTGATATCCATTTTCTGGCCGTACCTGGCCTGCTGGGAAGCATCACGCGCAAGAATGATCCCCTGGGTATAATACATCAGCTTGGTAAAACCGGAACAATCGACTGCTTTGCTCGATGCTCCGCCCCACAGATAGGGGAAGCCCATCATTTGCCTGGCGAATGACAATAAAGCGTTCATATCCGGTTCCAGGCTGCTCCACTCCTTAAAAGAGATGCAGTCCCTGCTGGGAACATAGCCCCGGCGGCCATCCGGAAGCTTTATTTTCAACGATCCCCTGACGGCCGATTCCACTTCAAACAGATCGCCAAGAATAAGATCGGTTACCACATCACCCCTATCGCCGGGTGCATCATACGCATTGCCAGAGATAGTATGGTAAACGAAACGGTCAGATTGTTTCCAGGCCTCCATTTCCTTTTCTGTCAGCAACTGCAAACCTTTGGCATCCATCCATCCGGTATACTGTTCAGGTGTCATGACACGGTGGAATTTATCCTTGAATTCCCGTACCGCTAACGGGGTTCCCATCATGACCTGCGAGACCAGTTCGGAGGTATGGTCGGGGAGGGCGCGCAGATTTGAGACCGACAATGCGGCGAGGGCCCAGGGTTTATCTTTTTGTGTTTCAGCCATTAGTCATCTGTCCATGATAAACAGTCATTAAAGGTATCCTACTTCATTGTTCACCGGTCATTTTTTTGCATATTTTCTTTGCAGCAGAAAGTAGACCGGGATACCGGCCAGGATAAGGATCGTTCCAATGGCAGCTTCGCGCGGCCTGGTAATGATCGTATTGAAGAACAGGTACAGGCAGAAGAGGATATACAGTGCCGGTACGACCGGGTATCCCCAGACCCTGTAAGGACGGTGAGCATCGGGCATTCTGCGGCGTAAGATGAATACCCCCAGGGATGTGGCACCGTAGAAGATGAACACGGCAAAAATGATCATGTCGGTCAGCTGGTCGAAGGTCCCCGACAGCACCAGCACCGAGGCCCAGATCCCCTGCCACAGCAGTGAATTGCCGGGGACGCTGGCCCTGTTCAGTTTTCCGATACCCTTGAAGAAAAGCCGGTCGTTGGCCATCGCATAATAGGGACGGGCGCCGGTAAGGATACTGGCATTGGTGCACCCCAGGGTGGTGAGCAGGATCAGCAGGGAAATGAACATTACCCCGCCGGTACCCCAGAAGCTTCTGACCGCTTCCACGGCCGCAATCTGGTTGTCCGAGGTGTAAATCTGTTCCAGCTGTGGAATGGATAAAAGCGCCAGATAGGTCACATTCACCAGCAGGTAAATGGTGATCACGATAAATACACCCATCACAATCCCCCTGGGGATGTTTTTGTTGGGATTTTTAATTTCCCCACCGATATAACCAACAGAAACCCAGCCCTGGTAAGCCCAGAAGGCAGCCAGCATCGCCGTGAAAAAAGAGGAAACGCTAACGGTTCCCGCTGTCAGGTCTTTCATATTCATGAAATTTTCAGGCACTTTATTGACGTTACCCAGACCAAAGATTACGATCACGAACAGACCTGTAAACACCAGCCCCAGGATGATCTTACTCGTCCTGGCACCGCTTTTCAGGCCGGTGATATTTAAAAATGTCAACAGTAAGATCAGGATGATGGCTACCATCTTCACTCCGGAATTCTGGAAAGGAAAGAACACTCCGCCTATGGTAAAGCTTTGAAGGGAGGGAAATACCTCTGGCAGGGAGATGATATTGTTGAGCGATTGGGCAAAAACGTAGGCCAGAGAGGAGATGGTGGCCGTCTGGATGACTGCAAACAGCGACCAGCCGTATAAGAATGAGAAAAAGCGATTGTAGATCCTTTTCAGGTAGACATAATCCCCTCCTGTATCAGCCAGCAAGCCTGCCACCTCGGCATTGCTCAGCGCTCCAAAGATGGTGATGATCCCTGCGACGATCCAGGCCAGCAGGATCCACACCGAAGAGTGAAGTTCGGCAGCCATCGGAGCGATCTTTTTATATACACCTGATCCAATGATGTTTGCGACAACAAAAATGATCACATAGGTTAAGCCAAGGGTTCTGTTCAAATGCCTTTGATGCACCATAGGTCAGCGATTGAAAATGAATGAAGCACCTAAATTAAGAATTTAGACAATGATGTCATGTTCGGAGAATAAACTATAATAAAATTTACATACTGAACGTTTAGGATGTATAAAAGAGCACTATATTTACATCCTGAACGTTTAGTATGTAATGCCATGGCGGAAACAAGAGAAATCATCATTGACCAGGCGTATCGGCTTTTCCTGAGCAAAAGTTATGAAGCTGTCTCGATCCAGGATATCAGCAAATCGGTCGGGCTGACCAAAGGAGCGCTCTATCATCATTTTCTGAACAAGGAGGAGCTGTTTAAAGCCGTTATCGACAAGTACCTCAAACTGGTGGGCCTGATCCAGGTCAGGCAGGATATCACCCTGAAGGAGTATGTACGGGTGATCATTGAATATGTCAGCCGGATCGTAAAAACGATCAGCATCGACGGCCAGCCATTCATTCCTGTCAAGTACCTGTCGTTGCTGATCGATGCCCTGAGGCACTACCCGGGATATATGGATGAGCAGCGGCATTTTTACACGTTAGGGATCGATAACCTTAAAACCATTCTGGATAGGGCAGTAAAAAAGGGTGAGATCCGTGGAGACATTGACACTTCCCTGGCGGCACTGAATATTACTTCCATTGCGATTGGTGTGGCTGCCAGCCTTTTCAGGGAACATTCACCCTCTGATACCATACAACTATTTCGATCCCAGATGATTGAGTTTTATAAGATCTTGAAAAAATAAACAATACAGCCATTACTTTTTCCCTGATCATAAGCTGTATGGAACGTAAGTACAAAATAGGATAATCATTTAAATCTTAAAAATATGAGAAAAGCCATTATTGTTATGATGCTCCTTGCGGTGGTCACAGGGTGTAATCACCGCGGAAGCGAAGAATCTGTGGCCAGGCCTGCAGTCAAAGTCAGGATTCAAGCGGTTGAAGGCTCAAAAACAGCTGGCATACTGAGTTATGTGGGAACCATCGAGGAAAAATCCTCCACAGCACTTAGCTTTTCCACGTTGGGAATGATTGAGAAATTCTTCGTTTCTGAAGGAGATTACGTTTCCAGCGGGCAGTTGCTGGCCAGGCTTGATGATGCATCGGCGCAGAGCATGCTTGTCGCAGCTGAAGCCACGTTAAAACAAGCACAGGACGGATACGACCGTCTCAAATCGGTCCACGATGAGGGAAGCCTGCCTGAGATCCAGATGGTCGACATTGAAACCAAGCTGCAGCAGGCGCAATCGTCATACAACATCGCAAAGAACAACCTTAAGAACTGTTCTTTGTATGCCCCGGTTTCCGGTGTGATCGGTAAAAAAATGGCTGAAGCCGGAGAATATGCAGTGGTCGGAAAAGCGGTCCTTACCATACTGGATATCGGTACGGTCAAAGTAAGGTTTTCTGTGCCCGAAAACGAAATTTCAGCGATACCTTCCGACTGCAGATCATCCATTACCGTATCCGCTCTGGGCAATCAAAGGTTTGAAGGCCAGAAGATAGAGAAAAGCGTTTCATCGAATCCCATCTCCCATACGTATCCTGCCCATATCCTTCTGTCCAATGCTCAGAAGAAACTGTTACCGGGGATGGTCTGCAACGTGGAACTTTACCCTGACAGCCAGATGCGGGAGGCGATCGTGATACCCATTGGGATCATTCAGACCATGGCTGACGGTCAGAAATTTGTATGGTGCGACAGGGGAGGTGTTGCCAGGCGTGTGGTCGTGACGACCGGCACGGTCAGGGGCAATGGGGTTGAGATCACGGGAGGACTTTCCGTTGGCGACCGCATCGTTACAGAAGGCTATCAGAAACTCAGTGAGGACGATAAAATCATCGGACAATGAAACGCAGCCACAGTCTCATAGAATGGACGATGCAACATAAAGCCATTGCCGTCCTCATGATCGTTCTGCTGGTTGTCCTGGGTGTCATTGCACTCTTTGTGATGCCCAAACAGGAATTTCCCGGCTATACCATCCGTCAGGGGATCATTGTTGGCGTATATCCCGGGGCTACCTCCGAGGAGGTTGAAAAACAGCTGGCCGAACCCCTCGAACAGTTCCTTTTTTCCTATCCTGAGGTCAAGAGGAGCTTTACCACCACAACCTCTCAAAACGGGATATGCTATGCCATGGTCGAGCTGAATGACAATGTGAAGAACAAAGATCAGGTATGGTCGAAGATCAAGCACGGGCTTTCGACATTGAAGATGCAACTGCCATCGGGTGTTCTGGCGCTTATGGCACAGGATGATTTTGGCGATACCTCGGCGCTCCTCATTGCCATCGGTTCCGACAAACGTTCTTACCAGGAGTTGAAAAGCTATGCCGATGAATTGATCCGCAGGCTTCACCGTGTCGAATCGGTTTCCAATCTTCGTCTCTATGGGATGAAGGACGAACAGGTAACGGTGTACGTGGACCGGAACAAGCTCTCTTCGTATGGGATCAGTGACAAGCTGCTATTGGCGGAGGTCTTCAGCCAGTCGCTGGCTCCCGGAGGAAGAATTGAGAATGATGATGTACTGGTCCCGGTCCATTTCAAACCCACTTACAGTACGGTCAGCGAAGTTGGGGATCAGATCATTTTCAGCGATCCTGACGGCAACATGATACGGCTGAAGGATGTGGCGACCGTTGTAAGGGAATATCCTGACGGAGGGAGCTATATTACCTATAACGGGCAACCCTGCCTGGTGCTTTCCGTCGAGATGAGAGAAGGCTACAATATTGTCAGGTTTGGGAAGGATGTCAGTCAAATCATTGCAGAATACCAGGAAAGCAATCTGCCGGATGATGTGACGGTCAACGCCATCGCCAACCAGGCCGATGTGGTGGAAGGCTCGGTATTGTCGTTCCTCCGTGATCTGATGATCGCGATCCTTGTGATCATTGTGGTGATGATGATCCTGTTCCCGTTCCGTTCGGCCCTGGTGGCTGCCATCGTTATTCCCCTGAATACGTTCATCTCGGTCGGGATCATGTACCTGTTCGGAATACCCCTGAATACGGTGACCCTGGCAGCGCTCGTGGTAGTGCTTGGAATGACGGTGGACAATTCCATTGTGATCATCGACGGATATATCTACTGCCTTAAAAATGGGTATAAACCCTGGGATGCGGCCATTGAAAGCGCCCATAAATATTTCATGCCGATGTTCCTTGCGACCACCTGTATCTGCCTTATTTTCTATCCGCTTCTCATCCTGTTCAAAGGCCAGATGCTCGAATTCATCTACTTTTTCCCCTTTACCTTCACGATCAACCTGATGATGTCGCTGATCCTGGCTGTAACCATAATACCCATTCTCGAGAATGCGCTGATCAAATCATCCGGGAAGGATACAGATGAGCCGGATAAGAAAAGACTGACGGAGAAAGTGCACGACGTTTATTTAAAGCTGCTTGACTGGAATTTTCGTCATCCGTGGCTTACCGTTTCCATTGGAGTCATGTCCATTGTGGCCTCAGTATTCATCATTCCGCATATTCATTTCAGGATGAATCCCCTTGCAGAACGTGATCAGTTTGCGGTGGAGATCAGTCTGCCTGACGGGACCCCGATCGTCCGCACCGGGGAAGTGGCTGATTCCATGAGGATGATCCTTATGAAAGATCAGCGGGTGAGATCGGTGACCCAGTTTGTGGGGATGTCTTCACCCCGATTCCATATTTCCTATGCTCCCAACATGCCCTCCGACAGTTATGCTCAATTCATTGTCAATACGGATTCTCCCGAAGAAACCGAGGCTCTGCTGGATGAATATACGGATCGTTATGCGCATTATTTTCCGAATGCCTACATCAAGTTCAAGCAGATCGATTTTCAGCATGTTCCTTCGTACGAGTTCCGTTTTTATGGTGAAAACGCCGGGGATCTGAAAGAGGTTGCTGCCACATTAATGGCCAGGATGAAAGAGATTCCTGAGCTTACGAATGTTCATACCGACTGGGGAGAGAAGCTGCCCGTCATGGAAGTGGAATTAGATCCCGTAGCTTCCTCACGGCTTGGGGTAACCCGTTCCGTCACATCGGCCAACCTGATGCTGGCCACGGGTAAGTTCACCATGGGATTGCTTACTGAGGAAAATGACAACATTCCGATTGTCCTGAAAACGGACGATCCGGAGGGCAAACTTACGCTGGAAGGGCTTTCCAACACCCTGGTGACAGGCCTGATTCCCACGGTCAGTGTCCCTTTGCGGCAAATAGCTTCCGTCGTGCCGCAGTGGAGTGAAAACAGCATTGTCCACCGTAATGGCATAAGGACCATATCCGTGACCGCCGACCCAAAGAGGAATGTAATACCGGCCCGCACGCTATCCGCTATTCGCGATTTTATCAAAAATGATCTTGAACCATCACTGCCGGCGGGAATTATGTACCAGGTGGGAGGTGAACCGGAATACAATGAAGAGAACCTGTCGCCGGTCATTTATGCCATCATCGCTGCCTTTTCCATCATTTTCCTTTTCCTGCTGTTCACGTACGGCAAATTCAAACTCACGATCATTTCGCTGTTTACCCTTATGCTGTTTATGTTCGGCGCCACATTCGGTCTCTGGATCGCCAATTATACGGTCGGCATCACATCGGCACTCGGGCTGATCAGCTTATTCGGACTTACGGTAAGGAATGTGATCCTGATGTTCCAGCATGCCGAGCAGAAGTTCGTCGTGGAAGGATGGTCGGCACGGGATGCTGCCTACGATGCAGGCAAGCGGAGGATGATACCCATTTTTCTGACATCCGCTGCCGCGTCCGTCGGGGTGATTCCCATGATCATCTCAGGAAGTTCATTCTGGGCACCCGTTGGCATGGTGATCTTTGCAGGAGGCATATGCCTTCTGCTGCTGACCATTACGATTCTCCCGGTTCTTTACTGGAAATTTAATGCAAAAAAGCGATGAAAAAATTGATATATATTTTTCCGATACTTTACGTGGTGGTTGGTTTCAGCCTCCCGGCACTGGCCCAGAACCACTACTCGCTGGATTCGTGCAAAAAGATCACCCTGGAAAAGAATATCCAGGTTAAAAACAGTGCCATTGAGGTTGTAGCATCCCGGAAAGTCCAACAGGCAGCTTTTACCCGATACTTTCCCAACATCAGCGCCCTTGGGCTGGCCGTTCAGTTCAGCGATCCCCTGCTGAAGATTGACATGCCCGGCGGGAATCTTCCTGTGTACAACGGGGATCCGATGACCCTGCCCCTCGCTACGGAGTTTGCTTATTTTCCGGACGTTTCCCTGGGGATGCTGGAAGACCTAACAACAGGGGCCGTAACGGCCGTCCAGCCTTTGTTTGCAGGTGGTCGTATTTTTTACGGGAACCGTCTTGCCAAACTCGGAGCAACTGTGAGCGAGCAAAAGCTTATCCTGTCGACGAGTGAGGCATTGTTCAAGACTGAGGAGCAGTACTGGCAGATCGTCTCACTGACGGAAAAACTGAAGACCATCGAGGCATATGACCGGCTTTTAGACACACTGTACAAAGATGTGAACAGTGCGCATAAAGCCGGGCTCATCAACTACAATGATGTCCTCAAGGTTACCCTGAAGCAAAGCGAGATGAAGATGAACCGTCTTCAGCTTGAGAACGGGATCAACCTGGCCAACATGTCGCTGTGTCAGCACCTGGGCATCCCCTATGATCCCCTGATGAAGCTGTCGGATTCGGTTGTCCTGTTGACCGAACCAGCCGGTTTGTACACCGATCCCCAAACCGCCGTGGCCGGCAGAACGGAATTCAGTCTCATGCAGAAAAGTGTGGAGGCAGAAAAGCTTCAATCGAAAATGAAGCTTGGGGAGTACCTGCCGCAGGTTGGCATTGGTGCAGGAGCATTCACCTACGGAATGGACAATGACTGGAAAGGCGACTGGAACAATGAGCTGATGGCATTCGGAACGGTCACTATCCCGCTGTCGGACTGGTGGGAGGGATCGTACAAGATCAAAGAGCAAAAATTAAAGGAAGAGATTGCGCAGAACAATGCGGATTATACGGCGACCCTTTTGCTGCTCCAGGTCGAAAAGGCCTGGACCGACCTGCAGGAATCCTGGCAGAGGATAAAGCTGGCAGAGGAAGCCATTGGACAGGCCTGGGAAAACCTGAAGATCACCGCTGATCATTACCATGCGGGAATCATTGGTGTCTCAGATGTGCTGGAGGCGCAGGCGATCCTCCAGACCACCCTGGATCAGCTCACCGATGCCCGGTGTGCCTACCGGGTGAAGATGGCGGAATATCTGAAGGTGACGGGGAGGAGTCAGTGAGTAGCAGGGGAGACAGGTAAAACGGGGGATCATGATATCTGGTGAATAGATTAACCGATATTTGATGATATTATTAAATTAAGATAACGCAATCCTCGCTTATTAGTCGCTCCGGTTCTGGGTAATAATAAGGAATTCCTGGACCTGTGACTTTATTTCCCATTAATTCTTTTTGATGTACCTGCTGATTAAGATCAAGTAATTGAAGTAGCAAATCTTTTAAGGGATCAAAGCCATAAGCAACCATAACAGCCTGATTAAGCTCTTCCTGCAGGTCTTTGATCGGATTCTTACCAGGTTTATCAAGCGTGCGATACAAATCACGTAAGGTAAGCCTGTTTTGCTGCATGATTTTTCGCCTGGCCAATCTTAACTGTAAAGCAGCATCAGCGACTTGTTCAACTTGTTGGTTGTCTGGATTTTGAGGCCAGGGAAATGTGTCCCATATCGAATCGGTTGTGTACCGGAATTGTTCACCTAGTGTGGAACACTTTTCTACAAACCAAAGCCAGTGTAACTGCGAAGCGATAATCCCGAAACTGTAATCATCTTCAAAAGAAAATACCATCAATGCTGCATTAGGATTAATTTTTGAAGAAATAAATTCAAAAATTGGTCTTTTTGTGACTTGAGCACATGATATGTATCGATTTAATAATGATATATTACCTAACATAACGTGAGTTCGACATAATTTCAATAGCATAAAGTCACTGATTGATCAATGATTTCGAGATTCAGAGAAGGCTTTTTGGGTAGGAATGAGTAAGCAATTAACCCACCTATTAGGTTAATCACAAA
>JAGONC010000014.1 GCA_017993235.1 Lentimicrobiaceae bacterium
CAGGATTCGAGTTCAAATGGACTGAGAAAAAAATCAAACCACCTCAGGAATTCCTGAATACTTACGATCATTCCTCATTCAGGGTGATTCATAATCTGAATTATCTGGAATTCATTACCTGATCGTTAAAAGGAGGCTGTATCAATATCCAATTGAAACCTTTTTTTAATACAGCCTCCTTTCAAACACAGTCAATAATTAACGACCATTTTTTCTCCTGATGTTTTGCTCGCTGGCAATAACTCCTAAAGGCTTTTCCCAGGGATGGACGCTCCGGAATCCTTTACCCACGAATGCCAATCTTGAAGATTGTCACCTGATCAGTCCCGACACAGGATTTGTATGCGGGTAATATCTGAACCCTGCTCAGAAAACAGGACCTGTCATTTTTCCAAATCCCTCCGGCGACATCCTTTCGATCCTTTCAGACAGTGAAATCCGTCAGGCTGTTTACAATTACAGCCACATCAATGTCGCTGTTTTCGTTCGATTCACCTCTTGCATACGATCCGAAAAGAACGACTTTATCAAGGTCGAAGTGTTTCCTGCCAAGAAGACTATATTCTTCTACTTTAAAGATCCACCCAAAATGGTAAACTTGGCACATGCGATAGTATGATGATTGCATACTAATCTTACCAGATAAAGTCCCTGGCAATAATTATCGACGGGAATATCCATTTTTTTCTTTTCACCGGTTAAATGTACCTCGACAATAGTCCTTGCGTAAATGTCCAAAATTTCAACAGAGCCATTCATACAATTCGTTAATAGGTTAAATTCAATTGTGATGTGATGTTCGGTTGGATTAGGATATACTTTTAAAATATCATGAGATGCAATACCTGAATGGTCAGGAAGTGATGTTTCTAGTCCGTAACCTGTCAGATCGGTTTTTACCAGCTTTGCACCGGATCCATGTCCGGCAACATAATAACCTGAATTTCCTGGAAGAACATCATACGCTTCATGATAAAACGGATTATTGTTCCAGTGCCACTCCTCGATCCCTTCAGCGTTTATTTTCATGTAAAAAAAAGAAGTGAAAGAAGAGTTTTGAGGAATAACTGATCCGCAAAATATAAATCCGTTATCCATTGTTTGTTTAATACTGGAAGCATTATCCGAATGTGAGATATCGTAAAACCATGGAGGATCGATGAGGGTATCCGAATTGATTTTCCACAATAATATATCTTGGTTGTTACTTGAGATATTATACCCATCTCCTATAATTGCATAACTGTCATCATTGCAGCGAATTATTTTATTCCCTTCGCTGAACTGAATATCTGAAACAAAGGTCCAGACTGGATTGAAATCGTGATCCAGTTCCATTAAGAACATTCTATCAGGTTGATAATACCCCGGATCATAATGTAACTCGGTGGATCCCACCACATAGTAATCCCCGTCAGGTTTCTTAATGACTGAATTAATCCTGCCGTTTGTATCAGTAAAAAATTCTTTTCTGAAAATCAGATTTCCGGATGTGTCCACGACGATTATAGTTGGTTTGCTATAAAAATTCCATGGTTCATCTTCATAATTAGTGCCTCCTGCAACAATAAGGAATCCCTCATCATAAATCAGGTCATTTACCCAGCCAATATCTGTATAGTAATAGCTGGTAAGTGTATCGCCAACGGAATTGAATTTGAGTAGCCGGCATTCATTCACAAGATCCTCTCGTCTATTGGTTTTGATCGGTACTGGCCAGGAGGGATCGAAACAGAATGAATAATAAATGCTGTCATCAGGTATTTCCACCAGGGTTTTCGTGATCATCTGGTACGAGTCAATAAAATCATAGGCTTTTGCCCAGATTTGGTTGCCGTTAGTGTCGATTTTCATCAATCCGGGGGAATATTCAAACCAACCAAATTCCATATATGCGGCCAATAATAGATTTTTACTGTCTGATTGAATGATTTTAGTAAAAAATCCAAGATCTTCACCCGGAAAACTGAATTCATTATCCCACGTCATGGTCTGGGCAGTCAAACTGGAAACATTAAAAAAGGAAATGACCGGTAGTAAAAAAAGTTTTGTCGGTTTCATTTTGTGAGAGTTTATTCACAAAATTACGAAATTGCTCCAAAAAGTGTTAAAGGGATTACGTCCCGTGCTGCGGGATGTCATCCCTTTTTGCATCACCTGCACCGACACTCCGCCAGCACCCTGCTCACGGCCGCCACGTCGTTCATGACGTAAAAATGCAGGTGCGTCTGGCCATTTTTGATGAGGTCCTCTGCCTGCCGGATGCCCCACTGGATGCCGATGGTCTTGGCATCATCGGGATGATCCTGGATCTGATCCACCAGCTCGTCGGGGAAATTCACATGGAACTTGCGGGGAATGTTGCTCAGCTGTGAGGCATTGTTCAGGATCTTCAGACCGGGGATGATGGGGACCTTTATCCCTGCCTTATCGCATAGCTCAAGAAAGTGATAAAAATGGCCGTTGTCGAAGAACATCTGCGTCACGATGTAATCCGCCCCGGCATCCACTTTCTGCTTCAGGTACTGGATATCGGTCTTCAGGTTGGGCGCTTCGTAATGTTTTTCCGGATAACCGGCCACCCCTATGCAGAAATCGATCGGGTGGGAGTTCAGGATCTCCTCCAGGTACTTCCCCTTCTGCAAATCCCGGATCTGCTTCACCAGATCAATGGCAAAGTCGTTGGCAGTATTACCGTTTTTCAGTCCTTTCAGGTAGTTGGTCTCATCACCGCGAAGTACCATAACGTTGTTGATTCCCAGATAATTCAACTCGATCAGTGCATCTTCCGTTTCCTCGCGGGTAAAGCCCCTGCATAACAGGTGGGCAACCGTGTCGATGTTATAACGGTTCTGAATGACACCCGAGATTCCAATGGTACCTGGTCTTTTACGACGGATCCTTCTTTTAATGGTCCCGTCATTGAGCTCCTCATAAGAGGCTTCCGCAGAATGGCCCGTGACGTCAATGAATGGAGGCTTGAACTGCTGCAATTCCTCCACAATGTCGGTGATGTCCTTCAGGCTTTTCCCCCGGGCAGGCGGAATGATCTCGAAGCTGAACATGACCTCGCCGGTCTTTTTGAGGTGGTCGGTGACCTTCATGGGCTCAGTAGTTTAAATGTTGATTCAGTAGTTTTTCGGCCGACTGGAGATCAATGCCCTTTCTACGGGCATAATCGGTGACCTGGTCTCTGCCGATCCTGCCCAGGTTGAAATACCGGGCAAAAGGGTGGGCAAAGTAGTACCCGCTCACGGATGCGGCAGGCACCATCATATAACTCTCAGTCAGGCTGATACCTGCATTTTGCTCAACCTGCAACAGATCAAACAGTGTCCGCTTCCCGGAATGTTCCGGGCAGGCCGGGTAGCCGGGTGCAGGTCGGATACCGGTGTATTCTTCTTTCAGGATTGCCGGCAGATCCAGGCCCTCATCCGCCACGTATCCCCAGAACTCTTTCCTTACACGCAGGTGCAGCAGCTCCGCAAAGGCCTCTGCCAGCCGGTCGGCCAGGATCTTCAGCATGATGCTCTTGTAATCATCATGCTGGGCAGCATATTTTTCAAGGCCTTTTTCGATATCCAGTCCGGCTGTCACGGCAAAACCTCCGATATAATCCACCCTTCCGGAATCGACAGGAGCAATGAAGTCGGCCAGGCACAGGTTGGGTGAGCCATCCTCCCTTAGTTGCTGATTGCGGAGGAAATGAAAAGTAGTGAGGATCTCCCTGCGCGAATCGTCACGATATACCTGTACATCATCGCCAATTGCACTGGCCGGGTAAATCCCTATCACACCTGAAGCCCTGAGCAATCGCTCCTGGATGATCTCTTCCAGGAGCGCCTGTGCATCCTCAAAGAGTCGTTTTGCTTCATCCCCCCTGAGCGGGTCCTCAAGGATCGCAGGATACTTCCCGGGAACTTTCCATGCCCCGAAAAAGAAGGTCCAGTCTATACAATACTTGATCTCCTCCGGAGAATAATCGGGGAAAGAGATATTACCGGTTATTTGTGGGCGATGTATGTGAACATTTTTCCAATCGACCCGCAGCTTGTTTTTTCGTGCTTCCTCCAGGCTGATGTAACGCATTTCGGCCTGCATGCTACCGTACTTACTTCTTAACCCTTCGTAACGGGTAGAGATATCAGTGAGAAAAGAAGATTTTGTCACCGGGGATAGTAAACCGGAGGCTACACCGACGCTTTTTGATGCGTCCCTGACATGTATGACGGGTCCGGAGTAAGCCGGGGCGATCTTTACGGCCGTGTGCATCTCAGAGGTGGTGGCCCCTCCGATCAGCAGCGGGATCGTACATCCCTGCCTTTCCATCTCCGATGCCACGTGGGCCATCTCATCCAATGAAGGCGTGATGAGCCCGCTCAGTCCGATGATATCCGCTTTGTGTTCGAGGGCTTCCTGCAGGATCCGGCCGGATGGCACCATCACGCCCAGATCAATGATCTCATAATTGTTGCAGGCCAGAACTACTCCCACGATGTTCTTCCCGATGTCGTGGACATCACCTTTCACTGTGGCCAGCAGTATCTTTCCGGCTGATTTCCGCTGATCTGTTTCCAGCTTTTCCGCTTCTATGTAGGGAGTCAGGATAGCCACAGCTTTTTTCATGACACGGGCACTCTTGACCACCTGCGGCAGAAACATTTTGCCGGAACCGAACAGGTCCCCCACACGGTTCATCCCCTCCATCAGAGGCCCTTCAATGATATCCAACGCCCGTGGGTAACTTGATCGGGCCTCTTCCACATCCTGGTCGATGTATTCCACGATCCCCTTGACCAGTGCGTAGGTGAGCCGTTCGGATACGGTGCCTTTCCGCCATTCATCGATGGTCACTTTTGTCTTGCCGCTGTCTTTGAGCGTCTCTGCATATTGAAGCAATCGTTCGGTCGCATCCTTTCTCCGGTTGAAGATCAGGTCTTCCACCAGCCTGAGCAGGGCTGGTGGAATCTCATCGTATACCTGGAGCATGCCGGCATTCACAATACCCATATCAAGCCCTGCCTGAATGGCATGATAGAGAAATGCTGAATGCATGGCTTCCCTGACCGTATCATTACCCCTGAAAGAAAACGACAGGTTGCTGATCCCGCCGCTGGTCTTTGCATAGGGTAGATTCTCCTTGATCCACCTGATGGCCCGGATGAAATCCACGGCGTAGTTGTTATGTTCCGCTATTCCGGTACCTATCGTTAAAATATTGGGATCGAAGATGATATCCTCCGGAGGAAATCCAACCTTTTGCGTCAGTATCTCATATGCCCGCTGGCAGATCGCTGTTTTTCGTTCGAAGTTCGTGGCCTGGCCTTCCTCGTCGAATGCCATCACCACGGCGGCTGCTCCGTATTCCCGGATTTTGAGGGCACGTTCACAGAACAGCTCTTCGCCATCCTTCAGGCTGATGGAATTAACGATACCCTTTCCCTGCAGGCATTTCAGTCCGGCCTCGATGACCGTCCATTTTGATGAGTCGATCATTACTGGCACGCGCGCTATGCCGGGATCGGAGGCCACCATGTTCAGAAAGGCAGTCATCTCTTTTTCCGCGTCCAGCAGAGCGTCGTCGAGGTTCACGTCGATCACCTGCGCCCCGTTTTCCACCTGCTGGCTGGCGACCGACAGCGCCTCTTCATATTGCTTTTCACGGATCAGGCGGGCAAATTTGATCGAGCCGCTCACGTTCGTTCTTTCACCGATGTTGATGAAGTTGCTGCCCTGGAAGACCAGCAGAGGCTCCAGGCCGCTCAGATGCAGGGATGGTTGCCGCAGCGGCACTTCCCTTTTTTCATAACGGCCCGCGAGGTCAGATAACCGGGCGATATGCTCCGGCGTGGTTCCGCAGCAGCCTCCGATGATATTGACAAAGCGGTGCGACAGGAAATCCTCCATATAGCCGGCCATCTGTTCCGGTGTCTCATCATAGGTTCCGAACGGGTTGGGTAATCCCGCATTGGGATAGGCGCTCACGTAAAAGGGAGCCAGAGCTGAAAGCGTCTCCAGGTGGGGTCGCATCTCCCGAGCTCCCAGGGCACAGTTCAGCCCGATGCTCAGCAGATCGGCATGCGACAACGAATACAAGAACGCTTCGATGGTCTGGCCCGACAGGGTACGGCCGCTGGCATCGGTAATGGTAACGGAAACCATCACTGGCAGTCTTCTTCCCTTTTTTCGGGTAGTCTCTTTTATGGCCATAAGCGCTGCCTTGGCATTCAGGGTATCAAACACGGTTTCCACCAGAAGGACATCCACTCCGCCATCCATCAGGCCTTCGACCTGCTCTGCATAGCTTTCCCTGAGATCATCAAAGCTCACAGCCCTGAAACCGGGATCGTTCACATCGGGTGAAAGGGAAGCCGTTTTGCTGGTGGGTCCCATAGCTCCGGCGACAAACCGGGGCTTCGAAGGATCCCTTGCTGTGAACATATCGGCTGCTTCCCGTGCCAGACGCGAGGCTGCCACATTGATGGTGTACACCTGCGATTCCATCCCGTATTCGGCCATCGAGATGCGTGTGGCGTTGAAGGTATTGGTCTCGATGATATCCGCTCCGGCCTCCAGATATTGGAAGTGGATCTGCCTGATGATTTCCGGCTGTGTCAGGCAGAGCAGATCGTTGTATCCTTTCAGGGCAATGGGGTGACCGCAGAAGAGATCTCCCCTGAAATTCTCCTCCGTCAGCCTGTACCGCTGGATCATGGTACCCATCGCCCCGTCGAGGACGAGGATGCTGCGTCGCAACTGGTCAGAAATGTCCGGATTCATTATGGTTACAGGTTGCAGGTTACAGGTTACAGGTTGTAGGTTGCAGGTTGTAGGTTGTAGGTTGCAGGTCGGGCGCTGCGAGATCCCACAAAGCGGGATTACAGGTTACAGGTAATTAAGGTATTAACCTGCAACTTGAAACTTGAACCCTGCAACTTGCAACAAATTTTTGTACTTTTGCACCCGCAAAGATATGTAATTTAAAATTAATTTAAATAACCAGGGGTATGGAAGAGCTTATTGTCGGGAAATCATTGAATTACAAGATTAAAGACCTTAGTCTGGCGGAATGGGGGCGCAAAGAAATTGAAATGGCGGAAAAGGAGATGCCAGGATTGATGACCATCCGCAGAAGGTATGCTGCCGTAAAACCGTTCAAAGGTGCGCGGATCAGTGGTTCGCTGCATATGACCATCCAGACCGCAGTGTTGATCGAAACGCTGATCGAGCTGGGCGCGGACGTGCGATGGGCCAGCTGCAACATCTTCTCCACGCAGGATCATGCTGCGGCAGCCATTGCTGCAAGGGGCATACCGGTGTTTGCCTGGAAGGGTGAGACGCTGGATGAATACTGGTGGTGCACTGCGCAGGCGCTGACATTCCCGGGAAACAAGGGTCCTCACCTGGTCGTTGACGATGGTGGCGATGCCACCCTGATGATTCACCAGGGATATGCGGCCGAAAACGATCCCGAATTGCTGAAACGGACCCCTGCAAATGAAGAGGAAGCAGCGATCCTGAAGCAGTTGAAGGAGTGGTTCATTGAAGATAAGACCAAATGGCACCGGACGGTGGCCGAATGGAAAGGGGTTTCGGAAGAGACCACCACCGGGGTGCACAGGCTCTACCAGATGATGGAGGCCGGCACACTGCTGGCACCGGCCATCAATGTAAACGATTCGGTGACCAAGTCCAAATTTGACAACCTTTACGGATGCCGTGAATCACTGGCGGATGGACTGAAACGTGCCACCGACGTGATGATTGCAGGCAAGGTGGTGGTTGTGCTCGGATACGGTGACGTGGGTAAAGGCTGCTCCAAATCCATGCGGTCATACGGAGCCAGGATCGTCATTACCGAAATTGATCCGATCTGCGCATTGCAGGCTGCCATGGAAGGTTTCCAGGTATCCACCATTGAAGATATCCTGCCGGAAGGCAACATCTTTGTGACTGCCACCGGCAACCGGGACGTGATCACCCTCGAACATATGAAACGGATGAAAGACGAATCCATCGTCTGCAACATTGGCCACTTCGATAATGAGATCCAGGTGGACAAACTGAAAGCATACCCTGGCATTAAACGCACCAACATCAAACCTCAGGTGGATAAGTATACCTTCCCTGACGGACATTCCATTTACCTGCTGGCTGAAGGCCGGCTGGTAAATCTCGGTTGTGCCACCGGGCATCCTTCTTTTGTGATGAGCAACTCATTTACCAACCAGGTGCTGGCCCAGATGGACCTCTGGAATAATCCCTATGAGATCGGGGTTTACCGTCTGCCTAAAAAACTGGATGAAGAAGTCGCCCGTCTGCACCTGGAACAACTGGGAGTGAAACTCACCAAAATGACGCAGGAACAGGCTGATTACATCGGCGTGCCAAAAGATGGCCCCTACAAACCAGACCACTACAGGTACTGAATTCTATCTAGTTAAATATCCTCAGATACGTCCCATCATAGTATGTCAGGTACTGATAGAGCGGACAGGGGGAGGGACCTTCAAAGGGGGATCCGTCAACCATCAGATATCTTGACATGCAGCAGGAGTCGATGATGGTGATGCCGGAAGCCTCCACCACAAGTGCAGCACATCGGGTGATATCTCCACCCAGGCAACAGTCGTATGGATCATAGGGGCACGTACGTTCAAAGGCGATGAATTCTTCGGTAAACGGTCGGTACACGATCAATCCCCTGCTTGGCTGGCTAGCCGACACATAAACATATCCTCCTATGGGAATATTATCCAGGGTGTTGGGTAACAATGTAATGTTAATATAGGTATCCGGGAAGTCCTGGCAGGGCTTCTCCTTATCGCAGGATAGCCCCTGAGCAAACAGGATCAGTAAAAACAGGGCGATGATGGCTTCTGGTTTTCTGTACATTGGGATGATTAGCTTACCAAAGTCGAAACATCAATAATAAAGTTAAAACCACCGGTTTAATTTCTTTAATCCGTCAAAAATACTAATTTCGTCTGGTAAATTGGAAAAATGTTACTGAACATAAACCTGAAGATAACGGTTGGCAGGATTATACCCTGGGTATTGTTCCTCCTGTTGTTTTCAGGCTGTCAGGTAATGCAATCCTGGAGAATTGAGCGAATCAACCGGATACCGGAGAAGAATGCCATCAGGGAAGAAAAGCTCGCTGAAAAAGAGATCATCATGCAGCAAAAACAATTCGATAAAGATTATCAGTATGCCCTGAAATCGCACAAAAAAAAACAATCCGATGCAACCCTGGCACATATGAAATACCTGAAAAAACGCTCAGCCTATGTCAACCGGCATAGAAAAAGATCATTTTGCGACCGCCTGTTCAATCCATCATGCAGATGATTGGACCGATAGGGCATTTTTAACATAAAGCGGGCTGTTTACTGTTTTTTCATTTCCGTTTCGGTAAAAACTACTATATTTACCCAATTGAATTTTCGAACCATCAAAACAACCGTCATGGAAGATTGGATCTATATTTTGCTGGGCATCGTCTGGATTGTCTATGCAGCATACAGAAGCAACCAGAAACAGAAAAAAAAGGTAACGGCTCCCCCACAGCATGCGTCTCCGCCACAACCCGCTGCTGATCATCAACCTTCGACCCTGGAGACTGTTTTTCAGGAGATCCTGGGAGAGAGTGCTTCGCTGGAAACAACATACCCGGTTGAGGCTGAATCCTATGATGAAAGAACCATTCAGGAATTGGAACTGGAGAAGAGGCTTTACAACAAACAGGAGATCCCGCTGGAAACCATTCCCACAGAGGAGGGGATTAGTGCCTTCAGGTATGACGGGGACAAAACGACGGTCTTTCTTTCCGGCGGAGATGAAGAAGACACCGCTGTTTCTAAGGAATTTCTTCCCTTTGACCTAAGGAAAGCCATCCTGTATTCGGAGATCATGAACAGGCCCTATCGCTAAATTTGAGGGTAGTCGGATAAAAAATTTGGATGGAAAAATTTTTTATTACTAACTTTACCAACTTTTTGAATCGTTTGATTAGCTATAATAAAACTGTAAGGTATGATGAGAAATTTACTGTTAAGTGTGGGGTTTTTCCTTGCTGCCAGCCTGGTGGTGTATTCCCAGTCGGGAACATTGAAAGGTCGGATCATTGATAAAGATTCGAAAGAACCAATACCGTTCTGCAACATTATCGTTGAAGTGACAGGGGCTCAGAAAGGAGGTGCCACATCGGACTTTGACGGGAATTATACGATCAAACCCATCAATCCGGGAACGTATGATGTAAAGGCTACATACGTTGGCTACAAACCCAAGATGGTTATCGGGGTGATCATCAGGGCCGATAAGATCACCTTCCTCGATATTGAAATGGAAGCGACAACGGTAACCCTGGAAACATTTGAGGTTATTGACTATAAAGTTCCTCTTATCAGCAAGGACCAGACCTCATCGGGGGGTACGGTGACGGCCGAAGAAATCTCCAAAATGCCGAACAAATCAGCTGCTGCAGTAGCGACCACCGTGGGAGGCGTTTACTCGGCAGATGGTGAAGTGGGAAGTATCCGGGGACAGCGCTCCGAAAATACCATTTACTATATTGATGGTATTCGTGTCACAGGGTCCACTGCCCTTCCTGAATCAGCCATCGACCAGGTTTCGGTCGTATTGGGTGGAATTCCCGCACAGTACGGAGATGCCACGGGGGGTATCATCAACGTCACCACAAAAGGACCTTCCCGTAAATTCGGAATGGGCATTGAAGCTCAGACCTCACAGTACCTTGATCCCTATGGTTACAACCGGGTTGGGGTGAACCTTAACGGGCCCCTGATCAAAAGTAAGGACCCCAGCAAGAATGTTTCCCTTCTCGGCTACTTCATCGCCGGTGAATTCATTTATAACCAGGATGGAAGACCTTCAGCCACTGACCTGTACAAGGTGAAGGATGATGTGCTGGCCTCGCTGGAGGAAACACCCCTCCGCCCGACTGGAACAGGCTCGGGAACCTATTACAACTCATACTTTCTGCGCATGAGCGACATGGAAAAAATCAATTCCTCCCTGAATTCCTCAAACTATCAGATCAATGTTTCCGGTAAGATCGACGTCCGTACTTCACCCACCGTCGACCTCTCCTTCGGAGGCAATTATTCAATGTATGATTCCGATAATTACAACTTTTTCCACTCGCTGACCAATTACAACAACAACAGCCATTCCTATGGGAATACCTGGAGGGTGTTTGGTAAGTTCACCCAGCGGTTCCCGGCAGATAAAGACAGCAAATCGCTGATCAAAAATGTATTCTATACCATCCAGGCAGACTACACGAAGACGATGGATGTCGATGAAGATGCAAGACACCGCGATGATCTGTTCAGCTATGGATATATCGGTAAGTTCACCACCTACAAAACCCGTAATTATACGTCAACGCAGGAATATGATCCTGTGGCAGGGCTCTATGGTTATCTGATGGATAACTGGCAGGATACACTGTATACCTATGAGCCGGGAACGGCAAACCCAATCCTGGCCAATTATACCAGCCAGTACTATGATATGCATCCCTATATTCCAAACCGGAACAGTGTCATCCTGAGCGAAGGAGGTATTTTGAACGGAAGAGGGCCCGAGGACATTTACAGCCTGTGGGCTAATCCCGGTGCACTCCAGAGTGGGTATGGTAAGAGCGATTCGGAACAAATCGGTATCGACCTGATGGCATCGGCAGATATCGGCAACCATGCCATACAGTTCGGACTTCAATACCAGCAAAGGGCATACAACGGGTATAATGTCGATCCTACCCAGTTCTGGTCAAAGATGGTTCAGACCACTAACTGGCACATCCGCGAACTTGACCTGTTGAATCCCCAGCCGGTGTTCATTGACGGCATCTTTCAGGATACCATCAATTACTACAGGAAATATGATGCGAATTCCCAGTTCTATTTCGACAAGCAACTCCGGCAGGCGATGGGACTTGCGATGGATGGACTGGACTGGATCGATGTCGAATCTTATGATGTTAATACCCATACGCTCTATTATTTTGACAAGGATGGCGTGCAACGCCAGGCCGTTCTCGAAGACGGACTGAATATCAACATGTTCAGTCCTGATGAACTGCTCAATGAAGGAGACCAGATCGTGGGATATTACGGCTATGATGCTTATGGTAATAAATTGAAGGACAAACCCACTTTTGAGGATTTTTTCACCCAGAAAGATGAAAACGGTAATTATACCCGTGCGATCGCTGCCTATGAACCCATCTATATGGCCGGATATATTCAGGATGTTTTCGCTTTCAGGGATCTGATCTTCAACGTTGGATTGCGCGTCGACCGGTTTGATGCCAACCAGAAAGTTTTAAAGGACAAGTATGTGCTTTATCCTGCCAAAACCGTCAAGGAAGTGAGTGACTTTGGCAGTCATCCTTCCAACATGGGACCGGATTATGTAGTGTATGTGGACAATGTCACCAACCCCACCAAAATCATGGGATACCGTGACGAAGGAGTATGGTACAATGCAAAAGGAGTTGAAGTGGTTGACCCTGAAGCTGAACTGAATGCAGGCAATGGGGTTTCACCTTACCTTGTAGATCCCAATAATCGTACGATACAGGCTGAAGCCTTTGAGGATTATGAACCTGCCCTGAATTTTATGCCCAGGATCGCCTTCTCCTTCCCCATATCCGATGAGGCCTTATTCTATGCCCATTACGACATTTTAACACAGCGGCCCACCAGTAACTTCTTCTCATCGCCTACGGATTACTATTTCTGGGAGGTGAGGGGGAATCCTACCATTAACAATCCCGACCTGCGTCCGGAAAAGACGATCGATTACGAACTTGGTTTCCAGCAAAAACTGGGACCTACCTCCTCCCTGAACCTATCAGCCTTTTACAGGGAAGTCAGGGATAAGATCCAGAGCTACCGTTTTACAGGAGCCTATCCGACAACCTATTATTCGTATAACAACATTGACTTTGGAACCATCAAGGGTTTGACGGTAACCTATGACCTGCGGCGTACGAATAACGCGAGAGTCCGTGCCAGTTATACCCTGCAGTTTGCCGACGGAACCGGCAGCAATCCCGAGACTGCCCAGGCTTTCATCCGTTCGGGGCAGCCAAACCTGCGTACGCTGAATCCCCTGGATATTGACCAGCGACACCGTATCAACCTTTCCTTCGACTACCGCTGGGGTGAAGGTGCGGAATATAATGGTCCGGTAACGCGCAAACAGGCAAAAGACTCCGACAATGTAAGAAACATCAAATGGCTGGAAAACACGGGGATCAACATTACCCTGTTTGGTGGATCCGGAACACCGTATACCCGTTCTTCCGAGATCTATCCCGCTCTTATCCAGAATAACCTGGTTATCCAGGGTTCGCTTAACGGATCCCGCCTGCCGTGGTCGTTCAGAATGGATGCCAGGGTTGACCGCGATATCCGTATCGGTGTCGGAAAGGGGGAAAACCACAGGAATACCTATATGAACGTGTATTTGCAGGTACTGAATGTTCTCAATGCCAATAATATCCTTAACGTTTATCCTGCCACCGGTAATCCGGATGACGATGGCTACCTTGCTGCCGATGAATGGCAAACTCAGATCAATCAACAACTTAACCCGGAATCCTACCGCGAACTGTATGAACTGGCACTCGACCGTCCAGGAAATTACAGTTCACCGAGAAAAATCCGGATTGGATTGATTTATAATTTCTAATGCTTACACTTTACGAAAATCAATAATTCGCAGTAATATGAAAAATAGATTCCGATATGGTTTGATTGCGCTGATTGGTCTTTTCCTTCTTACCGAATACAGTTATGCAGATAAAGTACCGGTTCCGGAAGGCTCAAAAAAAGCAGCCCAGTTAAAATCGACGGCAGCAGGGTGCTTACCGGGAGCTGGATTTAAATATTTGGATATCAATAATGTCCGGACCAGGATCAATACAGGGGGGGATATGTGGTGGAACTTTGAGGATGCCGATTATGAGATCCCCAAAAAATCAGGGAAAATGTCGATGTTCTCTGCTTCGTTATGGATCGGTGGCATTGACGTGAACGACCAGCTCAAGCTGGCTGCCATCCGGTACCGGCAGGGGCCTGATTTCGGTGGAGGAAACGATTACTGGCCTGGTCCCCTCACGGTGGATGGCACGGCTTCCATTACCGAAGATATCTGCTCACAATGGGACAAGCTGTTTCCCATTACCCGGGCTGAGGTCGACCAGTACCTTGCGTGGTGGGACGCGAAAAGCGATTTTCCTGAATATACGATCCCCACATCGATCATCGACTGGCCCGCTCATGGTGATGTATCCAAAAACCAGAGTTATTACCTGGCTCCCTTCTATGATCGCGATGGCGACGGGAACTATGATCCCTATCAGGGCGACTATCCCTACTACGATGTCTCCAATGTACTCTGCAAGAGCGATTTACCTCCTATGGAAGGGATTGGTATCCTGGCCGACCAGGTCATCAAGGGCGACCAAACTCTCTGGTGGGTCTTTAACGACAAGGGAAATATCCACACGGAAACCGAGGGAGATCCTATCGGAATGGAAATACGGGGCCAGGCATTTGGTTTCACGACAAACGATGAAATCAATAACATGACCTTTTACAGTTATGAAATCATCAACCGGTCTACTTTCGTTCTGCGTGACACCTATTTCAGTCAGTGGGTTGATACGGACCTGGGCTATGCACAGGACGATTACGTAGGGTGCGATGTGGACAGGGGTCTTGGATATTGCTATAATGGTACTGCAGTGGACGGCTCAGGGCAGGCATGGGCGTATGGAAGCCAACCACCTGCCATCGGAGTCGACTTTTTCCAGGGTCCGTATATGGATCCTGACGGTAAGGACAATCCAGCCTTTGAAGGGAATTGCTCACTGGTGACCAGCCCTGATACCCTCGACCAGATGGCCATCAATGGAGTGAACTTCGGTGACGGTATCGTGGATAACGAACGGTTCGGGATGCGCCGGTTTGTCTATCATAATAACTCGGGTGTTGCGGAATATATGACCGACCCGGATTATGCCCCGGAATACTATAACTTCCTCCGGGGTATATGGAAAGATGGAACGAAAATGATGTATGGTGGAAATGCGCATATATCATCAGGGGCGTATGGTCCCGAGTGTGACTTCATGTTCCCGGGAGATTCCGATCCCTGCTTCTGGGGTACAAAAGGCAATCCGCCCAATGGAGATATTTACTGGACCGAAGTCACGGCCGGGAATAATCCCCACGACCGGAGGTTCATGCAATCGGCCGGACCGTTCCTTCTGGAACCGGGTGCCGTTAACTATATCACCGTGGGAATTCCTTGGGCCAAAGCCTCTTCAGGCGGCGCCTGGGCCTCTGTGGAATTGTTGCGCGTGACCGATGACAAATGCCAGGCATTGTTTGATAACTGCTTCCAGGTAGTCAACGGACCCAATGCACCGGATCTGACCATCCGGGAACTTGACCAGACCTTGATCTTCTATATCACCAACCGTAAAACCAACGATGCCGGGAACAATTTCAATGAAAGCTATGAGGAGATCGATCCGAACATCAAGAGCCCGGATGAACTTACAGGAAACAACCGCTTTGACTCCACCTACAACTTCGAGGGTTACCAGGTATACCAGCTGGCAAACTCCAGTGTGTCGGTAGCCGACATCAAAAATCCCGACCTCGCACGGCAGGTATTCCAGTGCGACGTTAAAAACGGTGTGGGGCAACTCGTTAATTATTATTTTGATCAGGCACTGGGAGGAAATGTCCCTGTTGAAGAGGTCAATGGATCAGATGCAGGAATCAACCATACCTTCGTCCTTACAATTGATGCATTCTCCCAAGAACGCTTTGTGAACCATAAACAGTACTATTTCCTTGCACTGGCCTATGGATTCAACCAATTCATGATCTACAGCCAGGATCCGGGCGCCCAGGAGCAATACATTATGGGATTGGATGGACAGAAAGAACCGTACCTGGCAGGCCGTAAGAATATCAAAGTGTACACGGGCATCCCCCATAAAACCGTGGGGACGATATCAGCACAGGCAGATTTCGGAGCCATCCCGAGTATTACCCGTCTTTCCGGCCAGGGTAACGGAGCAAACAACCTGGAACTGACCCAGGAAAGCATTGATAAAATTCTGGCCCAACCGCCGGTAAACTGGGCAGACTCAACCGGTGGCAATATTTATGGAACCCCTACGTATCCGATCAATTACCAACCGGAATACAAGGCCAATGCAGGACCGATCCAGGTCAGGATCATCGATCCGCTGAATGTCAAAACAGGAACATACCGGGTGGAATTTGATTCACTTTACCGGATGAAGATCCAAAATGTTACCAAGGATCCTAACACCATCGGGGATACAGCCTCCAAAATGGTTGCAAAATGGCGCCTGATCGATGAGGTGACCCTCAAAACCTATGTAGCAGATACCAACATATCCTATAATAACGAACAACTCTTCCTTGACCTTGGATTTTCCATCCTTGTCTACCAGTCCTATTTACCCGGAACCTTCAAAGTAGGGATCGACGGAGACCAAAATGATGTTTATGCCGTACTACAGACAAACAGTGGACTTCTGGGAGGCACCATGGTGTTTGCCGACAGCACCAGGAGATGGCTCAGCGGACTGCCCGATGATGATAATCCCTGGGCACAGAACTGGATCCGTTCCGGCGAATTCACTGATCCGGACAATCCTGCCTACAACGACTGGAATATGTACATTGGAACAGATGGCACACCCGAAGGAAGGTCCTTTGACCCGGATGCCAGCTATGAAACCGTTCTGGACGGCACATGGGCACCTTACAGCCTGTGTGCATCCAGCGTACAAAATATTGCCGGACCCGCTTTTGGAGGCGGAAAAGTGGCCAATCAGTCGAAAATCACCATGAATCTATCCGACATAGCCAGCGTGGATATCGTCGTTACATCCGATAAATCGAAATGGACCCGTTGCCCGGTGATTGAAATGTGCCATGATCCCAAACTGGCCGAAGGAAGGGTGGCACAGTTCGATGTCCGAGCCGGTCGTTCAGTGGATAAGGATGGCAATCCCACCCCGGCGGGTGTGACGGAAGCCAGTGAAAATCCCGAGGATCCGAACTACATCAACGCCACCGGAATGGGATGGTTTCCGGGTTATGCCATCAATATAGAAACCGGTGAACGGTTGAACATGGCCTTCAGCGAAGATTCCTGGCTGGTGAATGAAAATGGCCGGGATATGCTGTGGAATCCCACCTCAACCATGTGGGATTTTACCGATCCCATGAATACCCGACCGATCTTCGGCGGAAAACATTATGTATACGTATTCAGCCATCTTTACAACCGCTACAATGAAAGTGGCACCTATTTACATATCTTCGATATGCCGGCCTATGATGCTGGGAAAAGGCTCAGGGAAGGCATCCAGGATGATTATCTGCAGATCGGGAAAGCCATCTTTTACTCCTGCTGCATGTGGGTGAACATTCCCCTGGCTGTCCCGGGAGAAGAATGGTTATCCAATGATGTCCAGATTAAGCTGCGCATCACAAAACCCTACGGCAGGTATTACTCAACCCCGCTGACGGATACAGTCTATTATCCCGATTCATCCTATTTTGTGCTGAGCGATGAGCTTAAATTCAATAATTTTTATCCGGCTTACCGCTTCAGTACCGAAGGACTTGAAACGCTGACCAATGATGTGGAAAAAGCCAAGACCGACCTGGATCTCATTAACATTGTGCCGAATCCGTACTATGGTTATTCCCCCTACGAAACCAATCAGCTTGACAATCGGGTGAAAATCACTAACCTGCCACAACGCTGCACGGTTTCTATTTACACCATGAGCGGCACCCTGATCCGGCAATTTACCAAGGATGACTCCAAGACATCCATCGACTGGAACCTGCAAAATTATGCGGGAATCCCGGTAGCCAGCGGAATCTACCTGATCCATGTCAAAGCCGATGGCATCGGTGAAAGAACGCTCAAATGGTTCGGATCCCTGCGGCCTGTTGACCTGAATGCATTCTGATACTCTGTACCGATAAATGAAACATAAAGAATATAACCTGTAAATCAATCAAATATGAAACAGATGCTAAGATATATCCCTGTGGTTTTATTCACATGGTTGATGATTGCACCTGCAATGACAACACTGGGCGGAAACAAAGACAGGTCGGGGGAAGCAGGAGCTTCTGAATTGCTGATCAATCCATGGGCACGAAGTTCCGGATGGGGAGGCGTCAATACAGCAAACATCAAAGGAGTGGAAAGCATGTTCTCCAACATTGCCGGTACCGCCTTCATTAACCGGACCGACATTACCTTTGGCCATACTACATGGTTAAAGGGATCGGACATCAACATCTTCTCGTTTGGATTGGTTCAAAAAATAGGTCAGTCCGGTGCACTTGGAATCGGCGTCATGTCGATGTCCTTTGGAGATATTCCCATCACCACAGTCGATCTGCCTGAAGGTGGAATAGGTACCTTCTCCCCCAGCCTGCTGAATTTTGCACTGTCTTACTCCAGGATGTTCTCCAATAGCATTTACGGTGGTCTGCAGGTGAAACTGGTGTCGGAAAGCATTTCCGATATTTCAGCGGTGGGCTTTGCGATCGATGCGGGTATTCAATACGTTACAGGGGAAACAGATAATATTCATTTCGGCATCACCCTCAGAAACTGGGGTCCCACGATGCGTTTCTCCGGTGACGGCCTCGCAATCCGTACGCTTCTGCCCGGTCAGGAAAGCCAGTTTACTGTGGAACAACGAGCTGCTGCCTACCAGCTGCCATCCCAATTGAACATCGGAGCCGCCTACGATATCAACTTTAAAGGGGATTACCGCCTGACGTTCGCTGCAAATTTTGTGTCGAACGCCTTTGCCAAAGATCAGATTACCGGCGGACTGGAATTCTCGCTGAAGGATTATCTGGTGTTACGCGGGGGATATACCTACGAAAACGGGATCACGGAGGATGCTGACCGTACAACGGTATTCACAGGTCCCAGCGCAGGCTTTTCTGTACAGATCCCCCTCAAAAAGGAATCAAGCTCAAAATTCTACGTGGATTATTCATATACGGACACCGATCCATTTGACGGGGTTCACAGGATTGGTGCTGGCATAAGCTTTTAAGGCTTGACGTTTTATCATCGTAGTTTCGGGACCGTATCACGTAAATCTTTTTAACTCCGGAGGCTATCAACCACAAAGCCCCAGACTGACCGTCGTGTGAGCTTTAGGATGAACATCCTTGCGAAGATCTTAAAATGAAACGGGTATACAGCCCCGATTTTTAATCTGTAAAAATCATAGTCATGAAGTCGGTAAAATATTACACCCGGGAAGGGCTGGCAAAGCTGAAAGATGAGCTGGACCGGCTGACCTCGGTCGAGCGCCCTGCTATCTCCCGCCAGATTGCAGAAGCACGGGATAAGGGTGACCTTTCGGAAAATGCAGAATACGACGCTGCCAAAGATGCCCAGGGAATGCTTGAGATGAAAATATCCAAATTGCAGGAAGAGATCCAGAATGCCCGGATATTGGATGAATCAAAGCTTGACCACTCAAAGGTATTGCTTTTATCCACGGTGAAGATCAAAAACCTCAGGAACGATGCAGTCATGACCTATACGCTGGTTCCGGAAAAGGAGGCAAACCCGAAGACAGGTAAGATATCCGTGAGCTCACCCATCGCAAAAGGTTTGCTGGGTAAATCCGTGGGCGAGATCGTTGAAATCGTTGTACCGGCTGGTACATTACCCTATCAGATCATTGAAATATCAAGATAATTCACTGCCTCATCCAAAAACCAATCACCATGAGTTCCATCTTTGCACGCATAGCCAGCGGAGAGATTCCCAGCTATAAGATCGCCGCGGATGACCGTTTTTTCGCTTTCCTTGATATCAATCCCCTAACAAAAGGTCACACGCTCGTCGTTCCTAAAAAAGAGATAGACTATATCTTTGCCATGGACGATGCATGGTACAGGGATTTTTTCAGCTTTGCCCGGAAAGTGGCCATCGCCATTGAAAAGGTCGTTGATTGCAAACGAATCGGCATTGCCGTTGTCGGACTTGAAGTGCCTCATGCCCACATCCATCTGGTTCCCATGAACGATATGGATGACCTCGATTTCAAAAGACCCAAACTGGTCTTCACTCCAGAGGAATTCGCCGAAATCGCACGACAAATCTCAGATCAAATATCTTCAATCTGATATCAGATATCAGTAGGGTCTTTCGCGGATTCCCTCGATATAATAGATGAACGCTTTATTGACGATTTTGTTCCCACCGGGAGTCGGATAATTGCCGGTGAAATACCAGTCACCCGTATGGTTGGGACAGGCCTGGTGCAAATCTTCGATGGTCTGGTAGATGATCCTGACTTCCGCCTGAAGAGCAGGTGTTATGAGAAGCTGAGATACTTTTTCTGAGATCTGTTCAGCGGTAAAGGGCCGGTAAATCTCTTTTACGACATTGACAACCTTTTCCTGGGGAAACTTCTCCTGCTCTTTTGCTTTTTTATAAACATGGTTGATCACACCGGACATGTTCTTATCCTTCAGCAGCTGGATTGCGGCCTGGAATGCAATGAAATCATTGATCCTGGCCATGTCGATGCCGTAACAATCGGGATACCGTATCTGTGGGGCGGAGGAGGCTATAATGATCCTTTTGGGGCCCAGCCTGTCCAGTATGCGGATGATGCTCTGTCGCAGTGTGGTACCCCTGACGATGGAATCATCCACCACCACCAGGTTATCCAATCCCCTTCTTACCGTTCCATACGTGATATCATAGACATGGGTGACAAGGTCGTCGCGGTGGCTTTCCTGACTGATGAAGGTTCGTAGCTTGATATCCTTGACCGCTACTTTCTCAATCCGGGGTTTCAAAGTAAATAGCTTATCTAGCTTCTCACGGGTCAGGTTATTCCCCAGCTGCATGATCTGGTCTTTTATCTGGGAGTCGCAAAAAGCGTTTAATTCCTCCATCAGACCCATGAACGCATCAATAGCTGTGTTGGGGATATAGGAAAAAACCGTGTTCTCAAGGTCATGGTCCACTGCTTTCAGGATCGCGGGAGCCAGCGCTTTGCCAAGTTTTTTCCTTTCCTGATAGATGTCAACGTCCGTACCCCTGGAAAAATAGATTCGCTCAAAGGAGCAGGCTTTTTTCGCCAGGGGTTCCATAAAGGGCACCTCATCTGCAGATCCATTGGCTTTAATGATCAGTGCATGTCCGGGTTGAAGCTCCCTGATCTGCTCCACCTGGACATTAAAGGCTGTTTGAATGACGGGTCTTTCCGAGGTGGCAACCACCACTTCATCGTCCCTGTAATAAAATGCCGGCCGTATCCCTGCAGGATCACGCACGACAAAGGCATCTCCATGACCGAGCATTCCTCCGATCACATACCCGCCATCCCAGTGAGCGCAGGCATTGGCAAGGATCTTCTGCAAGTCGAGGTTTTCGGCTATTTTAACGGTAATATCCTTTTTGAAATATCCCAGTTCCTTGAAATGCCGGTAGAGTTCCTCGTTGGCATCATCCAAAAAATGGCCGATATTTTCCAGGATCGTCACCGTATCGGATGTTTCAACGGGATATTGTCCATAGCCGACCAGTTTTTCAAAAAGGTCATCTACGTTGGTCAGGTTAAAATTTCCGGCGAGCACGAGATTGCGCGTCTTCCAGTTGTTATAGCGCTGCACGGGGTGAACATTGAGCAAGCCGTGCCTGCCAAAGGTTCCGTAGCGAAGATGACCGAGGTAAAGTTCCCCTGCAAAGTCAAAGTGATATTTCAGGAAATCGACATCCAGCAGTCGTTCCGGAGATCGTTCACTGAGTGCCTGGATTCTGTCGTACACCTCTGAGAATATGGTATGCAGGGCTGTTTCCGAGTCGCTTCGGCTCCGGTCGATATAGTTATGCCCTGGTTCGAGGTTGAATTTCACGCAGGCGATGCCGGCTCCGTCCTGGCCTCGGTTATGTTGTTTTTCCATGAGCAGGTGCAGCTTGTTGAAGCCGTAGAACGCCGTACCGTAGTTGGCGATATAGTATTCGAGGGGTTTGAGCAGCCTGATGAGTGCGATGCCGCATTCATGTTTGATGGATTCACTCATGGGGGCGTGAAATAGCAGTGCAAATGTAATAATAATAGCGAGCGGGAGGGAGGGCTGCCGGTTAACTTAAACCTTTTTTTTACTTTTGCCCATATTTCAATGTAAGTTCCTCAACCATGATCATCACCAGACTATTTTCATTGATATTCTTGTTTTTGGTAGCATCAGCCATCCATTTTTCAAGTGCCCAGACCGATCAACCCGACTGGGTCGCCGGGTACCCCGACGGGTGCACCTCCATCACCGTCGGGAAGCTTGCTTCCGCGGATGGCTCAGTCTATACGTCACACACCGACGACAGCCATCGCACACGCTCGGAGATCTGGATGACCCCTGCCAAAGACCACCCTGCCGGGGCAACCACTCCGATGTTCAAACGGATCCCGTGCGACACCACCGCTATGCCTTCCTATGCCAATTTACGGATCGGCGAGATACCCCAGGTAGCGCATACGTTTGCCTTTATCAATTCAGCCTATCCCTGCATGAACGAACACCAGCTGGGCATCGGGGAATCCACCTTCGGAGGCCGCCCGGGTCTGCATTCCGACATCGGACTGATCGACTGCCAGCGCCTCTGTCAGCTGATGGTGGAACGCTGTACTACGGCCCGCGACGCTATCCGGTTGGCAGGAGAACTGACGGCCGAATATGGCTGGATCGACGAAGGGGAATGCCTCACCATCGCTGATAAGAATGAAGTATGGCACCTGGAGATCGTCGGCCCCGGAAAGGGGAAAAAAGGATCCATCTGGGTGGCGCAGCGCATTCCCGACGACCATGTGGGGATCAATGCCAATGCCAGCACCATCAAGGAGATCGATCTTAAAAAGCCGGATTACTTCATGGCATCGGAAAATATTTTCCAGGTGGCCATCGACAGTGGCTGGTGGAATCCCGCCAGTGAAACCTTCCGTTTCTGCTATGCCTATGCACCGGAAAGCCGCACATCCTATGGATCCCGCCGCCGCGAATGGCGCGTGTTCGACCTGCTGGCCCCATCACTCAAACTGGACGCAAACGCTGAGAATTACCCCTTTTCCGTTAAACCGGACCATCCGGTGACCACACAGGATCTGGTGAACATCTTTAAAGACTACTACGAAGATACTCCCTATAATTTCATCAAGGACATCACGGTAACGGATGAAAATGGCAAAACGGTCATCTCCCCTCTTGCCAATCCGTTTATGCCCTACGACATGAACAAGGTATTTAAAATTAACGGCGGCTGGGGATGGATGGGCGAACGAACCATCGCCCGCTGGTACACCATGTACGCCACCATCATCCAATGCCGCAGCTGGCTCCCCGATGAAATAGGAGGTGTGGCATGGCTGGCCATGGACAATGTGGCCACATCCATCTACATTCCTGTCTATTGTTGTGTCACTGACCTGCCCCAGCCCTACAAAACTCCGGGGCGCACCAGAGGTTTCACACGCGAATCGGCATGGTGGGCCTTCAATTACCTGGGAACCCTGACAGCACAGCGCTGGGGTGATATGCGGCATGATGTGGATGCAGTCTGGAATCCCTGGCAGAAGGAACTCTTCGCAGGCCAGGCAGGTGTTGAGCAAAAAGCCCTGGAATTGTACAATCTCCGTAACCCACAGGCAACGATCGAGTTCCTGACCGGCTATACCCATGAATGGGGAAACAGAGTGGTGAATAAGGCCTGGGAACTGGGCGATTACCTCTGGACAAAATATGATGAAAAATTCTAACATCCTCTTATTGATCTGAAATGAATATAAAAAGATGGATCCCGGTTATTCTGACCGTCATAGGGTCATTCATAGTCATTCAGTTCGTGCGGGGGCAGAATGCGGTTTCCCCGGCTGTGGTATCACCGGCCGACTTTTTCGGTTTTCAGCCAGGCTCCGATCGCGAGCTGTTCACCTATGAGAAACTCATCGATTATCTCAAAATGCTTGAATCCGACAGCGAACGGTTGAAACTGGTGGAAATCGGACAATCCCCGATGGGTAAGCAGATGTATATCGCTTTTATTTCATCGGAGCAAAACATCAGGGATCTCGAACGGCTTCGTGAAATCAACCGCAGGCTGGCTCTGGATCCGGATATTCCGGCCGGTGAGCTGGAATCCATGATCAGGACAGGAAAGGTATTTGTCATGACCACCCTTTCGATGCACTCGAATGAGGTCGCACCGTCGCAAACGGCTCCACTCATAGCATATGATCTTGTCACAACCGTAGATCCTCAGAAGCTTGACTGGCTAGGCCGGGTCGTATGGATGATGGTTCCCAACCATAATCCGGATGGAATGGATATGGTGGTGGAGCATTACCTGAAATATAAAGGAACAAAATACGAGGGCAGTCCCATGCCCGGCGTGTATCATCAATATGCAGGACATGACAATAACCGGGATTTCATCAATCTCAGCCAGAAAGACACCAGGGCTGTCTCTTCCGTTTATTCGCATGACTGGTTCCCGCAGGTGATGGTGGATAAGCACCAGATGGGGCCGACCGGCATACGGTATTTCGTTCCACCGCCTCATGACCCCATCTCAGAGAACATTAATGCGGGCTTATGGAACTGGGTGAGTGTTTTTGGCACCCATATGCTGAACGATATGACCGCCGATGGGCTGAAAGGCATCGCACAGCGATTCATGTTCGATGACTACTGGCCGGGTTCGACCGAAACATGCAAATGGAAAAACGTCATCTCCTTCCTGACCGAAGGCGCCGGAGTACAGATCGCAAGCCCGGTCTATATTGAGCCTTCTGAGCTGAAGGTTTATGGAAAAGGGCTCTCTGAATACAAAAAAAGCATCAACATGCCCGAGCCGTGGCCCGGAGGATGGTGGCGGCTGAGCGACCTGGTCGATTATGAAATCTCCTCATCGTATTCCATCCTGAAGACAGCTGCCACTTACGACAAGAGCATCCTTGCCTTCCGAAATGAATTGTGCAGGGCGGAGGTCCAAAAAGGCAAAACAGCGCCACCTTTTTATTATATCCTGCCCCTGCAGCAACATGACCAGGGGGAACTGGTCAGGCTGACAGCGCTCCTCAGGGAACATAACATAGCTTTATATCACTTATTGAGGGATATGAATATCAATGGCTCCCCCTGCAAAAAGGGAGATATCGTCATCCCGCTTTCGCAACCTTTCCGCCCTTTCATCAAGGAGATCATGGAACGACAGCTCTTTCCCATCAGACACTATACCCCGGATGGTGAGATCATCAGACCTTACGATATCACCTCCTGGTCGTTGCCTCTGCACCGGGGAATCCATGCTATCGAGGTAAACGAGATCCAGCCGGGGCTGAATGAGATGATTGAACCCATTGCTGCGAATTTAACACTGAAAGAGAGCCCGCCTGCATCCTTCGATAAAATCATTTTTCCGGTCGAACGGAATGAAAGCTATGCCATGGCATTTTATGCCAGCTCCCTGGGATTGAAAACCGAAAGGCTGACAGCACCGGTTGCAGTGAACGGAACAACCTGTTCTTCAGGTAGTTTCATCATTACCAGGGGAAATGATCTGGATAAACTGCTCGAAGAAAGCTTCGCAGAACCCGTTTATGTATCTGACACAGTAAAACTTCCCGCTGAAGCTTTCCGCACTCCCCGTATTGCTTTGGTGGAATCCTGGTTTCATGATGCCGATGCAGGATGGACCCGTTTTGTTTTTGACCAATACCATATACCTTTTACGGTTATCAGGCCGGGGGATTTTGAGAAGGCCGATTTTGCCGGTAATTATGATGTCGTTGTGTTTCCCAGTGAGGATAAATCGATCCTGATGATGGGAAAATACAAATCAGGTAATGAGTATATACCTGCCAGCTATCCTCCTGAGTTCACAAAAGGAATGGGCGACAAAGGCATGGAAAAGCTGATGACCTTCCTTGACAGCGGTGGTATCATCGTTTCGTGGGGAGAGTCAACGGAGCTATTTGCTGGGTCTCTCTTCATCAAAAGAAGTGAAACGGATAAGGAAGACTTCAAATTACCTTTCCGGGACATTTCATCTACGTTGAAAAAGCAGCAGGTTTTCTGTCCGGGCTCCCTGCTGAAAGTGGACCTGACAGGCAATCATCCCCTGACGGCTGGGATGCCGTTGAGTATAGGTGTGTTCTCAAGGGGAACTCCCGCATTTGAAACTCAGATACCGATTTTTGACATGGATCGCAGGGTGATTGCGAGTTATGCAGAAAAAGATATCCTGATGAGCGGATATTGCGAAAATGAGGAAAAACTGGCAAATCAGGCCGTGATGATCTGGCTGAGAAAGGGAAAAGGACAATTGGTGCTCTTTGGTTTTAACCCCCAGTTCAGGGCTTCGACGCAGGGAACGTACAAACTGCTGTTCAATGCATTGCTGCTGAATCCGCTGGATCAGTGAGAACATCCCTTTATCACCACTTCCCCTGTCATGCAGGGGCATTACCATTAAGATAATTCTTACATCGCCAGACAATGGCGGATCTGCTGCTGATGACAAAGCAGCTCCCTTACAAAGGCAAACTGTACCCTGGCCCTGTCGCGGTTGTGACCTGCCCTGTGAATGCGGAAGTAGGTGTCGCCAAGGATATGATCAGTGAGAAACCGAAGTCCGATGATAAAGGTCATATAGGCAGGAGCCAGCGGGAGCCATTCTTTTTCTTCCCGGGTAATGAACCCGGAAGCTGCCTGCAGGTAACCACGGGAGAATTCTTCAAAAATACGAGTGTCAAAATGGATCCGTGTCAGATCCTGCTCATCCTCGTCTGCAGTATTCCCTAAAGTCCGCACTGCATCCCCGAAGTCATAATGGATATACCCTGGCATGACGGTATCCAGGTCAATCAGGCATATGGCATTGCGATGTGTGTCAAACAATATGTTGTTCAGCTTGGTATCGTTGTGTGTCACGCGTAGGGGAAGTAGACCAGTAGCCATAGCCTGCTGAAGGGGAGCCAGCATCGGAAGGATTTCCTCCACTGTTTCCCTTTCCGGTTCGACAGCAGCACAGCGGCTGGCAGGATCCTGAAGAATGGCATTCCGGTATTCCATCATCCTGAAATCCAGGTTGTGGAAACCGGGAATGGTTTCATGGAGATGGAAGTCCAAATCGGATAACAGGTATTGAAAATTCCCAATGGCCTTACCTGCTTCAAAAGCCATTCTGATATCCGCGGGGTGATCATATGTCACGCTCTCAGGAATATATACGAACATCCGCCAGCAGTTTCCTTCATGATCTATGTAATGAGTCTGGTGCCTGGTCGTGAGGATCAGCTCGGGCGCGCGGTAGTTTTTTTCTGCCAGATGGACAGTCACCCACCGGATGTTCTCCATGAGCGCTGGTATATCCCTGAACACCTCGCTGCTGATCTTTTGCAGGATATAATCCGAAGCTTCCGGCTCAGTGGTTCTCACCAGCCAGGTTGTATGGATGTGACCGGATCCGTGGGGACGGTGGCTGCAGTATGTACCTTTACAGGTGAACTGCTTAAAAATGAATGGGATATCTTTCCCGGTCATGCCCATAATGATGCCGGATAAACTCCATGGTCGACCAGGTTTCGTATATTTTCAACGACTTTCTGCCGGTCCTCATGATAGGTCAGACCAAACCATCTTGCATGGGTTCTTATCACTTTCGCCTTGATCAGGTCACGCTGAAGCAGATCGTTGATGACCGAAGGCAAGAGATACTCGGCTTTTGGGAGCGAGGAATTTTCTTTCAGGAATTCCCTGAATCCCTGGTCAAGGAAGTCAAACAGTCCGGTGGTAAATCCCCACATGTTCATCGAAACAATCGTATCCTCTTCGAGAGGATGATCCTGCTCATTCTCCCTGTAGACGATCCCATTTTCTGTTTTCAGGATATGGAAGCGTTCCTCGATCCCTTTCAGATAACCGTTGTTGTCAACCTGACATACTCCCCGGGTGACAGATCCGTGCTCAGAGAGTGTGTTTCGGACCAGGTATCCCATCAGGCAATAATCTTCCTTATTTTCCTGCTTTTCGAAAAACATGACCGCTTTCTGAAAAGATTCCAGACCATAGAAGTCATCGGCATTGATGGCGCAGAAGGGCGAATGGATATGATGCCGTGCTGTCCAGATGGCATGGCCGGTACCCCAGGGTTTCACCCTGTCGTCAGGACAGGTGAATCCGGCAGGAAGATCATCCATCTCCTGAAAAATATAGCTTACAGGGATCTTCTTATCGAGCCGGTTAAAGATGACCTCCCTGAAATCCTTTTCTATATCCTTCCGGATAATGAATACGACACGTTCAAAACCGGATCTGAGGGCATCAAAGACAGAGTAGTCGAGGATGGTCTCCCCGGATGGTCCGATCCGGTCGATCTGTTTCAGGGTACCATAACGGCTGCCAATCCCGGCTGCCATGATCAAAAGGATTGGTTTCATGCAATGGTTTTTGTCAGGGTGGTAAAATTATTAAATAAATGGGATTTGATTGACGATTATGCGGTTTTAGCATTGATTTGCGTAACCGAAATCACCAACAATATGGCATCCCTTCGGGATTCTGTTGGATTGGATGATCATTTTGGACTAACAATATGCCATCCCTTCGGGATTCTGTTGGATTGGATGATCATTTTGGCTAACAATATGCCATCCCTTCGGGATTCCATTTGGTTGCATTTCCTCATTAGATCATGCTGGTTGGGAGTTCCGAAGGAACGACATATGGTTCCAACAGGATGCCATCCCTGGGATGATAAATTTCAGTGGCAGGAAGGTTATGGTGCATTTTCTTATGCAAAATCACAAAAACAAAACGTGATCAACTATATTAAAAATCAGGAAGAGCACCATCGTAAGCGATCATTCCGGGATGAGTATATTGAACTACTTGAGCGATATGAGATTCCTTACGACGAGAGATATATCTTTGATTTTAAAGAATGAATCTGACCTGAGAAAGAATCCACCTGATTATTCAATCCTTCTCCACCATAAACGGAATAATACAAATCCTGATATCATAGAGATGCAGGTCAGAATCACGGCCATCAGGTAATTGGAATAGATCCAGTTTCCGGTGGCGAACAACAGACTGTAAATAAAAATGCATCCCAGGACCATGGCCAGGATTCCTGCCGGGACATTCCATCTTGCGGGATCCGCCGGTTCGATGGAATCATTCTCCGCTGATGCATCCCGTACCACTTTCGCCCAACCTGGCCCTCCCGGCCTGACAAGCCGGTAAAAACTCCGTAAAGTATGACCATCGACCTGAGGTGTAAGATAGGTCACTCCAAGCCAGGCCAGTGTGGTGATAACAACACCCAGTACCAATTGAACAGAGGAGCTCAGTTGAGGTAATCCGGTCAGGGGATGCAGAAACTGAAAATAAAGGGCTACGACAAACGAAACGATCATGGCCGTGATCTCACTGTACGCATTGATCCTCCACCAGAACCATCGCAGGATAAAGATGAGCCCGGTCCCCGCACCGATCTGTAACACAATATTGAATGCCTGCAGTGCATTGCTCAGTAATAGGGCAAACAGGAGAGCAGCAGCCGTCAGAACAAGCGTCGAAATCCTGCCAAGGAGCACCAGTTTTTTTTCACTTGCATCAGGATTGATGAAGCGCTGGTAGAAATCATGAACAATATAGGAAGAACCCCAGTTCAAATGGGTGGAAATGGTCGACATATAGGCGGCAATGAGGGAGGCGACCACCAGTCCCAGGAAGCCGGCCGGCAGAAAACTAAGCATGGCAGGGTAGGCAAAATCATGTTTGACAAACTGGGGATCGGCCTTAGGAAAATAGGCCTGCAATGAGGCAAGATCCGGAAAAACGATAAGCGAGGCAAGGGCCACCAGGATCCAGGGCCATGGGCGTAGGGCATAATGCATCACATTGAAAAGTAGCGTAGCCCTGACAGCACCCGACTCAGACCTCGCAGCCAGCATCCGCTGGGCAATGTATCCCCCACCGCCCGGCTCAGCACCGGGATACCAGACGCTCCACCATTGCACGGCAAGGGGCAGGATCAGCAGGGTGATCAGGGCATCCCTGTCCGTGAAGTCAGGTAGCAAACTCAACCTGGGCACCACGGCAGGATGATGGATCATTTCGTTCAACCCGCCAACCTGCGGTAGATGGATGACATAGATCGCTGCGCCGATTGCACCGATCATGGCAACGCCAAACTGAAAGAAATCGGTTAGCAAAACACCCCGGAATCCCCCGAGCGTGCTGTAGACGGCCGTCAGGGACATGATGATGACCAGTGTTTTTACCGGCGACCAGTTGAGCATCACCGCCCCGATCTTGATCATGGCCAGCGACACCAGTGCCATGATCAGTATATTGAACAAAACACCCAGATACAGTGCCCTGAAACCCCTGACAAAAGCAGCCATCTTTCCACTGTACCGGATCTCATAAAACTCCAGATCCGTAAGAATCCTGGATCGCCGCCACAGCTTTGCATAGATGAAAACGGTCAGCATCCCTGTCAGCAGGAACGCCCACCAGGCCCAGTTACCGGCCACACCTCTCTGCCGCACCAGATCGGTGACCAGATTAGGTGTGTCGCATGAAAAGGTAGTGGCTACCATGGAAACACCCAGAAGCCACCAGGGCATGCTCCTTCCGCTCAGAAAAAACTCCGCATAGCTTTTTCCCGAGGTTCTGGAAGCAAACAATCCAATGATCAGTGAAAGAATAAAAAAACCAATAATGATGATCCAGTCGGACAACGATAAAATCATACCAGGGAACTTATTCAATAATCACTTCGTCACTGAAGATCCAGGCAGGTTTTCCGCTGCCCTTATGCCAGGGAGGGCACAAGCCCGGACTTCTAGCCTTTATCCTGATAAATTGCGCCTGGATCCCATCAAAGGAGGCCGTGTAATCCATGACCAGCCTGGAACCCTGACTGGCCGCACTCTTATTGCTGATCGTGGTAGACTTGACCTCATCCGAACCGTCGAGCGACAGGCTGAAGGTGACCTCAAGCGGAAGGAAGATCCAGACTCCCTGATCCTGAAGAAATCCTGCTGTGACTTTATTCACTGGCATGATGCTGCCCAGGTTGATGGTCACTTCCATATCTTTCTTCAGAAATCCCTGCCAGCTGCCGTCCTTGTAATGAGTGGTCCCACGTTTGCCATCCAGCAGCGCCAGTTCACCTCCCCCGGTGTAGAGACTGGAATAACTGTTTGTATACTCCAGGGACATGCCGGTGCCTTTATGCACCAGCATTTCCGATTCGGTGTAACCATCCTGCTTTCCGTCAATGAAAACAGCTGCTTTCAATATGCAGGATTCCCCGATCATGAATGGCCCTGTATAAATGCCTGACAGGGTATCGGGAACCGTTTCGTCCAGGGTATACCTGATCTCATCAACCTCACGGGGAGACGATAGTTCCACCTGCAGTCCCTTCTCACCCGGGATCGTTCTGGATTGAATGATGATGTCAGGAATCACCTCCAACAGGTCAAACCAGGCGGTTCCTCTCGAAATCAACTCAATAGCAGGATTCAGATGGATCAGTTTCCATTCACTGACTGCCGGGACAACAAAGGAATAGTGCCTCCATTCACCATCCAGATCGAACACCTTTGAAGCATCACCCAGTGACATCCTGAATTGCATCAGGTTGGCCGGCTGTTTCTTCTTAAAAGACAGCTTCCGGAAGAAACTTTTCTTTTCTTCGATACGGATCTCCTTACCCGCTTTGGCCCAAACAGAACAGGAATATGTCTGGCCAGTCCGTAACTGCACCGGGTAGAACGAAAGCTGGACACCCTGGTCGTTCTCAGGGGTCACAAGCTTCAGGGATCTGTAACCCTGGTAGGAGGTTCGCGAATCGGTAAAATAGGTGGCTCCGCGGTCACCTTCCCGTCCTGCATAACATGCCGAGGGAATACCGGGTTCCTGATTTTCTTCAAAGCCGGGATCGACCGTCAGGTTGAACGGATGGATGTTATCCGCAGGATCCGACAGGGCGTCCGTGGTTATTTTATAGACCCTTGTTCCATAGCCATCAATGATATCCTTAAGAACACCCTTGTTCAGAACGATTTTTCTGTTCTCATACAGGACATCCGCTTCGCCTGAAGCAGGGATTTGATCCAGTTTGATCTCATAGGTCAGGGGAGCTGGATTCGTATTGACCGCAATGACCAGGGTTTCTCCTTCCTGTACCCAGGCACCGGCTTGAATGTCTTTAGTCGAAGCGATCAGGCTGAGGTAGTTATTTGCATAATAAAAGTAAGGAGTCAGATCAGCCACCTCCAGAGCGATGGAGCCGCATTCCGCCCACATGGCCTGTGACTTGGGGAACCTGTTGAGCCCATGCCGGATAAAATACTGGATACCTGAAGCATGGTTGACAATGGCAAGGTAGGTCATCACCCTGATTTCACGCTGTGTCGGTTCTCTTTTCCACCATTCGGCTCCTCCGAAGGCCTGGGGAACGATCCAGACAGGTTTTTCCGGATAAAAAGCGTCATACAGCATACCGGCCCATTCCGCAACTTCGGTGACAGGGGAGTTGGGGACAGGATACGGATCGGCCATCACAATGTCACAAACATCCTTGTACTCCATAGCTTTGGATGGAGTCATCAACACAATGGTTATCGGATGGTAGGGGTCAAGCTCCCTGATCGTCCGGTATGTATCTGCAAGGTTTTCAGGGGGTACGTCCTGTCCGTCGGGTTCGTCTGCAATATACCAGGCCAGCAGTGCAGGATGATCCCTGAAAGCCAGGACTTCATCCGTGAGCATCTGCTTCCTTTCCTCCATAGAAGTTTCGTTATCCCTGGCATCCTTCACCCCTCCTCCTCCGGCGACAGATAAAAGCTGGTAATGAACTTTCATTCCCAGCACCGCACACCGGTCCATGTAAGCTTTCCGCTCACCAATGGTCTTTTCTCCTATGCGCTGATAGGGGGAGATCATATTGAATCCCTTTACGACCTCCTCTTCGGGAAGAGTGGCCGAAACCGGGGTCCGGCAATAAAATCCGAAAGGGAAGAAAGGCATTCCATCCACCTGAAGTCCACCGCTGAAATGATCGATCTTTACCTCATTCGACTTCCAGGGTAATCTTCGGATCTCAACAGTAGCTGAATCCAACGGTTTTTCCTTTAAATTAAAAATACACAGAAGGGTATCCTCACCCTCACGGAAGTTCTGTAACCTGAAAGGCACCAGTTCCGCCGTTATATCTTTCTGAACCAAATATCCTTTGACCAGTGATCTTCCGTGATGCATAAGGTCGATCGATACATTCTCAGAGCGAAACACATCCGGTACCACGACCAGGACATGCCCTGATGTCTCCATGGTATAGTAGCTGAGCCGGCTGATGGCTTTAAACCCATCATTTCCGGCATTAAGCTGCATGGAAAGGATGAAAAGTGAAATGATTGAAAATGGGAAATGAGGTTTCATGATATTCAATTGATGATGATCTCATCGGCAAAGATCCAGGCCTTTTCTCCGGCGCCCGGATGCCCTGGCGGGCAAACACCCCTGTTTTCAGCAATGATCTTTATATACCTTGCGGGTATTTTACCGGTATCCACTGAAAAATCCCTGATGATAACTCCTTCATCTTCAGGAGAAACCGGATTATGAACGGTAAATCGTTTCCAGGATTGATTATCCGAAGAAACATCGACCTGAACACTTACCGGTAAAAATATCCAGCTCCAGGTATGCTGCAGAAATCCTGTGGACACCGTCTGAACGGTATCCAGTCTGCCCAGGTCGATCATCACTTCCAGGTTGTCACCATAAAATCCCTGCCAGTAACCATCACCGAACCTTTCCGATCCCCTGATTCCATCCGCCAGGGTAATAGAAGCCATGCCCGGATACCGGTTATTCCAAGTGGTTTCATAACGGACCTGTTTACCCGTCGCCTTGTGAATGATGATCTTCTTTTCCGTGGGTCGTTCCCTCATGGAATCTCCTTCAAACACCACAGCCCGAACCTGGGCTGAAGAATCCAGCGTGATGGGTGTGGTGTAAAGAGATGAATTTTTTGAAGGAAGAGACCCATCCAGTGTATACCGGATCTCCGGTTTGAACTGTTCACTGCTTAGTTCCACCTGTATTCCTCCTGAAGTAGAGTCAGTTGCAGTAAAAATATTCACAGCAAATGATCCCCTGCTGTAGTTGACCTTCAGCTGTTTGAACCGTTGAAACTGTTTTTGAAGGCGTTCATTGAACCCATCCCAGTTTCTGTTTTCCTTTGATGACCAGAGCACTTCCGAGAGGGCTGTCATCCGTGGCAGTGCCATATAGGTTACATGTTCGGTGCTTTGGATGAATTCTGCCCATACATTCCCCTGGCCCCCCAGTACAAATCCCGCTTGTTCAGGCGTCAGCTCGGGAGGGGTAGGTTCAAAGGAGTAGACCCGTTTCAGCGTGACGAATCCTCCGATTGACATAGGTTGAAAATCCGGATCGGCCTGATAATAATCCAAATAGCAGTAAGAGGTAGGGCACATGATCACATGGTGCCCCTGCGAAGCAGCTGCGATACCCCCTTCAAAGCCCCTCCATGACATCACGGTTGCCTCGGGGGCCAGGCCTCCCTCCAGGATCTCATCCCACCCAATCAGCTTACGGCCATTTCCGCTCAGGAACTTCTCAACCCGCTTTACGAAATAGCTCTGAAGTTCCTTTACATCCTTCAGACCTTCATCCTGGATCCGTTTCTGGCATTTTGGGCATTTCTCCCACTGGGTCCTGTCGGCTTCATCGCCGCCAATATGAATGCAGGGTGAGGGGAATAGGGCCATCACTTCGGTGAGGACATCCTCAATAAAGGTAAATACAGAATCATTCCCGGCACAGTATATATCGTTGTTGGGCCAGTAAGAGCCCGGCTGGACAAACAGACGCTCGCCTCTGCAGGAAAGCTGAGGATAGGCTGCGAAAACCTCGCAGGAATGACCCGGCATTTCAATCTCAGGAAGGACAGTGATGTGCCGCTGACGGGCATATTCAACGACTTCCCTGATCTGGTCCTGGGTATAATACCCTCCGTAGGTGGCCTGTTCCCCTGGTGCCGGCGGCGTCCGGTCATTCCAGGGTTGATTTTCACGGTCAACACGCCAGGCCGAAATATCGGTAAGCAGAGGATATTTTTTGATCTCGATTCTCCAGCCATTATCATCGGTCAGATGCCAGTGAAACACGTTCATCTTATGCATAGCGATCAGGTCAATGTATCTTTTCACAAACTCGACCGGAAAGAAATGCCGCGACACATCCAGGTGCATACCCCGCCAGGAATACCGTGGACTATCCATGATGTGGACGGCTGGAACAGCCCATTGTTTATCAGCAATAACCTGGTCCCCAAAGATTTCTGCCGGTAAAAGCTGCAACAGTGTCTGGATGCCGTAAAAGATTCCGGTATTCGTAAGTGCCTTGATCCGGATCCCCTTTTCTTCTACCCGAAGATCGTATCCCTCATTACCCAGTGACTGCACGGATTCATCCAGCATAAGCAGAATAGCATTCTTCCCTGTGACGCGGTCATCCTGCCTCTCCCCTTCTGTTTCCTGTAACTTATAACTTGCGACCTGCAACCTGTAACCTGTAACATTTGCAATGAAATCCGTCAGGTACTCCGCATCCTGCATAAGGAGGGGATTCTCACCACAGACCAGGATCCTGGTTCCGGATCTGAGCTGGAAACACCCTTCCCCGGGCTCGGTCAACGTCGGTTGAGGAATGACGGAAACGGATTCCGGAATGCATTCCTGATCATGACAGGATAGAAAAAGAAAAGATCCACACAGTGTGAAAAAGATCCCAAAAGCAAGTCCCGAAAATTTTTTCATACGCTGATTTTAACGATGAATAAAAGATGATGTTCCGGGAATCATTTTCTTTCCGGAACCTGTTGGGCAAAATAACAAATTTTTCGGGAACTTTCCGGATCAGCTGTAAAGAAACCGTTTGATCTTCTGGGTGGCTGTTTTCTGGAAAGGTTGGGGATAGGATATGACCGACTGCAACCGGGAAAATTTATTGACCCGTGCATTGACATAGGCACGAAGCTCTTTGCTGAGTTCCTCTTTTTGCTTTTCGACGTAATTTTTAACCCCTTCTTTCAGATTCTGATACTTTTTCTCCAGCTCTTCCTGGTTGAAATGAACCAGGGCGACAAGTTTTCCTTTTTTCTCAACGACCAGGGATTCAACAACAAAATGAAAGTTATTGATCACCGATTCGATCTCCTCCGGATAAATATTTTCCCCTCCCGGCATGACGATCACATTTTTTGTCCGGCCTTTTATGTAAAGATAACGGTTTTTATCGAAAACACCCAGATCTCCGGTTCTGAACCAGCCGTCAGGAGTGATTACCTGCCGGGTCATCTCGGGCTCTTTATAGTATCCTTTCATGACATTGGGCCCTTTTGCCCAGATCTCACCTTCTCCCGTAACCGGATGGGGATCATGGATCTTCAGTTCCACTCCTTCAATCGCAGGTCCTGTTGACTCCAGACGGATATTCCTGGGATTAGCCCCTGCCAGAAGGGGTGATGTTTCCGTAAGACCATACCCGATCGCATAGGGAAACCTGGCTTCAATCAGGAACTTCTCCACTGTTGGATCCAGCTTGGCGCCGCCGATACCATAAAATTTCATATGCCCGCCGAAGGTCTTTTTAAGCTTTTTCCCAGCGATCCGGTGCAGTCTTTTACGGAAGAATGGAATACCGTAAATATACCTGATCAGCTTTTTTGAAGTAAAGGAGGGAACGATACTGTTACGGTAGATCTTTTCGATGATCAGCGGGACGGTAAGCATCATGGTGGGTTTTACCTTTTGCAGGGCAGGAAGAAGCACCGGGGGGGAAGGAGGCTTATCAAGATAGTAGATGCATGCCCCACAGATCATCGGCAGGATGAAACCAATCGTATTTTCATAGGTATGGGAGAGGGGCAGCACGGAAAGAAACCGGTCTTTTTCATCAACATACTGAACTTTCTTGCCCTTCTCGGCTGTAAAACAAATGTTCCCGTGGGTTAGCATCACACCCTTTGATTTTCCTGTTGTCCCTGATGTGTAGATCAGTGCAGCCAGGTCATTCTCCTCGACGGTAAAGGTTCCTGTGGGCCTTGCCGAAGGATCAAATTGAACAGGAGTGCCATTCTCACGACATACCCTGAAATCTTCCAGGCAGCATTGAAATTCGAGCTGTGCGGTTCTGATCTCTTTCAACTTAGCCATCAGGCCTTTTGAAACAAAAATGGCTCTGGAACCTGAATGGTTCACAATGTTCTCGATCTCATCGGCATGAAAATCCGGAAGCAGGGGCACAGCAACCGCCCCCATGAAGGTAATGGCAAGGTAGACGGCACCCCAGTTGGGCATGTTGGAGCCCAGGATTGCAACCTTATCGCCGGGATGGATCCCGAGCTTCTCCAGAAAGGCAATCAGTGCCAGGATCTGATCGTTGAGTTCAGCATACGTGATGGGGGTCTGTCCTGCAAATGCAAGTGCATTTTCATCAGGATGGCGTCTGACCGTTTCCGCAAAGAGGGAGGGAAGGGTTAAGGGTTGCTTTATTTCCATTCAGGGTGGTTACGGGCTGACAAAGATAAAAATAACACTCACCTGTTGGTCATGAAAGCGAAATATTTAATGAAAAATATAGGATCATTTTATGGGTGTCAGCCTGAACGAGAAAGTATATTCTCCTGCTGGTATCTGATACTGCTTATGTGGCCTCGCTCCCCAGCTGTCATCTCCCCCGACACCCATTTGTTTTTGATCAATCATCACTTCATAAAAGTCAGCAGGTACCAGGTCACAGGTATGCCGGTAATTTTTCCTGGTTCCCTGATCGAGATTTTCAATGGTATACGGCAGGGCTGAAAATCCAAACAGGGGCAGTCCGGTGATCTTGAGTCCAATTCCCTGATGATCGGTCAGGGTAAGCCACCTTGTATCGGTCTTATATCCATTTTCCTGCGGGCGTATGTAGGGAAAATACTGTTCGGCGGGCGTGCTCTGATAGATTCCCACAAATGCCGAAGTATTCCGGTCGCAGTAATTCTCATGAGGGCCCCGGCCGTACCATTCAAGAAATCCCAGTACCCTGTTCACTTTCATCTTCATGCCGAATCTTGGCATCTCGGGAAGGGAAACGTTCCCCGGATCGATCGTGCTGGTCACCTCGATGTCGCCGGAAGCGTAAACCAGATAGGTTACCTGCTGATGTATTTCATTACCCGGAAAAGCATAGGCTACACTGACCTCCACCGTTGACTCGCTGACCTGTCTTACCTCAAATTTATCGACCCTACGATCCTGGCTGGCCTGTTTCCATATAGCGCACCGCTTTTCCATGCCATTCCCAAAATCATTATCCGTGGGTGCCCTCCAGTAATTGGGCAGGGGACCTTCTTTGATCAGTTCCGTTTCAAGGTATTTCCAGGATGCGATCGTACCTGTCTGCCTGTCGAAAATGATCCTGAATCCATTACCCCGGATGATGGGATCATCCTGCTGAAGATCCAGGTTTAACTTTTGCCCCTCCCTTACCTTGACCGGTTCTGCAGTTTGCTTGCGTGGAAAAGCCAGCTGCTCCGACGCCACCACAGATCCTGCAGGCCTGAAGGGTTGATCTTCCCTGGTTATAATCCTGAAATTCACAAAGCATTCCCTGTCCGTATCCAGTATACCCACGGGGATTGGTATACTGAACTCTTTTTCTCCATGTGCAGGAATATCCAGCTGCCCGATCCTGCCTCCCGCCTCCTGCCTCCCGTCGGCCATCAGCGAATATTCAATATCCACATAGCTCAGGTCTATAAAATCGTGCTTATTGATCACCCGGATGATGCCACTGTCCATGTCAACCGGTTTGATCTGGATGTACTGGTATACCTTTTTCACCTCGGTCAGGGCAGGATGGGGTGTCCGGTCGGGGGAGACCAGTCCGTTGCAGCAAAAATTCCCGTCACTGGGAGTACCCGGGGGGCCAAAATCACCGCCATAGGCATAATAGGGATTCCCCTGCTTATCTTTGACCAGATAGCCCTGGTCAACCCAGTCCCAGATGGATCCTCCCTGCAACTGGGGGTATTTCTCGATCACATCCCAGTAGTCCTGCAGATTACCCGTGCTGTTCCCCATCGAATGGGCATATTCACATAAAATCAGCGGGCGCGACATTCGGTGTGACGCATACATGCTCAGGCTCCAGGTGTTATCGTACATCGGACAATATATATCGGTATTCAAACCGGACTCGGCTCGCTCGTAGTGGACAGGACGTGAAGCGTCGCGCATCTTGATCCAACGGTAACAGGTGTCAAAGTTCACTCCGTCACCCGCTTCATTTCCCATCGACCAGATGATGACCGAGGGGTGGTTCTTGTCGCGTTCCACCATGCCCCGCACCCTTTCCAGGTGGGATTTCATAAAGAGCGGATTATTTCCCAGTGTGCGCTCGGACATGTATCCCATGCCATGGGATTCAATATTGGCTTCATCAATCACATAAAGACCATACTGATCACACAGGTCATACCAGGCGGGATCATTGGGATAGTGGGAAGTGCGAACCGTATTGATGTTATGCTGTTTCATCAGCTCAATATCCCTGAGCATGGATTCGCGGGAGATTACATGGGCCGTCACCGGATCATGCTCATGCCGGTTCACCCCCTTGACCAGGATCGGTACACCGTTCACAAGCAACTTACCGTCCTTTATTTCCGATGTCCGGAATCCAAAATTACTGCTGAAACTCTCAATGATATTCCCCTGCTGATCGGTCAATGTCAGGATCAGCGTGTAAAGATCAGGTGTTTCCGCCGACCATTTTTTTATTCCCGGCATTACCTTCTCATGATGCACATGAACAACTTCCCGGTCAGCAGGCACCTCCACTTTTTCTTCAAATTCACCGAGCACTTCCCCTCCTCCTGACGCTGCAATCTTTCCATTCAATGACAATGAATGACTTTGAATGACTTTGTATTTTCTGATCTCCACATCCAAAGCGAAATCACCCTCCTCGTAATCTTCCGTGAGCCCTGCGTGAATAAAGTAGTCGTAGATATGCACACTGGGAACCGAATACACCATGACATCCCTTTCGATCCCGCTGATGCGCCAGAAATCCTGGCATTCGAGGTAGGATCCGTCCGACCAGCGATAAACCTCCACAGCCAGAAGGTTCTGCCCTTCTCTTACAAAGGAAGTGATGTTGAACTCGGCTGGAAGCTTGCTGTCTTCACTGTATCCGACCTTTTGCCCGTTCACCCACACATAGAATGCTGACTTCACGGCACCGAAATGCAGGATGGTCTGCCGGTCCATCCAGGAGGAAGGTACCGTGAAGTAGGTGCGGTAGGATCCCACCGGGTTATCATCATGAGGCACAGTAGGAGGTTGTGGATCCGTAGTCCATTCATAGGGGATGTTCACGTAGATCGGAACACCGTAGCCATTGAACTCCCAGTTACCGGGTACCGGGATGGTCTTCCACCGGCTGTCATCATAACCAGGCAAATAGAACGCTTCAGGCCGGTCAGCGGGTCTTTCCACCCAGTTGAACTTCCAGTCACCGTTCAACAGCTTGTACCAAGTCGAAATAACACCCGGATTAATGTCGAAGGATGACGGATCAGAACGCGGCATCAACGTGCAATGAGGATCTTCCTTATTTATCCCCACAACCTGAGGATTCTCCCAGTCATTGACAATACCCTGTGATACACAGACAGCCGATAGCAGGCAGCCGATAGCAGATAGAAAAATTCGCATGCAAGAACTTAATTTTATTGTTTCAATTTTTCCACGGTGAAAAGATCATCCCCCAGACCCTGGTCGAACTTGACATCCGTCATAATGGTCCTGGTCGAATGGCCTTTCCTGAGGTCTGTCATGGTTACCTCTCTGGCATTCCAGTAAGGTCCGATTTTCTCATATTCATAGGTGGCTTCCTTGATCTTTTTCTTCTGTTTGTCAAAATATTCAAGAAGGATGGGGTAGGAATTGACCTTATGAATATGAGCGATCACCCTGGAATATTCCGATTGAGCTGATTTGGGAATGAGATCAAGCACATACTCGGTCTCCCTGACCTCAAGTAATTTGGGGATGAACCGGTCGGAGTAGGTTCGCGGTTCCATATCCTCATACGAGAAATCCGTCCCCGTAAAGGCCTGGCTTCGGGTAAGCAGGTCAATTTTCCTGGGTTTCCCAAAAGCGGGCATGTAAAGCCAGGTCTCATCCCCGGGTAGGGAAAGGGTTGCAATCCCAACCTGGGATTCGGGCTTGGTATAACGATAAAGCTTTTTATCGATGCCTTTCTGCATCATGATGGCTTCACGGATTTTCTCATTGCCCGATTTATCCTTCAGGATCATTTTTACGTTTCCCTGCTTGTCCTTGGGGGCAAAGATCACTTTATCCACTTTCCAGAGAATGGACACGGCATCCTGGCCGTAAGTTTTAACCGTGCAAACTAATGATATGGCCAGAAACAGCAAGATCGTTCTATTGAATTTTTTCATTGGATTTTTTGTTAATGGATGCTTCTTTTTTTCTGTTTACCAGGATCAGAATGACCGGTAAAAGGGTCATGGCGCCCTGGCTTGATCCTACCATACTGATGGCCATTAGCAAACCAAAATGCTGAAGCGGAACAAAATTGGAAAAGATTAAAACCAGGAATCCCGCGGCAACGGATAATACATTGATCACAATGGCTTTCCCGCTGATCATGATGGTGTCAAGCAAGGCCTGCCTGATATCCTTGTGCTGCTTTTTGGCATGATTGAAATAAGAGATCACGTGAATGGAGTAGCCAATCCCATCCCCGACCGCTACAGCCGCAACCAGGACGGTGGCAATGTTCAGGGAGATACCCGTAAATCCCATGATCCCAAACAACAGTAACGTGGCGGCAATGATGGGTATACTTGCAAAAAGCCCATTCTGGAATGATTTCAATATCAGGCTCAGGATGAGAATAACAAACAAAACGACAACCGTTACGCTTTTAAACTGACCATTGATCAGGCTTCTGTCCAATGTCACATCCACAAAAGGCATCCCTGTTATCTGAATATTGCATTCCGGTGTTGAATTAGCGCTGATGAATTGCCTCATTTTTTCACCGAACTCTTTCTTATCCTTTATATCCGGGGATGTGAACCTTGATATGATGATCCCTTTATCCAGTTCGTCGGTCACAAATTGCCGAAGGAGCTCATTGCCCTCGAGCATAAACCATAACTGCTCAATCTGGCCATGATCGTCAGGTATTGAACGGCCATTGCCCAGTGCGTAATTCAACTGGGCGATCAGATCGGCAATCGACTGCGTTGAATTCACATAAGGGCTTTCTTTCATGAATTCTTCCGTCCGAATCATGGTCTTCAGGACTTCAGGACTCTGCATATCCCCCTCGAAATGTACAAAGATCGGTTTAGAGCCGCCGAAATGCTTTGCCATAATTTCCTCGGCCTGCCGAGTGGGATCGTTTTTCTTAAAATAGTCTTTGATATCAACGCTTCTTTCGATGAAAAAGATTCCGACCAGGCTGATCAATAACAGAACGCCCCAGCTTGCCAGGGTGTATTTGGGATGTTTGAACAATAAGGCATGAAGAGGTGCCAGGTAATGATCCGATAGATAAGATTTTCTGATTCTGTCATCTAGTGCATAGGTGGTTTTCACAGTGGAAGGCAACATGGAAATGATGGCGGGAACAAAGAAGATCGTAAGTAAAAAGGCGAAGAAAGTACCCAGTGCAGTGAAAATACCAAAATCCCGGATCATGTTGAGGTATGTGCCGAAAACGAATGACAGGAATCCGATCGCAGTGGTCAGGGCCACAAGAAACACAGGCTGGATGATGTATTGCAGGCCTTTGAGCGTGGCTTTTTTCCAGTTTTTTTCCCTTTCCTGATTGATCTTATTCATCACATGGATCGTGTATGCAGTACACACTGCCAGTAATATAATGGGAATATCGCTGGATATCATCGACATCTCGAATCCGGTCAGTGCCATCAGGCCAATGGTCCAGACAATCGCGATGATGGTAGTCAGCAGGGGAAAGATGACTCCTCTGGCTGAACGGAAACCCAGAAAGAGAACCAGAACGATGAGCACAAAGGCAATCGGGATCAATCGCTTCAGATCGGCGATCATTACATCGGAAATGTGGGTTGCTATTATGGGTGATCCGCTGAAATACACCTTTTCAGGCAGATTCATTGCTTTCGTCTTTTGTATGATCTCCCGGGCAACTGTTTTAACATCCGATCCTTCGGCCAGTGTAAAGATGATCACGGTGGAGGTCCCATCTTCCGAGATCATCGTCCCCGTGTACGTTCCCTTTTCATAAACCCTGTTTCGTAAATCTTCAAGTTCTGAAGGTGTGTCAGGCAGATCATAGGGATCCACCAGCTTACCGATCTGGAGGCCTTCCTCTCCCCCACTGATTTCTGTCACGTTGGTCAGGCTCATTGCGGAGGCAACACCCGGTGTCATGGTCAGGGTGTCGGTGATCATCCTGACATGCTCCAGAACATCCATGGTGAAGACATCCTCCGTTTCGATAATGACCATCCCCATGTTATTCACCGTAAATTCCTCGCTGATCTGTTTTAACAGAACAGCATCCGGATCGGTATCCGGTAAGGAACTGATCACATCCGGATTAAGGCGGAGGTCTTTGATCTGCAAACCAAGAAAAAGAGTAAGTACGACAACGGTGATGATGGTCACCCATCTGTACTTGATAATATTTCGGGCTAGTCTGTCCATTAAATCATGCAATTCAGTTACAATTAAAAAGGTTGGCAAAATTACACTATCTTTTTATCTTTTTGGTTTTAAATTTTATAAATCTGCATGAAATTCCCAGCACTGCTTTAAGAAGGCGAGGGCTCTCGCTAATTTGATGCCATTCTTTCAATCGGGAAGTAAAAAATCCAATGGTTGTATACCTGAGCGGGTGACTCAGGCAATTACAAAAGAGAAATCAAGTGTCATGGATATTGAAACTAAATCAGTATCTGGGTATTGCACCCCAGAAATTCTGATAGGTGTCCGCATCTTCTCCAAACGTCTCGACCGATCCTCCGGAAATTTTATACGTACACTGCTCTCCATAAATTTCAGAGAAGTAGATGGAGCACTCCACACCATCTTCATCGATCATCAGTATCCTGACCAGTGAGTCACTGATGGTATGATCGGTCAGGTTGGCATGGCAGAGAGGGCAAAGAATGTCAAGGTGCTCTCCTCTGGTCAGGTAAAATGTCCGGTGTTTGATAATGTCGTAGGCTCCCAGTTTGGGATTGAATAAGATCACTCCCCGTGTGCCATCCTTTTTCCTTGCGGACAGGATGATCTTGGTGTTGGGTTTGAGGTATCCCTTGCAATAGGGACAGATAAATTCAGGTTTCATACGAAATGGATAATTTCAGCAAAGATAAGGATAAAAATGGTGTATGAGTGATCCCAGCGAGTGATTATGAGAGAAGAGGCATATCCGGTAGACTGGACATGATCTTCTTCATAAGGCTAATCCTTCCGGGTGATGCCATGTCGTAGGTATGAATGGAGTGTCCGGGATCACCCATAAAGATCCCTTCCCGCTGAAACAGCATATCGCTTTTTCTTCGTGTCCTGAGCGAGGCATGATACTCCCTGGCTCGCGTGAGCCTGCAGAGTTCAAGGATATTGTTTTCATTGATACCCGAACCAGGCATTATGATGATCCGGTTGCCGGCCAGTTTCACAAGCGTCGCCAGGATTGCAGCTCCTTGGGGTGCCGATGGGGCCAGGCCCGATGTAAGGATACGGTCAATCCCTGTGTCGATGACCTCTTCAAGGGCCGCAAAGGGATCAACGGTCAGGTCGAAAGCCCGGTGAAAAGTAACCTGCATCGGGCGGCTGATAGCGACCAATTCGGAAGTGCGCTCGCGATCAATGGTTCCGTCGAGATTCAACATACCCAGCACAACCCCATCCACGCCCAGCTCCCTGACCGACAGGATATCCTTTTTCATGATTTCGAATTCCATTTCTGAATAATGGAAATCCCCTCCCCTGGGCCGGATCATCACAAAAAGGTCAACCTGCAGACATTCTCTGGCTTTTGCAATGCTACCCATACCGGGTGTGGTTCCCCCCTCATGGAAATTCTCACATAACTCGATCCTGTCTGCACCTCCTTCCTGTGCCAGAAGGGCAGATGTTACTGAATTGACAGTGATTTCAAGCTTCATTCCTTTATTCTATTGGAAATCATTCCAAAAATACACAAAATGCCAGGAAATCCACGCCAAATCCTTTCATAGCCAAATAATCCGGCTATTCCGGCGTTATTAGGTAAACCAGAAGCTCTCACGGCCTCCTCATATCGCATACATAAAACCTTCCATCTGCAATTATTCCTGATCTTCATCAGGATTTTCGGTGGGATGACGGCCCTTTCCGCTCAGGAGATGCTGGGTATCGTCAACAGCAATTATGCTGGTGTGCTTGGTTCCCAGATCAATCCCAGCTCCCCTGTCAACGCAAAGCTGTTCCATGATTTCCATATCCTGTCGCTGGATATCTTTCTTCAGAACAACTATCTCTTCATCCCAAAGGAGGACTATCGTTTCCTGAAGTACATCACTCCCGGCTCTGATCTCCCCACCTACGGGCAGGATGATTTGTTGTTTGCCCGCCGTCCCGACTCGGATCATAAACGCAAACAGATCGATCAGTCATTCCGCATCAACGGACCCTCCTTCATGCTGGCGCAAGACGAGCATGCCTTCTCCTTCTTTACCTCGATCCGGTCGACGACGATGGCCTGGAGATTGCCCTGGCATATGGCCAATTTCATTTACGAGGACCTCTGGTACGCACCCCAGCATGATGTTGAGTATGACGGGGAAGGCTTTAGCTCGGTTCATCTGACCTGGGCAGAGGTTGGTATCGGCTATGCACGTATTCTTAATAGAGACTCGAGAGACCGATGGACAGTCGGGATCACCCTTAGCCGGACTTTAGGATATGCCGGAGCTTACCTCTACGGGCACCGTATAGCCTATCTTGTCAGGGATGAAAGCGACACTGCTGATGTCAATTTAACGGCCAACATCCACAATTTCGATGGTCACATTGGATTCTCATTGCCAATGGATTATGACAACAATGACTTTTCAAGCCCGGGTGGATTGTTCAGGGGAGGAGGCTATTCTGTAAGCCTGGGCGTCACTTACCTGAAATTAAGGAAAAATCCTTCAAAATCAAAATATAAGTACCGGTGCGAGCAGCCGTATGAAGATTACCATTACCGTCTGGGCATCTCGGTGATCGACATCGGATGGGTCACCTTCCGGGAAAATGCACAGAAGCATCTTTTCGACGACGTACATCATTACTGGGAATATATCAACAATGCCGAATTCAATAACCTCAATTCCTTCATGCGTGACCTCAGCAGAAGATTTTATGCCGGTGATTCGACCCGCTCACTGGTCGGCGATCAGATAACCGTCTATCTGCCCACAGCCATCAGCGCACAGCTGGATTATCATTTTAAAAAGAAATGGTACGTTAATTCTACGATCATCATACCGGTCATGTACAGCATCGCTCAGGTATACCGCCCGCCACAGGTGGTTGTGACTGGCCGGTACGAAACAAATGCACTGGAGGTCTCTCTCCCCGTATCACTCTATTATTTCACCACACCCAGGGTAGGATTATCCGCCCGGTTCAGAAGTTTTACCCTTGGGACAGACCATCTTGGAGGATTTTTTCATTTCTCGGATTTCACAGGAATAAACTTCTACGCGGCCATCAAGATCAATTTCAGCAGGGAGCTATGCCTGCGTTTGAATAAAAAAAATCCCTGCGGATCGTTAGGATTTGATTGAAACCAGAGGCGACCTCTGTCATGGCGCTATTTTCCTGCTGCGTTTTCGTTCGGTCTCATCCAGGATGATCTTGCGTAACCGGATGGATTTGGGCGTTACTTCAACATATTCATCTTCGTTAATATATTCCATAGCCTCTTCCAGGGTGAATTTCGTTGCCGGGATGATGATGGCTTTATCATCAGCGCCTGAAGCCCGCATATTGGTAAGCTTCTTCGTTTTGACAACATTGACAACAATATCTTCATATCGGGTATTTTCACCAATCACCTGCCCGGCATAGACTTCGTCATTGTGCTCAATGAAAAACCGGCCCCTGTCCTGGAGCTTATCGATGGAATAGGCCACAGCCGTTCCGGTTTCCATGGCGATCAGTGATCCGTTGCGACGGGTCAGCAGTTCTCCCTTCCAGGGCTCAAAGGCCTTGAACCGGTGAGCGATCACAGCTTCACCTTCGGTGGCGGTAAGGATGGGATTGGTCAGTCCGATCAGTCCCCGTGCGGGAATGGAGAATTCAAGCACAACGCGGTCCTTCCTCATATCGATATGATCGATCTCTCCTTTTCTCCGTGTGACGATGTCGATCACTTTTCCTGAAAAGGGTTCGGGTACCAGAACGGTCAGGGCTTCGATGGGTTCATACCTCTGTCCGTTGATCTCCCGGACGACCACATGGGGCTGACCCAGCTGAAACTCATATCCCTCCCGCCGCATGGTCTCCACCAATATCGACAGATGAAGGATCCCTCTCCCGTAAACGATCAGTTTTTCGGGAGAATCCGTCTCCTGGACCCTTAAGGCCAGATTCTTCTCAGTCTCCAGGAAGAGGCGCTCGCGCAGATGTCGGGAGGTCACATAGATACCTTCCCGCCCGAAAAAAGGAGAAGTATTGATCGTAAAGAGCATACTCATGGTCGGCTCATCCACGTTGATCCTTACGAGCGCTTCCGGATTTTCAGGATCAGCGATGGTATCACCTATATCAAAATTGTCGAGGCCAAAGACCGCACAGATCTCACCTGCCCCGACTTCATACTTGACCTTCTCCTTGCCCAGTCCCTCAAAAAGATAGAGCTCTTTAATGACTGATTTATAGACCTTTCCATCATTTTTAACCAGCGAAACGGTCATTCCGGCCTTCATCACACCACGGGATATACGGCCAACCGCAATGCGTCCCTGGTAAGAGGAATAATCGAGCGAACTGATCTGCATCTGCAATGTACCCTCTACCGGGGAAGGCGGGGGGATGTGCTCAAGAATGATATCCAGCAAATAACTTACATCCTGGGTTGGTTTCAGCCAGTCATCCGACATCCAGCCCTGTTTGGAGGAGCCATATACCGTCGGGAAGCTCAACTGTTCTTCGGTTGCATCCAAATTGTACATCAGCTCAAAAACGGCTTCATGCACTTCATCAGGCGAACAGTTGGGTTTGTCCACCTTATTGATGACCACAACCGGTTTCAGTCCCAGCTGCAGGGCTTTCTGCAAAACAAACCGGGTCTGGGGCATGGGGCCTTCAAACGCATCCACTACCAGTAAAACCCCGTCTGCCATATTCAGCACCCGTTCCACTTCCCCCCCGAAATCAGCATGTCCAGGTGTGTCTATAATATTGATCTTCACCCCCTTATACCTTACGGACACATTTTTTGACAGGATGGTGATTCCCCGTTCCCGCTCCAGTTCATTCGAATCCAGGATCAGATCCCTGACCTCCTGATTATCCCTGAAAAGCTTCACCTGGTGCAGGATCCTATCCACCAGCGTGGTCTTTCCATGATCCACATGTGCAATGATCGCAATATTCCTAATGTTGAGCATACTCCTTTTATTTCTCCTCTCTCCTCTCAATCTCCACGTCCATCCATTTCTCCAGAAGTGTAAAAGCTTTTTCCTGCAGATCCGCAGGAAGGGTTCCGATCCTTGATGAATGCGCTCCCTGGGGTTTGTAGATCACCACGACCTCGTTTTTCCCCGAAGGTTGCACAGCAGGCGCTGCCCATGGGTCATACTGTCCATAGATGAAAAGCATGCGTTGGGCATCATGACGTATAAAATGATCCACTTTTTCCATGGGGACAGGGTCATATCTTACCTCAGTGCCTTCCGGTGCCGTAAAAGAGAACGTAATATCCTCCGTCGAACTGACCAATCCCCTGAACGGATCCACATCGTAGCCATAGAAACCAATCTCGGTCATTGCCTGATAATAGAACGGAAGGTATTGATTTATCCCTTCATCTGAAAGCCAGTCGATGCCTGCCACGACATCCAGGTGTTTCACCATCTCATCAGGGGATTTGGCAGGAACCGGGATGGAGTCGCACGACCACCGTCCCCACTGCCAGAAAGCAAAGGCATACTCCATGATGGTCATCTCATACGACTTTTCCATACCCACCTTTTGGTAGGTAAATTTTTTTTCTTCGGCCTTTTTTTGATAGACAGGATAATATATGGCCTTATTTTTCAGCATTTCCACCTGATACTGGTAAATCCGGTCGCGGCACTCCTGGCTGCCCACCTTTTGCATAAAGTCGTAGATACGGGCATCCTGGATGGAGAAGTTCAGCGGGCATACATAGCCTACCGAAGCGTCCACGTCATCGGGATAAAAGTACCGGTGATACATGGTCGTCTGCCCTCCCTTGCTGATACCGGTGTTCAGCCATCGGGCGGAGTAGAGTCCCTTGAACAGCTCCACCACGCGGTGGTGATCGGCTGCAGCCTGCTCAATGTCAAGGTACTGCCAGTCAAGCGGATCAGGTACCGATTCTCCGAAATAACGGTGTTCTACCACGATCTGGTTGGCATCCAGGTACCCGGTCAGCTCATTGATCGACCGGGGGTAAATGGAATACCCGGCCCCGTATCCTTCGGTTACAAAAACCATCGGTCGCGAGAAATCCCTGTGGAAAAGGAATACACGCTGTGAGAATGTGGCTCCGTCGGGATGGTGATGATCCACCGGCTGGGTAATCTTCAGGACATAGGCTTTGCTGAAGTGCGGATGATGGGCGATGGTGTCGAAACTGACATCAGGCCGGTTCTTTAAAAATGACTCGAGCAGGGCGATCTGGGGATCGGTGGATTGGGAATAGGCTCCAGTCCACGATAACATAACACAGATCAATAGAAATGATTTCTTCATAAGCACTTAATTTATTGAATATTCAACAGAGGAGTGTTGATTTTTGATTTCTGAATTCAAGTCAGAAATCAAAAATCCTTGTTCCTCTGTTCGTCAATCTTCACCTGAATATAAATCCTCTCCCCAGCGGATCCTCCGGATCGAACCAGAACGAATGCCGGCCCGTAAAATGTGCTGTTCCGCTCACCTCGGGAACTACGGCCCGGTGAGGCCCGAAAGTGGTCACTTCTGTGATGCTGACATCCATGGTGGTCCCCAGGATACTTTCAATCGTAATCACCTCGCCAGTCCTCAATCCATCTTTTTCGAAGTGCAATGCTGCCCTGGCACTTACTCCGGAACCCGTCGCCGAGCGATCCACCTCCCCGTCGGCAAAGATACAGACATTCCGGCTGTAATGGGATGCATCCTCTGGAGTGCCCGTGATGATCGTACCGTACAAAAAGCTCAGATCTTCCTCGAAAGGATGTATAATCGGGTAATGTTCCATGACAGCCAGTTTAATGCGCCGGCCAAAATCGATCAGCCGGTTGAACTCACCGGGGACCATTTTCACTCCAAGGTCTGCAGCCCCAACGAATGCATAGAATGCGCCTCCAAATGCCACGTCAAACCGTACTTTCCCTATCCCACTCACATCCACCGTCTCATCCCTCAACAAAAGAAACGACGGAACATTCCGGAACGAGGTCTTTTTCACGATCCCATCTTCCCTGTATCCTTTCGAAAAGATCTTGCCCGGAGGAGCATTGATGATGAGCTCCGGTTCATTTCCTTCTTTCTCGATCATGCCTGTGTCGAGCACCAGCTTGGTCAGTGCGATGATGGCATGTCCGCACATGGTACTGTAACCCTCATTGTGGATAAAAAAAACACCAAAATCAGCATCTTCGGTAGTGGGCTCCGTCAGGATCGCCCCGTACATATCAGCGTGGCCGCGGGGTTCCCACATCAATCCTGTACGGAGATGATCAAAATGATCGCGGAAGTACCGGCGCTTCTCCAGGATCGATTTTCCCTTGATATCCGGCAGTCCGCCGGTTATGACCCGCAGCGGCTCACCGCCGGTGTGCATGTCGATGGTCGTGATCACCGGCCAGGAAGGCGGCGGTGCATAGGCAGGGATTAGTTTCATATTCATTTAGAGATGTAAAGATGTAAAATTACTTCGAATATCATTACATCGCTCCATCGCTACTTCGCTACATCTTTAATCCTAATCTGCGCCAGCACCATTCCTGCCAGCATCAGCGCGCAGCCCAGCAGCGCGCGCGACGACAGCACCTCATGCAGGATCAGCCATCCGCCGAACGTCGCAAAGACAGCCTCAGAGCTTAAAATGATCGCTGCATGGGCCGGCGGTGCCTTTTTCTGCCCCACGATCTGCAGGGTATAGGCAATACCCACGGAGAATACCCCGCCATAAAGAAGGGGAACCGTTGCATCCACGATGGCCTGCCATACGATCTTTTCAATAAGGACAGCGATCACCAGACTGAGTAATGACGTGATGATATATTGCATCAGGGCCAGCTTCAGCGCATCCACACGGGGAGAGACGTGCCCGATGTACAACACGTGAAACGCCCATACAAAAGCACATCCCAGAACATAAAGGTCACCCTTCGAGTTGTGAAAGTTGCCGGTGACACTCAGGAAGTACATTCCGGTAGCGGCCAGAAGTGCACCTATCCATACATAGATGGACGGCCGGTGACGGATGAACAGTCCCAGGATCGGAACAAAGACGACATACAATCCTGTGATGAAGCCTCCATTCCCGGCGGTGGTATAGATCATGCCCGTCTGCTGAAGTGTTGCTCCTGCAAATACCAGGAGTCCTGCAATGATCCCGCCCCTGACCAGGGTTTTTCGATGATCCTGAAGAAATTCCGGACGGATATCGATTTCCCTGTTTTTCCGGATGAAGATGAAAGCACCCAGCACCAGCGCTCCCAGCCCGAAACGTATACCATTGAAAAGGAATGGACCCATGTACTCCATCCCCACCCGCTGTGCCGTAAAGGCAAAGCCCCAGATCAGGGCTGCCAGCAGCAGCAGGAGTTCGGATTTAACGATCGTCGTTTTCATGGAGATTCTGTGGGGAAGGAACTCAGGTACCTCTCCCGATTTAAAACGCTGTATGCTCTGTCCGGCGGATGATCTCATCCTGCAGATCTTTCCCCAGGTCGTTGAAGTAATCGCTGTAACCCGCCACCCTCACGATCAGGTCCTGGTACTTCTCGGGATATTTCTGCGCATCCCTCAGGGTGTCGGCATTCACCACGTTGAACTGGATATGATGCCCATCCATGCGGAAATAGCTCCGGATCAGCTGTACCAGGCTTTCGATTCCCCGTTCCCCTTCAAAGAGCTGTGGTGTGAACTTCTGGTTGAGCAGCGTTCCTCCGGTCTTTAAGTGATCGATCCGGGCAGCGGATTTCAACACGGCCGTGGGTCCTTTTTTATCGGAGCCCTGGAAGGGAGAGATCCCCTCCGACAGGGGCAGGCCGGCTTTTCGGCCGTCGGGTGTGGCACCAATGACACTGCCAAAATAAACATGGCTGGTGGTGGGCAGCATGTTGATCCGGAATTTTCCGCCTCTTGCCGTGGGCCGGTCATTCACAGCCTGGTAGAACATGTTGAATACGCTGACTGCATGCTGATCGGCATAATCATCATCGTTGCCATACTTGGGAGTGTTATAGACCAAATCGAATCTCAGCTCATCATTTCCTTCAAAGTTCGACCTCAGGGCATCCAGCATTTCAGCCATTGTCAGCTTTTTTGTATCGAAAACGTTGTACCTGAGGGAAGTCAGGATATCCGTGATACTTCCCAGTCCGACTCCCTGAATGTAACTGGTATTGTAACGGGTTCCCCCACGGTTGTAATCCTGTGCATTATCAATGCAGTCATCCACCAGCAGCGAAAGGAAAGGCACCGGAATATAATCTCCGAATAGTTTTTCTATAATGTTGTTGCCTTTGATTTTGATATCAATGAAATGACGGAGCTGTTTGTTAAAAGCTTCCATGATCTGGTCAAATGACGTAAAAGACGTGACATCTCCTGTCAGCAATCCGATTTGTTTACCAGTCCGCGGATCGGTGCCGTTGTTCAGGGCGATCTCCAGCACTTTGGTCAGGTTGAAGTACCCGGTCAGCCAGTAGGCTTCGGTACCGAAGGCGCCGCTCTCCACGCATCCGCTGGCACCGCCGTTACGCGCGTCTTCAATGGATTTGCCCTGACGCATCAGCTCCTGAATGATGGAATCGGTATTGAAGATGGATGGCTGGCCAAAACCGGTTTTCAGGATCCTGGCTGCTCTCTTCAGCAGGTTATCCGGATTCTGCTTGCTTATCTGCACCATCGAACTGGGCTGCAACAGGCGCATCTCCTCGATCACGTCAAGGATCAGGTAGCTCATCTCATTGACGGCATCCTTTCCGTCAGCTGTGAGACCGCCCACGTTGATCAGCGCAAAATCCGTGTAGGTGTTGCTTTCCAGTGCTGTCACCCCTACCTTGGGGGGGGCCGGGTGGTTGTTGAACTTCACCCAGAAGGATTGCAGGATCTCTGTTGCTCTTTCTTTAGTGAGCGTACCCGCCTCTGTCTCCCTTTTATAGAACGGATACAGGTGCTGGTCGAGCCGTCCCGGATTGAAGGAGTCCCAGGGGTTGGTCTCGGTGATGACACCCAGGTGCACAAACCAGTAGTATTGAAGGGCTTCATGGAAGGTGCGGGGAGCATGGGCAGGAACACGGCGGCAGATGGTTGCCATATCGTTCAGCTCCGCTTTCCGGGCGGGATCCGGTTCACCGTCGGCAAGCTTCTCCAGCTCCAGTGCATGACGTTCGGCATAAAGGATCAGCGCATCAGCGGCAATCTCCATGGCACGCAGCTCCTCCCGCTTGTCCATAGCCTGCGGATCGTTATAAAAATCAAGCTTTTCCATATTCTGCCGGATCTGTGCCTTCAGATCCAGAAAACCCATCCTGTAGATTTTCCCTCCCAGCACGGTATGTCCGGGGGCACGCTGTTCCTGGAATTCAGTAAAGACGCCTGCCTGGTAGCTGTCGATCCAGGCCTGGTCCATTTCACGGAACAGCCGTTCACGATTACTTTTTCCCCTCCAGAACGGGATGATGATGTCTTCGTATGCTTTTCGCGTTTCGTCATCCACTTTGAACGACACCTTCGGTCGGCTGTTCAGGATATCCAGGTCCTGCAGGGAGTGCAGACAGACTTCCGGATAGGAAGGAGTTGCCTTGGGAGCAGGTCCTCTTTCACCGACGATTAGTTCGCCTTCGTTGATACAGATCCTTTTGTGCTCAAGGATGTACTTGAACGTCAGGGCCCTTTTTACAGGTACAGAAACCTGCTGAGCCAGGTCGCTTTGATAAAAGTCTGTCACCAGGAGCGCACGTTCCGCAGAAATGCGGTTGACGGCTTTAAGACTCTGTTCACGAAGTTTGGTTATGCGTGGGTTCATGGGGATTTGTGGTTATTCGTGGTTATTACCTTTGACTGCTGACTGCTGACTGCTGACCGTCAACCGCCAACCGTCACCTTCATCCCGATCCGCTCAAAGACTTCCTTTAGCTCATTGAGCCTCTCCAGCGATGGTTCCTGCAGTTCTTCCAGTCTGTAATTCATTTTTAATCTTTGATATTTGCTTTTTGCTATCCGGTGATAGGGTAACAGATCGACTTGCTCCAGTCCATTCAATTCCAGGAAAAGATCCCTTAGGGCCTGGATATTGACTGGGGTATCCGTTATTCCCGGGATGACAGGGATGCGTATGATGATGTTTTTTTTCTTTGCTGATAGCTCCATCAGGTTTTCCAGCACCCGATCATTGGGTACTCCCGTATACTTAAGATGAGATGCTGAGTCAATGAGTTTCAGATCGTACAGAAAAAGATCCACGTCATCCATAACCTGCTCCAGGATTGGGAAGGAGACATGCCCGCAAGTGTCAAGAGCGGTATGGTATCCTTTCTCTTTTGACATCCTTAGCAGTTCCAGGAGGAATTCCGGCTGCATCAACGGCTCGCCCCCCGAAAAGGTGATCCCTCCGCCCGACTGATCATAATAAATACCATCCTTTTCGATTTCTTTCATCACCTCCACGGCATCCACCCATCTGCCAGATATCTCTTCGACACGGAATGACCTCCCATCCAGCGATCGTTCCTTGATCACCACATCCTCATGTTTTGACTGGCTTTCCGGATTATGGCACCACCAACACCGCAGCGGACATCCCTTGAAAAACACGGTTGTCCGGATGCCCGGTCCATCGTTGATGGAATAATGTTTTATATCGAAGATGATTCCTTTCACGGTGAAAATGTTTCGCGTAAAAAAAATGGAAAAAGGATCCCGCAGGGAACGGACCAGCGTTAACCTAGCACATCCAGCAGGCGTAAAGGCCCTTGCCGTTGTTGTGGTAAAGTGTGCTATGATGGCAGTGGAAAGACATGACTATAAAGTGGACTGCAAAATTACAACGGTTTTGCGTGATTCTTAGGGGGAAATTTAATTTAGACTCAGTCCAGATTAGCTTCAGGTTGTACTTCTTCGTCAAGAATACTTTTGCTCTTTGCTCTTATTAAAGGTACTCCCTGTTCAGTTTTTCTCTGAGGTCGGCTTCGATTGCCATGGCCTTACCCTCATCATCAATCTTCACAAAGGTGATGAAGGTTGAGCAGACGGTTTCTTCCAGATGGCTCGGAAAATCGCAGCGTCGTGCTTCCACCAGCAGCGTGATGGAGGAAGTTCCGACACGTGTCACCTCCCCGTAAATCCGGATGTGCTGACCCATTTTGACAGGTTTCTTGAAGATTACCTCATCCATTTTAAGGGTAATCATATTTGGTGTTGAGCAGATATAACTTGCCAATGAAGCGCCCGCTTCGTCAAGCCACGACAGCATCGTCCCGCCGAACAGGTTGCCTTTTACCCCGATATCGCTGGTCTTGCAAACCTTGGTCGAAATATATACCATTTTATTCATACATGAATTTTTGACCACTACTACCATACTGGCATCCCTACGGGATTTCAGTGGAGGATTCTAATATTCTATGACAATGAATAACAATTAATTACAACGAAAATCCATGAATGACCACGAATGACCATGAATGACTATCTTTTTTCCCCCAGCTTTTTAATGATCTCATCCTGCTGAGTCCTCGAAACGGGCATATAGCGGTAGAAATCCATGGAATAGTTGGCCCGGCCGCTGGTCAGGTTCCTGAGCTGATTGGCATAGCCAAACATTTCATTCAAAGGGACAATGCTCACCAGTTTCTGTGATCCTTTCCTGAATCTTCGCATCGACTCCACTTTCCCTCTCCGGCGGTTAAGATTACCCACGATCTCGCCAATGTACTCATCCGGGGTATTGATCTCAACTTTCATGACCGGTTCCATTACGATGGGATTGGCCTTCATGAAGCCCCTCTTGAAACAGATGGATGCGCAGGTTTGAAAGGCCAGGTCAGATGAGTCGACAGGATGATATTTCCCATCCAGCAGCACAATTTTGACATCAACGATGGGAAATCCTGTCAGGATACCATCTGCCATGGTTTTCCGGATCCCTTTATCTACGGATGGGATGAATTCCAGCGGGATGGCGCCTCCCTTGATCTTGTCGATAAATTCGTACCCTTTGCCCTCATTGGGCTCCATGCGGAAAAGCACCTGTGCGAACTGTCCCTTTCCGCCGGTCTGTTTGACATGGCGATATTCAGCCTCAACCTCCGCTGCAATGGTTTCCCGGTAGGCCACGGAGGGTTCACCCACTTTCACCTCCACTTTATGTTCATGCAGCAGCCGGTCCACAATGATCTCCAGATGCAGCTCGCCCATTCCTGCGATGATGGTTTCTTCCGTTTCCTCATCGAACCTGACATGAAAGGAAGGATCCTCGCTGGTTAGTTTGTTCAGGGCTTCACCCAGTTTTCCCTGGTCGGTACGGCTGGCAGGTGTGATCTTAAGCTCCACCACCGAGGGCGGTACCTGAATGGATTCCAGGTGAAGCGGATGCTCCGTGTCGCAAAGGGTATCACCCGTTTTGGTGAATTTCATTCCGATCAGCGCTACGATCTCTCCGGGACCCGCCTCACTGATCTCCTCCCTGTCCTTGGCATGAATGCGCAGGATCCGACTGATGCGTTCCTGTTTATCCCGGGTGGAATTCAGAACAGTCATCCCGCTTTTTAACTGCCCTGAGTAAATGCGTATAAAGGTCTGCTGCCCCACGAACGGATCATGGATCAGTTTGAACGCCAGTGCGGTAAAAGGTGATTTTACCGAAGGATACCGCGTATGCGATTTTTCAGGATCATCGGTATCAAGTCCGACAACTGCCCCGACATCCAGGGGTGATGGCAGGTAGTCAACCACTGCATCGAGCAACTGCTGAATACCTTTATTCTTATAGGCGGCTCCGCAGAATACGGGGGTTATCATCATTTTCAGGGTGGCCTGGCGGGTGACCGCTTTGATCTGATCAACCGGAACCTCCTTGTCCTCAAGAAACAACTCCATGACTGAGTCATCAAACTCGGCAATTTTTTCGATCAGGTGCAATCTGGCTTCTGCTGCTCTCTCACGGTATTCAGGAGGAATGTTGGTTATCGTACAATCCTTTCCATTGAACAGGATCGCTTTTTGTTCGACGACATCAAGGATACCCATAAAATCTTCTTCAGTACCCATGGGCAGATGAAAGGCTACGGCGTTGGCATCGAGATGCCGGTTCATCATGGTTACTGCCTCATGAAAATCTGCTCCGTTCCGGTCCATTTTATTGATGAAGGCAATGCGGGGTACCTTGTAACGGTCAGCCTGATGCCAAACGGTCTCGCTCTGGGATTCCACACCGCTAACCGCACAAAACACAGCAACCAGTCCGTCGATGACGCGCAGGGAGCGCTCCACCTCGATCGTAAAATCCACATGGCCGGGAGTGTCGATCAGATTGATCTGCGATCCTTTCCAAGAGCAGGTAATGGCTGCCGATGCAATGGTGATGCCCCGTTCCTGCTCCTGCTTCATGAAATCCATGGTTGCCTGCCCATCATGAACTTCTCCCATCTTACGTGTGGTTCCCGTATAAAACAGGATCCGTTCTGTGACGGTAGTCTTCCCTGCATCAATGTGTGCCGCAATACCTATATTTCTGAGGTTATGTAAATGCATGATCTGTTTTTGCTGTAAATAGCTGGTAATCCGTTATTTTTTGAATACAAAATACACAGCCAGTATGATAAAGACAAATCCTATGAGATGATTGATGCGGAACGTTTCGTTCCGGAATACCATTAGCGTAAAGAGCATAAATACGAGAAGGGTGATCACCTCCTGGATGACCTTCAGTTCGACGAGGGAAAAAGATCCTCCGTTTCCTTTGTATCCGAAGCGGTTGGCAGGAACCTGGAAAAAATATTCAAACAGGGCTATTCCCCAGCTGATGAGGATCACTGCCAGCAAAGGAAGTGTGCTGAATCCTTTCATATCCCTGAACTTCAGATGACCGTACCAGGCAAGGGTCATGAAGACGTTTGACAAGATAAGAAGCCCAATCGTATAAGCCGGTTTCATAAGTGTCTGTAAAAAGAGGGCGCAAAATTAGTGTTTTTTCTGATTCAGAGCCTTCCCTCTCAGGCTGCTTTCTTCTCTTGCGGGAGGATATTGACCTCGGCGATGGATCCTTGCCGTATGACCTTTACTGTGACCTGCTTTAAAATCCGGTCGCTGGTAAGAAGCCTGAACAGGGAGGAGGTGGTGGTGATAGGATTACCATCCAGTTCAATAAGAATATCCCCTTTCTGAAGGTTGGCCATGGCTGCCGGGGAGGGAGAATCCACACCTGTAATGAGGAGTCCTTTGGTGGAAACCAGTTTATGGAAACTGATCGTGCGGGGGTGTAACTCTATCTCCTGGATCAGTATCCCAAGATAGGCCTTTCTGACCTTTCCCTCCCGGATCAGATGCTCGGCTACTTCTTTTGCCGTGTTGATGGCAATGGCAAAGCTCAGTCCCTGGGAACCCTGTATGATGGCGGTATTGATGCCGATCACCAAACCATCGGTGTTGATCAGGGGTCCCCCCGAACTGCCAGGATTCAGGGGTGCGTCGGTCTGAAGAACATTGTCAATGGGCCTTCCGCTGGCCGTCCGCAGCGTTCGTCCCACAGCGCTGAGCACACCCGTCGATACCGAATGCTGGTACCCCAGCGGATTACCGATGGCAACCAGGAACTGCCCGATCTGAAGTTCATCCGAATCACCAAGCTCGGCGACCGAAAAACCCCCGTTCAACAGTTTGATGATGGCAATATCGGAGTCCGGATCCTTGCCGGTGAGCTCTGCATTCACTACTGTCCCGTCAAGGAGGGTGACCCGCAGGTTTTCGCCGACCGATAGGACATGGCTGTTGGTAAAGGTCAGACCATCGCTGGAAAACACAAAGCCGGATCCCGTTCCGGCATGCTCAGTGCGGTTTCCTCTCTTCCTGTACACATCGATTTTGACAACTGAATTCTTTACTTTTTGTATGGATCCGATAATGATCCTTGAAAATTCATCCATAAGATGATTTAATAGGGATTTGATGAGGGATTGAAGGGATCAATCCATAGGCCAAATCATCAGGAATGACAAAAAGGCAGGAACCGTTAAACCGTGTTTACTTTTTCAGCTTCTTGATAAGGGTGTGGGTTTCGATCCAGTAGATATCGCAGCTGCCGTTGAGCGGAATGCCTCTTCCCTGCAATGAACCGGCGGAAGTAGCATATGGCCTGATGCCGGTATCGATCAGTTCCGAGGGATCCGTGAACTGCCGGGGATTGCCGTTGGTGCAAAAGAAGAAATACTTGCCACCAGGGGTTATGTGCGGCGAATATTCATCACCGGAAGTGTTTATCCCCGGCCCCAGATTGACAGGTTTACTCCAGCTATCATCCTCATCGCGGAAACTGATGTAATAATCACTCCTGCCATAGGATGAATCGCTACGGTATGCGCAAAAGATCAGGTAACTCTCGTCAGGAGCGATGCAGGCATTGAAGGGATTTTCGGGTCCGTTGATGATATCGGGCAATTTCTCGGGTTCGCTGAACTTTCCCTCAATTCTCCTGCTCCTGAAAATGTCAGACCGGTCGTTCAGTTCATCACTTCTTCCGAAATACAGGGTGCCATCCCGGGTAACAGAAGGGAAAAATTCCATTTGATCCGTATTGACAGGAGCTCCAATGGGTTGTGGCTCCATCCAGCCTTCCATTGTACTATACGTGTACCAGATATTAAAATCTCTCTTATTAAAGGATTTTCCTTCGGACGGCCGATTGGAGATAAAATACAATCCATGCCCATAGGTGGAGAAAATGGGCTCAGCATCATCATATCTGCCTGAAAAAGAAGCCACTTTAGGTTCGGTCCACCTGCCATCGTACTCTTCCGAGTGAAAGATAGTATATACAGAATCAATGATCCGGGTGAAAAAGAATTCTTTTCCATCATTTACAAAGGCGGCATCCCGTTCTTCCATCCCGGTGCTGATGATGCCTGGTGCAAACATCCTGACCGTATCCCCCGGCAGTTTCTGGCCCAGGTAGATGCCCTGAAGGTCAGGGAAGGCATTTGACTCTTTTTCGCGATGGGGATTTGAGCAAGCGGACAGAATCAACAGAGCGATGGGAAGGATAATTTTGTAATTCATAGTTATTTGTGGTTATTTGCTTTCATTCGTGAACCTTTATTATGATGTAGCTGGAAGAACGAAAATAAACAACTTTGCAGAATATTCAAAATATAGAAATGTTTTAATTTTGGATGTATTGCAGCAATCATTTTTGTGCAGCATGGCTTCTTTTAAGCAGCACTGCGCTTTTACCATATGGCTTGCTTCACAGATGCAGGATCCGCACGGTATACTCACCACAGGCACCGATCGTCCGGCCATGGGTAATCTTGGGAAGATAACCTGCCTGGAGGATTTGCCCTCTGACCCTATCCTGATCGGGTACCTCAGGGACGCGGTGGAATTGATCGAAAAGGGGACTAAACTGGTAAAAAAGGAAACGGCAAGTAAGTCTAAAGAGCTGGTGATCCCTGATTATCTTCAGCATGAACTTGCTCTTCATCCAAAAGCTTTGCAGACATTCAATCAGTTCTCCTATTCCAATAAGAAGGAATATGTGGAATGGATCAAAGATGCCAAAACAGAAGAAACCCGCAGGAGACGACTGGCCACTGCCATTGACTGGCTGACCGAAGGTAAACCCCACAACTGGAAATATCTTAAATAAATATCTCTCCTCTCTCCTTTCTCCTCTCTCCTCTCAGCTACCCGACCATCATCTTGATTTCGGGGTACAGGTAATGAGTGGAAATGATGGGGCGGCTGAGGAACAATGCCATGGTAAGCGGCCCGATCCTTCCGATGAACATACTGAATATAATGATGGTCTTTCCTGCATCAGAAAGCAGCGGGGTGATGCCTGTCGAAAGTCCGACGGTGCCAAAGGCCGACACTTCTTCAAAGGCCAGGTGTAGGAACCGCATATCGGGTTCAGTGAAAGATAACAGAAATACAGAAGTGAAAATAAGAAACAGGGCAAACAAGGCTATCGCATACGCTTTATCAATCAATGAAAAGGCAATGGTGTGATGATGGGTTTCCACATTCCTCTTGCCCCGTATGGTCGCATAGGCCGTTTTCAGAATAATGGCGAATGTAGTAGTCTTGATACCACCTCCGGTTCCTCCGGGAGATGCTCCAACATACATCAAAAAGATGAAAAATATCAGGACGGGTTGGGTGATGGATGCAAAATCCACCGTATTAAATCCGGCTGTTCTGGCAGTCACCGACTGAAATAGGCTGGTCACAATGAATCCTTTTGTACTCATCCCAGATAAGGTATTACTATGCTCTGCATAAATGAAGACCGCCATACCGGCCAGAATCAGCAAGAGTGAAACTTTTAGAACCAGCCGGGAAGGAATGGAAAGGTATTTCCAGGGTTTGAGAAGTTTTTTCCAGCTGGTGAACAGGGCCAGCAATTCTTCCAATGTGGCAAAACCAATGCCTCCAAGAAAGATTAACATGGCAATCCAGATATGCAGGTTATACGACTGTGCTACCCATTGCTGCATTAAATTATAGGAAAAAAGGGAAAATCCTGCATTATTGAAAGCCGAAATACTGTGGAATAGGGAGAAGAAAACCCGTTGGGCGGGGGTTGCAAAGACGATCTGGTCATGCCAGCTGAAGAAGATCAGCACCGTTCCGAGCAATTCAATGATGATGCTGAAATACACAATCCTCCTCAACAGGTCGCGCGTATCGGAAAGCCGTCCGGTACTGAGAAAATCTTTCAGAATGGATTGATATTTAACACTTTCTGAACGATAGAACGTTGAAAAGAAGGTGGCAAAAGATACGATATTGATCCCTCCCAGCTGAATGAGGATCATGATGATGATCTGGCCTTTTAACGTAAAATGGGTGGCCGTATCAACGGTCGACAATCCTGTAACGCAACTCGCACTGGTTGAAGTGAATAATGCATCCACAAAGCGGATCCCGGAGTGGGTCATCTCCGGCAGCAGCAATAACAGTGTGCCGGCCGAGATCAATATTACGAATGAAAGAGTCATCAAAGCGGATGGACCCAGCTCGAACAGCCTTAGCTTATGACTTGCCTTCCCCGTCTCCATTCCAACAATGATAAAAAAGTACAGCTGGACAAACAGCAGGGCGTAGGGTCTGATATCGAATCCCAGTGTATTACTTACAAAATTGATGATCGGAAGATTAAAGATCTGGTATAATAATGCAATCAGAAGTATGAAAAGCAAGATCAGCGCTTCGGTCAGATTCTCCCGGATATAGCGGCCCGGATGGAAATCATAGAAAATATGCGTGAGAAATTTAAAAATATAAAAGCCAATGCTCAGGGTGATAATGATACTGACAATGGAAGTGGCTTCACTGGTTTTCGGATAACCGTAATAGTAAAGGATACTGGCGATCGTTACAAGCGAAACCAGGAGGGAGGCGATCCGTAGACAACGCAGAACCAGATTTTTATGGGTAAATAAACGAACATTGATCCGTTCCCTGATCCTGTTAATGAAGGCGTTGTTCATGGGAAAAATGGATAGAAAAGGCGATATCAGTCGTTGATCTCGATGAATCGGTCGATATCCTTATTTTTACCAAATACCACCAGAAAGTCTTTTTCATCGATAACCGTTTTGGAATCCGGCACTCCGGCGATATGCTGTTCAACCACCGGCTCGTCATCCACCTTTACGATCATTTCTTTTTTTATCGTTACCAGGCTCAATCGGTAGCGGTCACGCAGGTCAATGTCATCGAGAGTACGGCCCACACAACGCTTGGGAGCAATGAGTTCCGCGATCCGGTAATCATCCGGTAACTGAAGGTACGATACCAGGTTGGGATTTAAAAGCCGTTCTGCCACGATAATCCCTACTTCATCTTCCGGTGAAAATATCTCCTTGATTCCCAATTGCATAAGAATCCGATTCTGTGCGGCTCCTCTGGCCCGGGCAATGATCCTCTTGATTCCAAGATCCATCAGGGTAACAATGCATAAAAGCTCCTGTTCAAAATTACCTCCGATAGCGACAACAACGGTATGGTAATCCTTGATATCCTGCGAAAGAAGCGCTTTTTTATCGGTTGCATCCAGTGCAACGGCATAGGCAACTTCATCGGAAATGGATTCCACCAGATCTCCCTGAATATCGATCGCCATCACCTCTGCACCGCTTTTGGACAACGACCGGGCAATCGCCCCGCCAAACTGACCAATCCCAATAACCGCGTATTTCTGCCTGTTCATGGGCTTTATAAAAAATGACAGGCAAAAGTAATACTAAAATACCCGGATTATTCGCCTTATGATGAAAAAATTATTTATGCAATTTCTTCAGCAACAGGATATTTAAGCTTATCCTGGGTGTGGTAGATGGCTGCAAAAGAAACACTTACCCAGAGGGGTGAAAATGGAACGGATCAATATCATCAGGAGTTTAAAAAAATGTAATTTTGAAGATTGATTACCATTATAAATCCAAATTTTTTTATTATGAAAATGATCTGGAAACCTCTATTTATCATTAGCGTTACTATATGCATTTGCCTGTATTCTTCTGCACCCGCAACTGCTCAGGAAAAGCAGGAAGATCCTTCGCTCCTGTCCATCGATCGGATTTTCAACTCCATGGACTTCATGATGGACCGCGTGATGCCTATCCGCTGGATTGAAGGAGGAAATGCCTATACGACCTTCGAAAGGTCGGAAACAGTGAAATTCGGACGGAATGTCATTCGCTATGAAAGTTCGACCGGAGAAAAAAGCATACTGGTGGAAGCAGAAAAATTCATTCCACAAGGTGAGGAAAATCCATTATCCTTTGACGACCTGGCCTGGTCGGAGGATCGCTCAAAACTCCTGTTGTTTACCAATACAAAGCGCGTCTGGCGTTCCAATACCAGGGGTGACTACTGGTTGCTGGACAGGGAAAGCGGGAGTCTTTCCCAACTGGGTCAGGGGCTTCCGGAATCGTCGCTGATGTTTGCCAAATTCTCTCCTGATGGAACAAAAGTAGCTTATGTCTCCAAAAACAATATCTATACAGAAGACCTCTCCAACCACCGTATCACTCAGCTGACCTTCGACGGGACAGAGACAATGATCAATGGAACGTTCGACTGGGTCTATGAAGAGGAGTTCCACTGCAGGGATGGATTTTCCTGGAGCCCCGACGGAACACGCATTGCCTTCTGGCAGCTGGATGCCTCAGGGATCAGGACATTTTATATGATCAACAATACCGATTCACTGTATCCGTTCACTATCCCGGTTCAGTATCCCAAGGTTGGCGAACCGCCTTCCTCATGCCGCATAGGTGTCATTCCTTCAGAGGGCGGAAAAGTGACCTGGCTGGAAATCCCGGGTGATACGCAGGACCACTACCTGCCCAGGATGATGTGGACACAGGAAACCGGGCAGATCCTTGTCCAGCAGCTGAACAGAAAACAGAATACCAACCGGTTGTGGCTCTGCAACAGCAGCAACGGAAGGGCCGACAACATCTTTACCGACGAGGATGATGCCTGGCTGGATGTGGTTGATGACTGGCGCTGGATCGATAAAGGGAAAGCATTCCTGTGGATCAGTGAGCGTGACGGCTGGCGCCATGCATACCGGATTGAGGTCAGGGACGGAAAATCATCGCTGATCACAAAAGGTGATTATGATGTCATCTCCGTCAAAGGTATCGATCCTGAAGAGGAGTACCTTTACTTCATTGCGTCACCCGAAAATGCCACCCAGCGTTATTTGTACCGTACACTGATGGACGGGACGAGAAAACCTGAGCTTCTGTCACCGGAAAACATGTCGGGAACGCACAGCTACAATATGTCACCCAACACGCATTTCGCTTACCATACTTTTTCCAATGCAAACACGCCCCCTGTCACCTCGATGATATCCCTTCCGAATCATAAAGTTCTTCGAATAATAGCTGATAATCAACATTTTAAAGAAGTAATTTCAAAAATTAAAAACCAGCCAAGGGAATTTTTTAAGGTAAAAACATCCGAGGGGGTTGAAATGGACGGATGGATGATGAAACCCCCGGATTTTAATCCGAAACGTAAATATCCTGTTCTGTTCAGTGTTTACGGCGAACCCTGGGGCCAGACAGCAACTGATTCCTGGGACTATGACCTCCTCTGGAATATGCTTATCGCCCAGAAAGGCTATATCGTAATGACCATGGATAACCGGGGCACTCCCTGTCCAAAGGGGCGCGAATGGCGAAAATCCATTTACCGGAAAATCGGTGTCATCAATGCCAGGGATCAGGCACTGGCAACGAGGGAAATTACCCGGTGGAAGTTCGTTGATCCGGATCGGATCGCAGTATGGGGCTGGAGTGGCGGAGGATCCATGACCCTTAACCTGATGTTCCGTTACCCTGAAATATACCAGACTGGCATGGCCGTGGCGCCGGTTACCAATGAGCTCCTGTACGACAACATCTACCAGGAGCGCTACATGGGTCTGATACCCGAAAACCTGGCCGACTTCATTGAAGGATCACCCATCACCTACGCGAAAAACCTGGAAGGGAACCTCCTGATCGTTCATGGCACCGGAGATGATAATGTCCATTATCAAAACACCGAACAGCTCGTCAATGAACTGGTGAAGAACAATAAGCAGTTCCAGGTCATGCCCTACCCCAACCGGTCACACGGGATCTATGAAGGGGAGAATACCTCACGGCACCTCTATACCCTGTTGCTGGATTATCTCCTGGAACATACTGAGCCGGGGGGGAGGAAATAGATATCAGATATCAGATATCAGATATCAGATATCAGATATCTGTACCGGGCCTGTAGGTTGCAGCTTGCAGCTTGGATAGATTTCTTGCCTGATTCAGGAATTCCGGCAGGTTCATCTCCCTGAAATAGATCAGTCCGTGAGCTGCACGTATCCTGGGATGGGGATTTTCGTAAAAGAAGTTCTTCCCAAGCAAAAGCTGAATCTCTTTCAGCTGCTCCACCCAGATCCTCTGTGCCAGTTCAGAAAAAGGTCCGTCATATTCATAACTGGGAAACGAAGCGTTGACCTGGCTGACGTAACAATCCCGGAAAGCCTCACGGGTCATGGCAAGGGAGTTCAGTGAGACAGGAACAATGACACTGGCTTCGGCAGGATGAAAACGATACCAGACGTTTCGGTATCCCCAGATCCGAAGGCGGCTGAGATCAGCCTGACCGCTCCATTCCCTGAGTGCTTCCGCCAGGGTCTGAAGAACCTTATAATGCGTATCAGGACCGCTTCCCTCCGGATCGAGAGCCACGCTGATCACCGTTGGCTGAACGTGGAGGATCAGATCCAGCAGGGGTTTCACGTCCCTCTCCCTGTCCGGTTGTTCAGTAAAAATATCCCCCGTATAGAATCCCAGTCGCAGATGATGTATGTTTTTCACCTGTACCCCGAAATGAGCCCAAACCAGTTCCTCTTCAAACTCCCGGATCATCCCTTTCAATACCTGGATTTCCGGAGGATTCTTTTCCCCGTCATAACTTGACTGCAGACAGGAAAGAATGGTCCGGATCTGCTGCGACAATGCATTCGTATCCGTTATACCATAGATCCGGACGATGGCCCTGATGACCCGGTGTGCCAGACCGCGGCGTCGTTCAAAAGGATCCATGGATGCTACATTATCCAGAAAATGATAAACATCCTTATCCCATTTGTAAAGATAGCCCTGAGAAAAAAAATCAGGATACAGCAGCATCTGGACCAGCCCTTTTTCAATGAACATCAGCGTATCGGCAAGCACATCGCGGATAATGGAATTGGTGATGGCGGTAAAACCAGAGGTGAGAATGGCAAAATGAAATTGATTGGTGGCCGATCGTAGCTGATGAGCAATATGAGGAAGCAGACCCAGCATGATATCGTCATGGTGTGGGCCTGTGTGCAGGAAGGTTTGATCCAGCTCCTGCTCCACCCCTTTCCATAATTTCCCAGTGATCGCCTGGCTCACCAACTGAACGGTTTGAAGGCCCAGGTCCGGGATCTGACTGCAGGCCGGATCATTCTCCAGATCTTCCCGCTGCAGGTGGTGGCCATATTTGTCAATTCTTTTGCACAGATCGATCACAGCCCTTTCGGTTTTTTCCTGGTTCCACGATCCCTGGGCATAATATCCCCTGACGCTGTCGGATAAACGTGAGGCAGCACCCTGGGTGAGATAGAAGCGGCTGCCTGGAAGCTTTTGAAGTACGGTAGCCGGATAGACATTGGTGGGTTCGTTCTCCAGTGATGCTTTAATGATCCCTGCTTTGGCCTCCCCTGCTGCAAAAATGATCGCGGTCGCTTCAGGATTGTAGGTTATCGTTTCCAGACCGATGGTGATCACCATGCGGTACCTCGAGATTTCAATCCCGCCCAGGTCACTGGCAGCCACTGCCTGTGTTTCAAAATTGGTAGCCGTCAACCTGGTGGTGGAATGATGATCGGATCCTCTTATATTGAAGGCAATATGCCCATCGGGACCGATCCCTCCCAGAAAAAATCCAATTCCTCCCAGCTCACGAATCCTTTTCTCATAACGGGTACACCAGTCATCGATCATAAAGATGGAATCGCGCTGAATCTGGTCAGCCCGTGTTGAGCACTCCCTGTACCGCAATGTATTGTCAATGATATGACCGGGGAAGACCTGGCTGTAATGCATCCCCGAAACCAGGGGTATCTCGTCAGCATTGATCAGCAAAGCTCTGTTTCGGTCAAGATTGAATCTCTCAATGTAAAATTTATTGACATAGTAATAAAAACTGTTGTGCTGGCCTGGAGATATGGGATAAAATTCATCGATCTGAACAAAATGGAGCCTGCTCAGGTCAGGTTTCCTTGAGACCGTAAGGCCATATTTCTCCCGGATATCCCTTGTTTTAGGGTCATTCCATCGGTTAAGGAAAAACTCGGTCCAGGAGATGAAGTATTCCGGGGTTTTGCCGGTTGGAAGGCTGATCACCCCATCGGGATTCATTGAGACCCATTCCAGGAACCGGAGCGCGGTCAGCATACCCAGTGTAGGGAAACTGTCCACGATAACATAGGGAACAGATGTTGTCGGCTCTGTCTGGCCTGACAGACGGATAAAAGCAGCCTCAACCGGCGAATATCCACAGGTCTCCATCACGTAGCTTTTATATATGACTCAAATGTAAGAAATATAATTTCATACTATCTGTGTTCTTCCACCTAGTCGTGTACGGAAGTCAACACCACCGCCACACCACCACCCGGTGACATATGCACCGTTAGTTGGTCATGGGAGGAGATCCGGCCCGAGACTTTTGAAAAATCGCCTGCAAAACGGTCGCTGTTCCATCCATCCTGGTAAAGTTCATATTCATAGGTATCACCGGAAAGGAACGACAGGTCGATGGTAAACTCACGGGATGACCAGTCGGTCATGCCACCCAGAAACCAGCGGCTCCCGCTTCTGCGTGCTACGATCACATAATCACCCACTTTTGCATCCAGCACTACCGTTTCATCCCAGACGGAGGGCACTTCCGATAGAAATTCCATGCATTCGTTTTCTTTCAGGTAATTCGACGGGCTGTCGGCCAGCATCTGCAAGGGGCTTTCGTAAACGATATACATGGCCAGCTGGTGGCATCGGGTTCCCTGACTCATGGGACGATCAAAGACGGGATGGAATTGCTCCTGCTGTGCATTGAGCATGGCACCGGGAGTGTAATCCATCGGCCCGGCTGCCATCCGGATAAAAGGCAGGGTGACATCATGTTCGGGAGTGATCACATCACTCCATTTGTTCCATTCCAGCCCCCTGACGCCTTCACCGGTCAGTACGTTCGGCCAGGTGCGATTCAGTCCGGAGGGTTTGTACGCACCGTGAAAATCCACCAGCAGCTTCCGGCTGGCTGCCTTGCGGGCAATCTTCCAGTAATACTCCACCATCGGCTGATCGTCGCGCTGCATGAAATCCACCTTGATCCCTTTTACACCCCATGCGGCAAACTGGTCCAGCGCTTCCTGAAGCTGGTCATCAAGGGTTTTCCATATCACCCACAGGATGATCCCTACATTTTTTTCATTCCCGTACCTGACAATTTCCTGAATATTGATTTCAGGGATAATCTCCAACAGGTTTCCCAGTTTGTACCAGCCCTCATCCAGGATCACATATTCGATCCCGTGATCAGAGGCAAAATCAATGTAATATTTGTATGTCTCCGTGTTAACACCGCTTTTAAAGTCGACACCATAAATATTGTTTGCATTCCACCAGTCCCAGGCCACCTTGCCGGGTTTGATCCATGACGGATCCTTTATCCGGCAGGGGGATGACAGAAGCCAGGGCAGCTGGTTGCTGATCAGTTGCCCGTCGTTTCCCGCAATCACCATGATCCGCCAGGGGAAATCGCGCGTGCCGGCTGTTTTGGCAATATAATCGTACCGGTTCACCACCCTGACATCCCTGTCCCTGGTCTGTTCCACCGTTCTGGGATAGGCTGGGAAGAGGGGCACGAGTGTGTGGTCTCCCTTTCCGGTGAGCCACATGCCCGGATAATCCTCCAGTGAGGATTCCGTCAGCAGTATCTTGGTGCCCCCGGGCGACTCCACCAGCGCAGGAAGGCTGCAAAAGCGCCCAGGAGTAATGCTGTCGACAGGCAGATACAGGTAGGCCCGTTCATTGTGCGAAAAAAAACTTTGCTCCTCAGGAAAATAGATATGGGTTTGACCGGGAAAACCCAGCAGGCACTTCTCATCCTCTACGATGATATCCCCATCGAAACGCGTATGGAAACGATAGGCAAATCCATCGTCATATACCCTGAAGACCAGTGAATAGTCCCCTTTGAACCTTATCTCCAGCTCATTGCACTGGTCGGAGATCCGTTCACTCTTTTGTTTGACCACCGGAATCAAGACCGTATCCATGCTGGTCAACCGATGCGACCTGACAGCTGCACCCTGGCCAATGGTCCCTTTATCCCGGATAATCATTGCGATATCCGATAATTTCATCACCTGTTCACCCTGGTAAAACACAGTTGCGGTGATGCTTTCCCTGGTGTCGATCACTGCCTGAATCGTATTGTCAGGCGATCCAACGCGGAAAGGCTGTCCGATCAGTACACCGGGCTTAAAAAACACGAACAGCGCAATGCAGAAGCTGATAAGATAGGATTACATGAAGAACGGTTTTGCCCTGCAAGTTCGGGAAAAATCAAATCGGATATCAGATATAGGTTAATCTGATATCCGATATCAGAACGCC
>JAGONC010000015.1 GCA_017993235.1 Lentimicrobiaceae bacterium
TACCCAGCAGAATCTTTTTCCCATTTTTCAACTCCAGTTGCAGGCCCATATTCCCGCTGATGTTATAAGCCACCCCGGCCTTTTTGCCTCCCATCCGGTAGCCCCATCCGCCATATTCCCCTATGGGACTGTATTTTCGGACATGGCACTCCTTGATATCCTCCCAGCGCAGGATATGGATCTTATTAATAAAGGGAGGGAAACGGTAGTAGACTCCATCGCGCCGGATCTCCGTATCCAGCTTGGTCAGCAGCAGGAGGGCAACGGTCCCTGCCAGGATCAGGGGAATAAGGATCAGAATGAAAAGGGGTGCGTCATCTCCGGTGTCAGGTGCATTCAACGCAAACTGCATGACGAACAGAAGGATAATGACCGCAACCGTCAACAGAACAATTCCCCATACCCACGGTTGCCTGAAACGCTGCGATTCTTTAAAGTATAACTGGCTCATGGCATTGTTAATTTGCTCCCGAAATTAATACGAATGCGGGTTATTTCAAATTTTTTGTTCTATTTTCGCAGATGCCGACATTTACAATGCTAAGGAATCACTTCATGATTAGATTTGCGGGCCGGGACTTCTCTGGAATTTTAGTGTTGACCGGATTGCTCATGTTTGCAGTTCTTTCTGAAAAAGTGACCTATTCCCAGGAGGCTGTGTATCCCAGGGATTATTTCCGGGCACCGGTTGATTTCAGGATGTTGCTTTCCGCTACTTTCGGGGAGTTTCGTGCTGACCATTTTCATTCGGGGATCGACATCCGGACCGGTGGGGTGGAAGGCAAGCCCATTTACGCCATTGCAGATGGCTATGTATCGCGGATCAAGATCACCTCTTCAGGTTATGGTAAGGCCATCTATGTATCCCATCCGAATGGATTTGTATCCGTTTACGGACATTTATCCAGTCTTGAAACCGCGATGAATCAGTATATTTTTGAAAAGCAATACGAACAACACGCTTACCAGATCGATGTATCACCTGACAGGAGCCGGTTCCCGGTAACCAGGGGGCAGGTGATCGCCTACTCGGGCAACTCCGGGTACTCTTTTGGACCCCATCTTCATTTTGAGATCAGAAGCGAGAAGACCCAGCAACCGGTTAATCCGTTGCTTTTTGGCCTGCCCGTCAAGGATATTGTCAGACCGGTACTTACTTCCCTGAAAGTTTATTCCATGGATACCTATAGCACGGTCAACGGAAAGAACGACAACATGGTTATCGCGCTGGAACAGGCAGGGCAGGGGTACCGCCTTGCAGGACCGGATACGCTGAAACTGAAGGGAAATATCAGTTTCGGACTGTCGTCCTACGACCTGCTGAGTGATGTGGACCGCAAAAATGGCATCTATTCAGCTGAACTGTTCATGGATGGCGAAGAGGTATTCAACTATTCCACCACAACGTTCTCATTTGATGAAACCCGGTATATCAATAGTCTGTACGATTACCGGGAGTATAAGACCACGGGCCAACGTTACCTGCGGACAGCCGTGGATCCAAACAATAAATTCAAAGGGTATGAGGTGGTTAAGAATGATGGGATCATTTATTTTGATGATGATAAGATCCATGAGTTAATGTTTTTTGTCAAGGATGTGAATGGAAATGCTTCCCAGCTTCTGTTCTATGTTCAGGGCCAAAAGATGACCTCGATACAACCCTATCAGCCATTCCCGGAGAAATTCGACAGTTTTCATTTCATGTATTATTTGCCCAATACCTATGAAACAAATGATTTCAAGGTAGAGATTCCTTCCGGTGCACTCTACACCAATCTGGTGCTGGAATACTCAGCCACAGGTCCATTGAAAAATACCCTGGCAAAGGTGCACAGGGTCCATAACCGGTTTACGCCGCTGCATAAATCCATGATTCTTCGGATCCGGCCCCTTGAAAAAGCCAAAGGACTGGAGGATAAACTGTACATGGTTTCACTGAATGATGACGGAACCATGGATGCGATCCCCAGCTATTTTGAGGATGGTTTTGTGGTCGGCAGGTCAGCTCAGTTTGGAAATTTCAGCCTGCTGGCAGATACCGTCAAACCAACAGTAAAACTGGTCAACTTTTACGATAAAAAAAGCCTTGCAGGTATGAAAGAGCTTCGAATTGAAATCAAGGACAACCAGAGCGGAATAGAATCCTATACCCCAACGCTGAACGGAGAGTGGATCCTGATGGAATACGATGAGAAGAACGACTTGCTGATTTATCGTTTTGACCGTTATTTACTGAAAGGGACCAATGTGCTCCGGATTGAAGTTTCCGACCGGAAAAACAATACCCGCGTGGTTGAAGCCAGGGTTACATATTGAATTTGGTGTATATGAATGAATATTATCAGCCGTGAAATCCCAGGATGAGCACAGGCGCTGGCGCATGCACATAGTGGAGCTGATCACGGATCAGGATATAAAGGAAAGAACCAGTTTCGTCGTTAGGATCCATTCGGTGGATGACCGTGCAGGCCTGTGAAAGTAAGGAAAGGGTAATGCCATGATCTCCTGTTTTTTCGTTTCTGATCTGCATGGTCATCCCGACCGCTATGAAAAATTTTTCCGGCTCATCAGAGAGGGAAAGCCCATGGCTGTTTTCCTGGGCGGGGATCTACTACCCCACCGCCTGCGTCCGTTGCATTTCAGGGGTGGCGTTATCAATCATTTCAGCACGGAATTCCTGATGCCGCAGTTTGAGCGGCTCCGAATGGAGATGGGAGAGGATTTTCCCGCTGTCTTTCTCATCATGGGAAACGATGATCCCCGTTCTGAAGAGATCTATTTTGTCCGGGGGGAAGCTGACCTGCTCTGGAGGTATATCCATTTCAGAAAAGTTACATTCCTCAGTTATACGCTGTTCGGCTATTCTTATGTCCCTCCGACACCTTTTCATCTGAAGGACTGGGAGCGTTATGACATATCGAGATTTGTGGATCCGGGAAGCATTCCCCCGACCGAAGGTTTTCGAACGGTGGAAGAGAAGGAGGATGTGGAGCACAGCACCATCCGGAAACATCTTGAGATCCTCACAAAGGGAGAAGATATTGAGCGGGCCGTGTTCCTTTTCCATTCACCCCCCTACGATACGGATCTTGACATGGCGGCCCTGGATGAGCAGATGGTGGAGCACGTCCCACTGGATGTGCATGTCGGAAGCATTGCCATCAGGGAGTTCATTGAAACCCGGCAACCCCTGCTGACCATGCATGGTCACATCCATGAATCCTCGCGCCTGACCGGTTCCTGGAAGCAGCGGATCGGCCGTACGGTTGCGTTCAATGCTTCCTGGGACAGCCCGGATCTGGCTGTGATAAAATTCGATCTGGAAAGACCCGGGGATGCCGTAAGAGTGTTAATTTAAATTTTATCTTTGCTACCATGCAAGCAATGATCCTGATCCTGGATTTCGGTTCGCAGTATACCCAGCTGATCGCCCGACGGGTCAGGGAACTCAATGTGTACTGTGAGATACATCCCTACCATACTACCCCTGTCACTTACTCGGCAATAAAAGGCGTAATTCTTTCCGGAAGTCCGTATTCGGTCAGGGATGAAAAAGCACCGGCGCCGGATCTGTCCCCTTTCCGTAAGAAGGTCCCGATTCTTGGAGTCTGCTACGGGGCTCAGTACCTGGCTTACCGGGAAGGTGGAAATGTGATGCCTTCCTCCACCCGGGAATATGGCAGGGCGAACCTTTCGTTTATCGATTCCGCCAATCCCCTGATGAGCGGTATGCATGAAGGTAGCCAGGTGTGGATGTCGCATGGGGATACCATCTTAACCCTTCCGGGCACCTTCAGATCCATTGCCAGCACGCCGGATGTCCAAATTGCAGGTTATCATACCGAGGGGGAGGCGACCTATGGTATTCAGTTTCATCCGGAGGTCTACCACACGACGGAAGGGATGACCCTGCTGCGGAATTTTATCGTGAACATCTGTGGCTGCCAGCAATCCTGGACACCTGATTCCTTTGTCGAATCAACGGTTCTCGAGCTGCGGAAGCAACTGGGAAAGGATAAGGTGGTCCTGGGCCTTTCAGGAGGAGTCGACTCAACTGTCGCCGGCCTTCTGCTGCATAAAGCCATTGGTAAGCATCTGCATTGCATTTTTGTTGATAATGGGCTACTCCGCAAGAAGGAATTCTCTACCGTATTGCATTCCTACCGCCATTATGGACTCAATGTAATGGGTGTCGATGCCGGCGATCGTTTTCTTCAGGCACTGAAAGGAGTGACTGATCCGGAAGAAAAACGTAAGATCATTGGTAAAACCTTTATTGAGATTTTCGATGAAGTAGCTCACAAAATATTGAATGTTAAATGGTTGGCACAGGGTACCATTTACCCGGATGTGATTGAATCCCGATCGGTGAAAGGACCTTCAGCCACGATCAAGTCACACCACAATGTCGGGGGGCTGCCCGACGTTATGAAACTGAAACTGGTGGAACCCCTTAAAAGTCTGTTCAAAGACGAAGTCAGAAAGGTGGGCGCTATCCTGGGCGTGGATGAGGAACTGCTCGGCCGGCATCCGTTTCCGGGTCCCGGTCTGGGTATCCGGATCGTGGGAGAGATCACTCCCAGAAAAGTGAAAATACTTCAGGAGGTAGACGCGTTATATGTGGACGGTTTAAAAGAAAGGGGACTGTACGGCTCGGTGTGGCAGGCTGCAGCGATCTTATTGCCGGTCAGCTCCGTCGGTGTAATGGGTGATGAACGTACTTATGAAAACGTTGTCGTTTTACGGGCAGTGACATCTACAGACGGAATGACCGCCGACTGGTCGCAGCTCCCATATGATTTCCTGGCTTCGATCTCCAATAAGATCATCAATAAAGTGAAAGGAGTCAACAGGGTTGTTTACGATATCAGCTCCAAACCACCTGCCACCATTGAATGGGAATAAGAAGACATCTTTAGCATGAAAACAAAGCTCCTGATCATTATCCTTCTACTGGAATTTCTGGTGATTGCCGCACTTGCCCAGGACAAGGGTCTTTCCACCACCACTCCTGGCTCCGGAACCGGGAGTCAGAAAGTTGTGCAGGTACAGGGTGATCTGATTGAAAAGGATACGCTGGTTTATTATCGCAACCATGTGGTGAAGAAGAAAGAAACCCTGTACGGACTGTCGAAGCAGTTTAATGTCAGTATTGATGAGCTTTTCCTGCTCAATCCCCAACTGAGGAACGGGCTTAAGAACGGACAAACCATCAAAATTCCGGTCAAGGATCCTAAGCAGTTTGCCAACGCCTGGTCGGGAACGCTGATGATCAAATCCAAAGCAAAAAAAGAACCCGCGAAGGTTGAAGAGGAGATCCCTGAAGAAATACCCATTACTGACCGCAGGTGCGAGAGGTATGTTTACAATGGCGAGTATTTTCATGTAGCCCTTATGTTGCCCCTGTATCTTGAGGAAACCAGTATCATTGAAGTGGATGATACCCTTGCTTCAACCAGGCAGCCTTCATATAAAGCTTTCCGGTTCATCCAGTTCTACGAGGGGGCCAGGATCGCACTGGATTCTTTGGTAAAATCGGGCATGAACGTGAAGCTGTATGTCTATGATGTCGCCGAGGATATCGAATCCGTAAAGCGTATCATCGCCAGTCAGGACTTTTCCAAAATGAACCTGATTATCGGGCCGGTCTTTAAAGGTCCTTTTGAAATTGTCGCAGATCTGGCCAGAAAGGAAAAGATACCCATCATTAATCCTTTCTCCAGGCGAAATGATGTGATCCTGGATAATCCGTGGGTTTTTAAAGTGCAGCCTTCTTTTTTTGGCCAGCTGAATAATATGGTTGAATACCTGACCACAACCTATCCGGAAGCTAACTATGTCATCATTCATCAGACGCAGACAATGGATCTGGATACCCTTGCTTTTTTAAAGGACAGACTGCTGGCGAAAATATCAGGAGATCTGCCCTCATGGGCTGACAGGGAGGATAGCCTTTCAGCGATGCGCAGGGTGACCGACCTGTACTATTACCTTGAGGGTGTGGATGGCCTGACGAATAAACTTTCGTCCGAAAGTGAAAATATACTGATCTGTGTCTCTACACAGCGTGTATTTGTGGCTAATATCCTGTCGCACCTGCAGGGAGTGGCGAGTACGTATAGGATCCTGCTGACAGGGATGCCGGAGTGGCGGAATTATGAACTGGATCTGGATTATGCCATGAAGCTGAACCTGCACCTGTTTACGTCCGATTTTGTGGATTTTTCGGACAAACAGGTCAAGCAATACATTATCCAGTTCAGGTACAGGTATGAAAATGAACCATCCGTTGATGGACATGGTTATGAAGGTTTTGATATCGTATACTATTTTCTCGGAGCACTCCGGAAATTCGGAGCTGATTTCACCGTCTGTCTGCCTTTTATGTCCTTTGATGGATTACAGCTGGGATTTGATTTTCATCAGCAGGGGGATGGCGGATTTGAAAATGAATATGTCCATGTTTTCAAATTTGAGGATTACCGCCTGGTCAGGATCCATTGACCGGTCTTATCGCATATCAATGATCTCCACATCCGGATAAGCCCGGGCATTAAAGGTGAATTTATCTTCACCGATCGGGATATCGGTTGCAAAGCGGGTGATGTTATAGGTGAACGCATTTCCGCTTTTATCGGAAATGACGAATTGAACGATTTCCAGTTTATTTTTTTCGATTTCCAGGATGATTTTTGAAATGGATTTCTCTTTGGAAGGGATCAGTTCGATCTTCTGAAGGATTTTTCCTCCCTGGGTGTATTCCCCGATAAAAACTGCCTTTTCGCTATCGAAATAAGAGGTGAATATTTTTGCCGGTGTTATGGATTCATCATCTTCTTCCACTGAGTTGATCTGAACTTCCTGTGCATCTTCGATATAGGTCCATGAGGTCTGTCCGTCACAGATCACCAGCTGACCGGCAACGGACAGGCGATAGCTGTTACCTTTGATGTAAAGGATTCCATCGAAGGACTCATTTAGATCCTGGTCCGGATTTGTGATGGAATAGGTAAACTCGACCTGGGCAGTCTGGAATGATTTTGCTTTGATCTTCAGTGCTTCGAGGATCTCAGTGGCCTTGCTGTTCTGGGCTGCGGTCAGTATCGTGATGGCCAGCAAAGGAATGCAGACTAAAATGATACGGATGATATTTTTCATTTTTCAGAGATTCTCGCGCAGGTCTCTCAATAATTGTTCCAAAGCCATTTCATTTTTCACCTTAACCTCTCTTGCTTTACTGCCTTCGAAAGGTCCGACAATACCGGCGGCTTCCAGCTGATCGATGATTCGTCCGGCACGGTTGTATCCCAGTTTCAGTTTGCGCTGAAGCAGCGATGTGGATCCGTGCTGATGCTGGACCACCACACGGGCTGCATCTTCGAACAGTTCATCCCGCTGCGAGGGATCAAAATCCTTGTTAGCTTCGTCTTCCTCGTCCAGGTATTCGGGCAGGTAAAATGCATCGGGGTAGCCGCGCTGTGCGCCGATGAACTCGGTGATCCGGTCCACCTCCTCGATATCCACAAAGGCGCACTGCAGCCTGACCAGGTCATTTCCGGTGCTGAGCAGCATATCTCCCCGTCCGATGAGCTGATCGGCTCCGCTGGAGTCCAGGATCGTACGCGAGTCGATCTTGGAGATCACCCTGTAGGCAATTCTTGCCGGGAAATTGGCTTTGATGGTACCGGTGATGATGTTCACAGAAGGCCGCTGTGTTGCCAGGATCAGGTGGATTCCAATGGCCCTGGCGAGCTGCGCCAACCGGGTCAGGGGCGTTTCAATCTCTTTTCCGGCTGTCATGATCAAATCCGCAAATTCGTCAACCACGACCACGATGTAGGGGAGGTAGCGGTGTCCTTCGTTCGGATTCAGTTTCCGTTCAATGAACTTGCCGTTATATTCCTGTATGTTCCTGACCTGGGCATCCTTAAGGAGATCATAACGGCTGTCCATCTCAATGTTGAGTGAGTTCAGGGTTCTTACTACCTGTCTGGTATTGGTGATGATGGCTTCTTCCACATCCGGGAGTTTAGCAAGGAAGTGCCGCTCGATCTTTGAGAACAGGGTCAGTTCCACTTTTTTGGGATCGACCAGTACGAACTTCACCTGTGCCGGGTGTTTTTTATACAGCAGGGAAGCCAGGATGGCGTTCAGGCCTACCGATTTTCCCTGTCCGGTGGCTCCTGCCATCAATATGTGTGGCATTTTTGTCAGGTCGGCAATGTAACTTTCATTGGAAATGGTTTTGCCTATACCGAACGGCAGGGCGTATTTACTGTTTTGAAACTTATCGGAGGAAAGTATGGATTTTATGGATACGATCTCAGGATTTTTATTGGGAACTTCGATACCGATGGTTCCCTTTCCGGGCAGGGGAGCGATGATCCGGATGCCCAGGGCTGACAGGCTCAGCGCGATATCGTCTTCCAGGTTCTTGATCTTGGAGATGCGAATGCCCGGAGAAGGGACGATCTCGTAGAGGGTGACGGCCGGGCCGATCGTGGCAGTGATCTTGTCGATGCTGATCAGGTAGTTGTTCAGCGTCTCTACGATACGGTTCTTGTTTGCTTCCAGTTCTTCCTTATTGACACCTGCCTGGGATTCCTTGTAGTCATTCAAAAGATTGAGGGGTGGAAACTGGTAATGAGGCAGGTCAAGGGTTGGGTCGTACAGTGTGTCGATCGTATAATGAGGCATATCGCCATTATCGCCCTCTGTCTCCAGCTCCTTATCGGCTCCGGGAGAACGGATCTCAAATTCGACCGCAGCGGGCAGGTCATCCTTGGCTGTTTTAGGAAACGTTTCCTGATCTTTTTCACGCAGAGCATCCCATTCCTTCCGGATGGCTTCTCCATCTGAATTCTCCGTAATGCTTTCGTCGTTCTGTAATTCGTTGGATGAGGACAGGACTTTTTCAGTGAGATCAGTTCGCTCCTCACGGGGTCGGCGCCGGAAGTACTTCATGATCTGGAGATTGATCGCCACGATCAGGAAAATGAGCATAAATCCGACCAGCATCAGGATGATCCCGGGATTGCCCACCAGTCCCTTCAACCATTCAACGGACCAGTAACCGAAGGATCCTGCCAGTATGGTATACAGTTCATTCTGCTGATCCATAAAAAATCCAAGTGCAATGGAGATCCAGAGGATACCGAACACCGAATAGATGATTGTCTTACCGACAGGCAGGACAGAGGTTTTTACGATCAGTCGCAGACTGGTGGCCAGCAGGATCAGGATGAACAGAAAAGAAGCCACGCCAAACCATTCTTTGATGAACTGATGAGCTAGTGCGGCACCCAGACGTCCTGTCCAGTTGCTGATATGAATCGAATTGTCGCTTAAAATCCGTTTAAACGAAATATCGCCTACCGCATCATCCTTAGCCCAGGAAAAAAAGTAGGAAACGAAAGCAAAAGCAAGAAAAAGTGCAAAGGCCAGCAGGATGATGCCTGTCGCCTGGTGCACCTTCTCGTTGCGAAAGAAACCCGGCCCTTTCTCTTTCCTTGGAGGCCTGACTTTCTTGCCATTCCCTGCAGATGAGGACTTTTTATCATTCCTGAGGGTGTTTTTTCTGCTGTTGTTTTCTTTTAAAGCCAATGATTTAAGGTTTGAAAAAATGATCCTTAGCGTATGATCCTGAATAATTTGTTCCACCTGACCTTCCCTCCGAACAGCGATTTGTTCTTATCGAGTGATAGCCAGACAAAGACTGCCTTGCCCACAACATGATCCTCAGGGACAAATCCCCAGAAGCGTGAATCGGCAGAATTATGACGGTTGTCACCCATCATCCAGTAGTAGTCCATTTTAAAGGTATACGAGTTTGTTTCCTCACCATTGATGTAGATCTTGTTACCGGCAATGGCCAGATCGTTATCCTCAAAAACATCAATGATCCGCTCATAGATCGGCAGGTTAGCGAGATTGACCGGAATGGTCATTCCTTTTCTGGGGATCAACAGGGGTCCGAAATTATCCTCATTCCATTTGAAAAGAGAGTCGTAAGGAAAAATGTAGGGTGCCCAGGTATCCTTTGGGGATATTTTCCTGTCAATGCTGATGATATTGGAATAGCCCTTTATCTCTTCCATTGCCTTATCCGTGAGCGTCATCACATACTGGTTCCGGCCGACGGTCTGGACCTCCTCGGTCACTTTCAGCTTTTCCAGTCGTTTGGGATTGATGGGATCCCCGTTGGTGGTTACCATATATTTATATTGCCTGATCCCCGGGGAAATGAGTTCTTTCCCATTAATGTAAACCACCTGATCCACGATCCGGAGTGTGTCACCGGGGATGCCGATGCAGCGTTTAATATAATTCTCCCGTTTGTCGACAGGCCGGTAAATAACGTCCCCAAAATTCACCTTATCATTCCATATGCGTTTTCTTCCATACTGTTTGGATAATGCATAATAATCCGGATTTTGTATTTTAATGGCCACCGTATCTCCGTTCGGGTAATTAAAGACCACGACATCGTTGTTCTTAATCTTATTAAATCCCGGGAATCGGTAGTACGGTAGTTTGATCCATTCCAGGTAGGATTTGGCCGATTTTGAAAAAGGCATCGTATTGTGGACAAAAGGGAAGGAAAGAGGCGTGTTGGGCTGTTTGGGCCCGTAATGAAATTTACTCACGAAGAGAAAATCCCCCACCAGCAGGGATTTCTCCATGGAGGAGGTAGGTATGGTATAGGCCTCGATCAGGAACATCCGGATGATGGATGCTGCGACCACTGCAAAAATGATGGCATCGATCCATTCCCTGGCCGCACTCCTTTTAATCTGTGGACGCTTGTCGGGATCCAGGTAGGTTTCGTTCTTTGACCAACCCAGATAAGGAAGATAAACAAACGGGAAGATCACCGCAAGAGCCTGGCTGCCAAGATCATATTTCTTATAACATTTGGCTGATTCCACAAATAACAGGAAGTCCATGAAGAAATTGATGAAGGGGATGAGCAGAAAGATGTACCACCAGAGAGGTTTCTTAATGACCTTCAGCCAGATATAGTAATTATAAAAGGGTATGACTGTTTTCCACCCCGGATAGCCTGCATCCTGGAAAATCTTCCAGCAGAAAACAGGTGTAAAGATAAAGACGAGAAACAGAATCAGTGATTGGTCCATAATGTAAGGTTTAGAACAGTCAAAGTAATAGAGAATTATTCATTTATCAGGATCGAGGCTTGTTAAATTATGTTAAGTACATATCCATCATTTAAAACGCAACGTCATGGTAACACCAGCGATTGGCTGCCGGGATGCAAAGGGTTGCCGGACCATACCGGGCTGAACCTGCACCGACAGATCCTCGTTGATGTCATAGTCCATAAGATGCGCGTCGACAGATGCATCAATGATATTCAGGACATACCACACTCCTGTGAGGATGCAGGTCAGCTCAAAATTCCTCCGATAGTAATCCGTGCCGTTTTTCAGCTGTTCTGCCGTTTCGTATTTATAAATGTATTCATTATCAATGGGGATGGTGTCACCGCTTACTTTCCAGAGATAGGCCTCATGAAATTTATCATATTCGCCATAATTTGTATACAGAAAATAGGCGAATGCACCAAAGCCCGCATAAATGATCGGAATTTTCCAGTATTTATGATTGTAGGCCTGTCCCAGTCCTGGCAATACAGCCGAATAGATGGAGGCTTTCTTTGCGGAATGTTTTTTTGGCAGGGAGGTTTTGGATTGAGCAGCAGGTGCGGCCAGCGTGTCCTGGGCCATGGAAAAGGTTGGTGACAGGGAGAAGGCTGGCAATAATAGCAAAAAAAGCAGCGATTTTGCCAACCAGGGGCTGGTTCGCAGGTTGTTCAGGGGGTAAATATGTGAGTAGCCTTTCATCATCCCGGTTGTTTTCCCTCCAGGTGATTATGAGATATGGGAGATGATTCTCTCCAGATCCTCATCCGAATCAAATGCAATAACGATCAAGCCTTTGCCCTTAGTATTGCGTTGAAGGCCTACTTTTGCGGACAGTTTTCCGGCCAGTGATTGCTGCAGGTCCTGGAATTTTTGGGGAAGCGGCGGTTTCCTTTTTTTGGATTTGGAATTCGGTGGTATGCGCAGATCCCTGACCAGTTGTTCCACCTGCCGGACAGAAAGATTCTTCTCCAGGATTACATGATACATATTTAGCTGATTATCAGCATCTTCAATGTTTATCAATGCTCGTGCGTGGCCCATGGTGATGGTTTCATTACGGAGGGCCACCTGGATCTCCGGGGGGAGCTTCAGCAGGCGGATGAAATTACTGATGGTGGTTCTGTTCTTGCCCACACGTTGGCTCAGTTGATCCTGGGTAAGGTTGCATTCTTCGGTCAGGCGCTGGAAACCGATGGCGATCTGGATGGGATTGAGTTCTTTTCGCTGGATGTTTTCCACAAGGGCCATTTCGAGCATTTCCTGGTCGTTGGCCACCCGAATGAAGGCTGGTACTTCCTGCAGGCCGGCCTGTCTGGCTGCGAGCAGTCTTCTTTCACCCACGATCAGCTGGTACTTGTTGTATCCAAGGCTTCTGACCGTCAATGGCTGGATGATCCCGAGTGCACGGATGGATTCTGCAAGTTCCCGCAGGCTGGCCTCTTCAAAGGAATCCCTTGGCTGGAAAGGATTTGACTCAATGCTTTCGATCCGGATGTTCATCACTGCACCGACGGCAGAATGACCGGTTGTGTCCTTTGAAGCAATCAATGTGTCGGGGACATTGAGGATGGCATCCAATCCCCTGCCCAGGGCTCTTCGCTTTTCTTTCATTGGGTATGTTCCATAATACCCTGGCCGGGACTGGCGATCAATCCATTCTTCTGCAGGAGTTCCCGGGCCAGGTTGAGGTAATTGATTGCGCCCTTGCTGTCGGCATCATGCATGATGATGGTTTCTCCGAAGCTGGGCGCTTCACTAAGACGTATGTTTCTGAAAATTACGGTTTCAAAGACCATTTGCTGAAAATGGGTTTTTACTTCCTGAACGACCTGGTTGGATAAGCGCAGACGGGCATCGTACATGGTTAGCAGGATTCCTTCGATATCCAGGTCAGGATTCAGCCGGGTCTGTACGATTTTGATCGTATTGAGCAGTTTGCCCAGACCTTCCAGAGCAAAATATTCGCACTGGACCGGTATGATGACCGAATCGGCTGCCGTGAGTGCATTTACCGTGATCAGGCCCAGGGAGGGACCGCAATCGATCACGATGAAAGAATAGTTATTTTTGATCTTTTCGATGACCCTTCGCATCATTTTTTCCCGGTTAGGCATGTCGATCAGTTCAATTTCGGCACCGACCAGGTCAATGTGTGCAGGCAGCAGATCCAGGTATGGAGTGTGGGTATTCAGGATGATGTTGGCAGGCTCTACCTCATCGAGGATACATTCATAAATGCTGGTCTTGATGTGCCTGGGATCAAATCCTACTCCGGAGGTGGCATTGGCCTGCGGATCCGCATCGATCAGCAAGGTTTTGTACTCCAGCACAGCCAGGCTTGCACAGAGATTGATCGCCGTGGTGGTTTTACCCACTCCTCCTTTTTGATTTGCGATGGTTATTACCTTACCCATAGTCTCCGTGTTGAACTTTCTTGCTGGTTTATGGTATTGCCGGGGATTTGATTTCTCTTGTGCATCTTCATTTCAACCGATCCTGCATCGCGAAATGATGATTCAAAGGGGGATGCATCTGCCGTGGGTAAAATTAAGAATTAAGCCGTCAGAAATGACAGCCAACCGAGTAACTTATGAACATTCTAGACCTTATCGGGACTGCCTTCCAGATCAAGGTCCTCAAAAGTCATGTCCGTATGGGAATCCGGAGCATCATCGTTAGATTCGTGATGATCACCACCTCCTGATTCAAGGTCAGGCAATTCTGGTTTTTTCCCTGTCTGGATAAATTCAATCACTCCCTGAAGTCCATTCTGGAACTTCTCGAAATCTTCCTTGTAGGGAAACAATTTATGCTTCTCATAGAAAAATTTACCCTCCTCGTTGTTGAATTTACGCTTACTTTCCGTAATTGTAAGATAATATTCATTTGACCTGGTTGCTTTCACGTCAAAGAAATACGTTCTTTTCCCTGCCCGGATGGCCAATGAATAGATCTCCTCTTTTCTTCCTGTGTTATCAAACTCTTCCATACCAATACTTTTTTATCAACATACAAAAGTAAACATTTGAACCAAAAATAAAAGTGATTTTTGTTAATATTTACATTTTTGTTACTTTTGCCCGGTTCTACAGAGTTCATTCCCATAATTTATGCTAAGCCGCCGTCATATCCGGATCAAAGTGATGCAGGCATTGTACGCTTATTCGCTGGACAGTGATCCGGACATCATTAAAGGAGAAAATGAGTTGATGCGAAGCATCCAAAGGCTTCATGAACTATATATTTACCAGCTGTCATTCCTGATCGAAATTTTTGAGTTTGCACGTTACCGGCTGGAAGAGGCCAAACAAAAGTACCTTCCGACGGAGGAGGATCTGCATCCCAATACCCGCTTTGTTGATAACATGATCATCCGGCAACTGACCGGGAATCTGGATTATTGCCGGAGCTCCGATCGACTGAAGATTTCCTGGAAGGAACAGGAAGAGCTGGTCAGAAGACTGTTTCAGTCGATCCGCACCGCCGATCTTTATAAAAACTATATGACGTCCCCTGATAATACCTATGAGGATGACCGTGAATTCGTTCTGGATCTTTTCAAACAGCATATTCAGGGGGATGAGGCCATGATAAGCTTTTATGAAGAGAAGTATATGCACTGGGCAAATGATTACAACGTGGCTTATTATTATATAGAAAAGACGATCCGGGCACTGCAGGAAAATTCGGACAAATCAGAACCCCTGCCCGGAATGCCCCCTGTTGCGGAAGAAGAGGACAGGGAATTTTCGGTAGCCCTTTTCAAACAAACCATCAGGCATAGTGATGAGTATGAACACCTGATAGCCGAGCATACTCTCAACTGGGACACCGAACGCATCGCCATGCTGGATATGCTCCTGCTGAAAATGGCCGTGACGGAGATCATGGAATTCCCTTTCATTCCGGTTAAAGTTTCGTTCAATGAATATATCGAGATATCCAAGGAATACAGCACGCCAAAGAGCAAAGTCTTTATCAACGGGATCCTGGATAAACTGATCAATGAACTGACACAGGATAACCGAATTAAAAAGTCGGGCAGGGGACTTATGGATCGGTAGATGGTTATAAAAAATGCTATTTTTGCATTCAATTGATTCCTATGCGATATCTTCTCACATCAGCCCTGTTCCTGTTCATGCTGCTATCCCTGTTGGGATGCCATTCCAAAGAGCAAAGGAGACTACCGGCGGATATGATTTATAATCCCAATTCCGCACAGGATACCAGCAATCGAGATCACCTCCCTGTCATTTCCTTTGAGTCGGATGAACATGATTTTGGCAGGATCCTTCAGGGTGAGGTAGTCACCTATGCATTCAGGTTTAAAAACACCGGTAAAACCGACTTGCTCGTTTCCAGCGTCAGCACTTCCTGTGGATGCACCGTTTCAAAATATGCAAAGGATCCGGTCAGACCCGGCGGACAGGGAGTTATCGAAGTGACATTCAACAGCAGTGGTCGCAAAGGATTTCAAAATAAAACGATCACCGTGCTTACCAATGCACAACCCAGCAAGCACATCCTGAATATCAAAGCACAAATCGAGATCCCGGAGAATAATTGATTATCAACCAATAAATTACGATTATGACAACTTTGTTAAGCATTTTACTTTTTGCTCCTCAGGAAGGACAGAAGGGTGGGGGATACAGCTCCCTGATTTTCCTGGTACTGATCATCGTCATCTTTTATCTTTTCTTTATTCGCCCGCAAATGAAACGGAATAAAGATCAGAAAAAATACAGGGAAGGCCTTAAGAACGGTGACCGCATCGTTACCATCGGGGGCATCCACGGAAAGATCATCGAGGTGAGGGACACTTCTTTCATCATTGAATCAGAGGGTACACGGCTTAAGATTGAGAAGTCGGCGGTGGCCATGGATCAATCCGCCCAGATCGACGACTCAAAGAAGTAATCATCTCATCCCTGGGAAAACCTGCTTGTTTTGAGAAAGGATCAAGCATCCCTGCCAACCAGATTGGGAAAATTCATCAAGCATATATTTAAGGATGATTTCCCGATATTCATGATATGCCTGATCATTGCCTTTATGATGTGGGTCGGAGTAATGCTGTCGAGGGAGAATTCCTCCCTGATCAAATACCCTGTTCAATATGTTGATGTTCCTGAAGGAAAGGTGATTTCATCTGCCTCCACGAATTACCTGCTGCTGAACATTGAACTGATGGGTTCGGATCTGATCAAACAGCGGTTTTTCAGGTCTCATACACCCTTGTTGATCAGCATTAAAGATTTACCTGCTTTGAAAACGGATGCCGGTGACATCATCATCATACCGACGACACCGCTGATCAGAGTGGTGGAAAAACAGCTGGGAATGACCCATGCTGTGAACAGAATTTCTCCCGATACCGTATACATCGGATTAATACCTCACTGAAAAAGCATATCTCCTGGATGTTACGCGTGGGACTGACCGGAAGCATAGGAAGCGGTAAAACCGTTGTGGCGAAGATTTTTGAGGCACTGGGAGTGGATGTGTTTTACGCGGATGCCGTCGGCAAATCATTGCTGCACCTTGAGGAAGTGAAGAGGGATATCGTACGTTGTTTCGGTGAACAGGTGCTGGATGAGAACCGTCACATCGTCAGAAAGCGATTGGCCGACATTGTTTTCCATGATGCTTCGGCACTGCAGGCACTCAATGCCATCATTCATCCGGGTGTAAAACAGCAACTGATGATGTGGTTTGCCAAACGACAGGCGTCTCCCTATGCCATCCAGGAAGCTGCTATTCTTTTTGAGAGCGGTTTTGACCAGTACTGTGATGCGGTCATCTCCGTTTCTGCACCTGCCGGCCTCAGGATACAACGGGTGATGATCCGGGACCATATCACCCGGGAAGATGTCCTTGCCCGGATGAAAAATCAGTGGAACGATGAAGAGAAAGCGAACAAAGCCGATTTTGTCATCATCAACGATCGGGAGCGACTGGTGATTCCTCAGGTATTGCAGATACATGAGCAGCTTCTGTTAAGATCAAAAAGCAAATAGTAAATTTCAAAAATCAAAATTAAATAATACATTAAAAATCGACAATTGACAATCGACAATCATTATGGAAGAACTGACATTGGGTATCGGATCGCGGATTCAGCATCCGGAATTTGGCAAAGGTGTTGTCATACAGGTGTATGCAGATTCATATGAGATCACCTTCATGGATTATGGAAGAAAACAGATCATGAAGACCTTCCGTGAACTGGAGGTGTTGGATTACGTCGCCCCTGAACTGGATCTGATCAGCTACGAGCAGGTGGAAAGAAGCTTTATCAAGCTGATACGGAGACTGACTGACATTCAGGAAACCGTCAGAATCGGCAGAAAATGGGAGGGCGGGCGCATCATTCTTGAACCCGGGGATATGAACATTCAAAACAGGGATATGCCAATCGATGCTCTTTTTCATAAGATCGTCATGATCCGCGACAGAATACGTGTGATGGAACAGAAGATCAACAGCAGCGCGATACCTGAGGTGGATAAGATCGAATTGCAGCAATATATAACGCGTATCTACGGAACGCTGACCTCTTTCAATTTGTTGTTTGCAGAAAAGGATGATTATTTTGTGGGTGAGAAGAGTAAATGATAAATTCACTAACTTGGGGCGGTTAATTCAACTTAAGTGCTAACCTAATTTAAAAACGATGACAAGAAAACTATTCGCTGAATTCTTCGGCACATTCTGGCTTGTACTTGGTGGTTGCGGCAGCGCTGTTTTTGCGGCTGCCTTTCCCCAACTGGGCATTGGCTTTGCCGGAGTTGCCCTCGCCTTTGGTCTGACGGTTGTGACCATGGCCTATGCTGTCGGACATATTTCCGGTGGCCACTTCAATCCTGCAGTTTCTTTCGGACTCTGGGCAGCAGGTAAATTTCAACTAAAAGATCTCTGGGGTTACATTATCGTCCAGGTCCTCGGCGCGATTGCAGCGGCGGTCATCATTTACCTTGTGGTGATCGGAAAGGCTGGCTTTACGGAAGTTGGCGGATTTGCAGCCAATGGCTACGGTGAGTTATCTCCCGGCGGATATTCCCTGGTCTCTGCCCTGATCACCGAGTTTGTCATGACCTTTTTCTTTCTCCTTGTGATCATTGGTGTTATCGACGAAAGAGCTCCCAAAGGATTTGCTCCCCTGGCCATTGGTCTTACCCTTACACTGATCCATCTGATCAGTATCCCGGTGACCAATACTTCCGTCAATCCTGCCCGGAGTACCAGTCAGGCCATTTTTGCAGGCGGACAGTACCTTTCACAACTCTGGCTTTTCTGGGTGGCTCCCATATGTGGTGCAATCGTTGCCGGATGGGTGGGGAGGTATCTTTTCAGGAAAGGGTGAAAGGAAGTAAGGCATAAGATCATTGCCGATTGTCGATTGTCGATTGTCGATTACTGAAATATCACGTATGAAAAAGATAAATTATGGTAAGCTCCTTCCCGTCCTTCTTGCATACATAGTGATGGGATTTGTGGATATTGTGGGAGTTGCCACAGGCTATGCCAAGAATGACTTTCACCTGAGCGACGGTGTGGCACAACTCATACCCAGCCTGGCATTCATCTGGTTTTTGGTTTTCGCGACACCAACTGGCATTCTCCAGGATAAATACGGCAAAAGATTCATGCTGAACATCGGGATGGTGCTCACAGGGATTGGAATGGTCATTCCCCTGATCACCTATTCCTTTACTTCACTGCTGATCGGTATCATCTTTCTGGGGATAGGCAACACGATCGTACAGGTCTCGGCCAATCCGTTGCTGATGGATGTCGTCCCCCGCGAGAAGTTTTCCAGCTTCATGAGCCTGTCGCAGTTCATCAAGGCGATATGCTCACTGCTGGGACCGATCATTACCACGGCAGTGGCCGTGAAATTTGGCAACTGGAAGATCGTCTTCATGGTGTACGCCATCACATCGTTCATTGCGGTTGCCTGGCTCTACTTTACACGGATCCAGGAGCTGAAGCCCGAGCGGGCCCCGGCGACCTTTAAATCCTGTTTCGGCCTGCTCAACCGAAGGTTCATCGTCCTGATGGTTCTGGCCATCCTGTTCATTGTGGGAGCGGATGTGGGTATGAATTCGAACATTGCCAATTACCTGAGCCGAAGGTTTGATCTGTCGCTCGAACAGGCTTCCCTGGGCATCAGCCTGTATTTTTTTGCATTGATGACCGGAAGGTTCCTGGGTGCGGTCGGACTCAGCTTCGTACCCTCCCGGAAATTTTTACTGGGTACCGCCGTCCTGGCGGTGATTGGTGCAGGGCTGATGATCCTGGCACCGACCGTGCTGATGGCCCGTATCGGCATCTTTGTGACGGGACTGGGTTCAGGTAACCTGTTCCCGCTGATTTTTTCGGTGGCAGTGGATAAAATGCCGGAACGGGCCAATGAGATTTCAGGGCTGATGATCATGGCTGTATCGGGAGGCGCATTGATCCCACCCCTTATGGGAGTTGTCAGCGACAGCCTGGGTGTTATTGCCAGCCTGTTCCTGATCGTGTTCTGTCTGGTTTATGTTCTTTTGGTCGCACTTTATGCTCAAAGAAAATAAATGACACGGCTTACGAAAGGGGGAATCACCCTGCGCAACTGGAGGGATTCAGATGTCCATAAACTCCCTGCCATTGCCAGCTGTAAGGAGATTGCCGACAACCTCAGGGATGGTTTTCCCTATCCGTACACGGAAAAAGATGCGGAACACTGGCTCCGGTGCACAAAGAAATTCAGACGACGACCCACCCGGTACTTTGCCATTGAATATCAAGGAATGCTTGCAGGCAGCATCGGTCTGGTATTAAAAGACAATATCTACCGGAAAAATGCCGAGATCGGTTATTACATTGCTAAAGAGTTCTGGGGACATGGGATTGCCACGACAGCCATCCGGATGATCGTCGATTACATTTTTCAGAATTTCGACATTGAGCGCATCTATGCAGAGCCTTATGCTTACAATGCAGCATCGCGAAGGGTGCTGGAAAAAAATGGATTTACCTGCGAAGCGATCCTGAAAAAATACGTCATCAAAAACAATGTCCTGCTCGACAGCTGTATCTATTCCCGATTACGCGACAAGGAATGGGCATAAATTACAGTAGGCAGTAGGCAGTTTGGCAGTTGGCGGTTGGCGTAAATGACTATGAATGACTATGAATGACTACGAATGACTACGAATAACCATTTCTACCCTCTTAATCCCTCCTCCCCATATAGATCATCAGATAGTAGAGAAGGGAAGCAATGGAGCCGAGTGCAGCGACGAGGTAGGTGCGTGCCGCCCAATTGAGGGAATCTTTTGCACCTTCAAACTCCTGGGAAGTGACCACGTTGCGGGTCTGCATCCAGGCCAGCGCTCTTTTACTGGCATTATACTCCACCGGCAAGGTTACAATCGAAAAGAGGGTCACGACAGCAAAAAGCAGTATCCCGATCAACAGAAGACTGGGAAAGGAATTGATCAGGATGATTCCTCCCAGAATGATCCATTGAACGATCTGGCTGCTGAAACTGACTACGGGTACCATTTTTGAACGCATGGTCAACCAGCGGTAAGCAGTTGCGTGCTGAAGTGCGTGCCCGGTTTCATGTGCTGCGACTGCTGCAGCAGCGGCACTGCGCTGACTGTAAACCGACTCGCTCAAATTGATGGTCTTATTCGTTGGATTGTAATGATCTGACAAATGTCCTCTCACAGAGGTCACCTGAACATCAGTAATCCCATTGTCTGCAAGCATTTTTTCAGCGATCTCCCTGCCCGACATCCCGTTTCGCAACGGAATCCTTGAATACTTTTTGAATTTGGCCTGAAGTACCTGCCCAACAATCAATCCGACAACGGCAAAAATTGCCCCGATGATATATGCACCAATCATAGCTTTACTGTTTTAAATGAATGAACGTTGGCCTTGCAAATTCCGCACCATTTGAACTTTACTATGGGTAAAGTGCACGTTTTGCGAATGCATGTCATAAATTACTGACAAAATAACAACATTTATTACTTTTGTAGAAATTTGAATTCATCAGTTATCCAGAATAAATCCTATTTTCTACGAAACTTTGTCATCATGGGACAGAAAGAGAAATTTACCAGCGACATTCAGGCAGGATACACCTTTAAAAAAGATTACTTTGTGCTGGGAGGTGCCATGTTCAACCGTGAACCCATTGAGGGGCTTCAGATTAAAATTCCTCTGAAGACGGTTACCCGGCATGGATTGATTTCCGGAGCAACGGGGACCGGCAAGACGAAAACGCTACAGGTGATCGCCGAGCAGCTTTCACTCAAGGGGATCCCTGTGGTACTGATGGATATCAAGGGAGACCTGAGCGGACTGGCTCAACCCGGGCAGATCAACGATCATGTGATCTGGCGGCAGAAAATGGTGGGAGAGCCCTACGAACCCATGCCTATGCCCGTTGAGCTGATGTCCATCTCAGGCGAACATGGCGTCAGGTTGCGATCCACCGTTTCGGAATTCGGACCAGTACTATTCTCGAAAATTCTTGGACTGAATGACACCCAGTCGAGTGTGGTTTCCATGATCTTCAAATATTGCGACGATCAGAAACTGCCGCTCATTGACCTGAAGGATTTCCGCAAAATGCTCCAGTTTGTCAGCAATGAAGGCAAGGATGAACTTGAGAAGGAATATGGTACGGTTTCCGGGACGACCGTATCCACGATCATCCGTAAGATCATTGAGATCGAGGAACAGGAAGCCGACCGCTTCTTCGGGGAGCCCAGTTTTGATCCGGAAGACCTGTTGCTCACAGATAAGGACGGGCGCGGTGTGATATCCATCATCCGTCTGAACGACATTCAGGATAAACCCAAGCTTTTTTCAACCTTTATGCTTTGCCTGTTGGCAGAAGTCTACAATACCTTTCCTGAACTGGGAGATGTCGACAGGCCCAAGCTTGTGCTGTTCATTGATGAGGCTCACCTGATCTTCAAGGAAGCCACAAGCGCACTGCTCGACCAGCTGGATGCGATCATCAAGCTGATCCGATCCAAAGGCGTTGGGGTATTCTTCTGCACACAGAACCCCAATGATGTACCCGATTCGGTTCTTGCACAGCTTGGATTGAAGGTACAGCATGCGTTAAGAGCCTTCACCGCGAAGGACCGCCAGATGATCAAACGCGTGGCCGAGAATTTTCCCATTTCGGAATACTATGAAACAGAGGATCTGCTGACCTCGCTGGGTACCGGAGAAGCTCTGGTAACGGTACTCAATGAAAAAGGGATTCCAACTCCCCTTACGGCTACCCTGCTCCGCTCACCTCTCTCGCGTATGGACATCCTCTCCCAGGATGAGATCGATGGACTGGTCGGAGATTCACAATTGGTCAGGAAATACAATCAGGACTTTGACCGCCAGAGTGCCTACGAAATCATTACCCAGAAACTGGAGCGAGCGTCGGATCTTGAGTACCAGCAAGCAAAAGAGGCCGAATATGAGAAAGCGCGAAAAAGCCTGAAACGACAGAAAGAATCACCCTCGGTCGTGGAAAAGATCAGTAAAAATACAATGGTCCGCCAGCTGGGCAGGACCGTGGCGAGAGAAATTACCAGGGGGATACTGGGATCCCTGGGTATAAAACTGCGGAGATAAGTCCAGCCGGTCAGAGGTCCATTTTTTGACCCATGCGAGACAGGGATCATGAATAAAAATTCATCCATAAACACGAACCATATTCTCTTTTATAATGTTGAGAATCTGTTCGATACAAAGGATGATCCGAAAACTCTTGACAATGAGTATCTTCCTTCCTCGGCGAAAAAGTGGGATAAAACACGCTATTCCACAAAGATCAATCATATCGCCAAAGTCATCAGTTCGGCCTGTGGTGATTTTCCTGTGATTGTTGGCCTGACGGAGATCGAAAACGATACCGTCCTGACCGACCTGATCACGGCGAACCGTCTGAAACCGGGTAACTATGGATTTATCCATTATGACTCAAAGGACGAGCGGGGAATGGATGTTGCCATGCTCTACCGGAAGGATTACTTTACGCCCCTGTTTTCACAGCCCATTTCATTGACGTTTCCCTTTGACAGGGATGACACCACCCGGGATGTGCTTTACGTGAAGGGTGTTTTTCAGGGAAGGGATACGGTTCACCTGTTCGTGAATCACTGGCCATCCAGGAGGGAAGGTGTGATGGCATCGGAACCCAGGAGGGTTCATGCTGCCAGAACCGTCAGGCAGTTCATCAACGGAATTTTTTTCGAGGATCCTGAGGCCAGGATCCTCATCATGGGTGATTTTAATGACCCACCCGAAAGTTATAGCCTCAAAAAAATCCTGTTGGCTGTGCCCACAGGCAAGGCCGGTAACCTCTATAACCTTGCTTTTCCGATGTTTCGTAAACGCTCGGGAACCATTAACCACCGGGGCAGGTGGCTGCTTTTTGACCAGATCATCGTCAGTCGCTCAATCCTCGACCCTGATTCCAGCATCCATATCCCACCGGGCAGTTTCCGGATCCTTGATGCGCCCTGGCTCATGTTTAACCATCCGAAATTTCACGAAAAGATGCCAAACAAGACCTATTCGGGGGATGAGTATCATGGGGGGTACTCGGATCATCTGCCGGTATATGTGACGATAGTGCTTGGGGGGAGCTAAAAATTCCAAATCCCATGATTCAAATTCCAAATAAATTCCAAAATACAAATTCCAACACCACCATCCCTGCCTCCCGCCAATCCGGACCAATATCATTTCATATCAGAAAATTTATAACTTTGCCTCAATAAAAACGCATAAACAAATTGAATCTTTATGGGAAAACATGGTATTAAGATCCTTGAGCTTGATGTGGATAAGCTCCTTGAAATGCTCAATGCAGCATTAAGTGAAGAATGGCTGGCGTATTATCAGTACTGGATCGGTGCACGCGTCATGGAAGGTCCCATGAGAAGCGAGGTGGAGCCCGAGTTGCTCCTTCATGCCGACCAGGAACTGAATCATGCCGTGATGGTTGTAAGCAGGATCATTCAACTGGGTGGCACACCGGTCTTAAATCCAGCGGAATGGACACTGCTGAGCCGTTGTGGATACGAAGCACCTACCGATCCCTACATTGAGGAGATCCTGAAGCAGAACCTGACCGGCGAACGCTGTGCCATAAAAAGGTACAAGGAGATTGCTGATTTTACGGCAGGAAAAGATCACGCCACACACCAGATTGCCACTACCATTCTTGCGGAAGAGCTTGAACATGAACAGGATATTGAGGATTGGCTGACTGACCTGGAGCGAATGAAGCAAGATCTTCTCAAAATCAGGCTATAACAGATTTTTCATGACCTATTTGTGAACAAAGGGCAGGTTGAACTGTTCATGTTACAGGAATATTTCCATAACATCATCCAGCACTATGCTATTCGATCTTGAATTGGTATACGGGATTTATCGTGAGTTGCCCGCGAAGATTGAAAGGGTGCGAAGGATCTTTAATCGACCGCTGACCCTTACGGAAAAAATCCTCTACAGCCATTTATTCGACGCACCCCCACGGAAAGCTTACAGAAGGGGAGTCGATTACGTGAATTTTGCACCTGACCGAGTGGCTATGCAGGATGCAACGGCCCAGATGGCTCTTTTACAGTTTCTGAATGCCGGTAAGAAAAAGACCGCCGTGCCCACTACGGTGCACTGTGATCACATGACACAGGCGCATGCCGGTGCACAGGCGGACCTTGATCTTGCTCTTCAACAGAATAAGGAGGTCTATGATTTTCTGCAGTCGGTGTCAGGTAAATATGGAATTGGGTACTGGAGACCCGGCGCTGGGATCATTCATCAGGTCATTCTTGAGAATTATGCTTTTCCGGGTGGTATGATGATCGGGACAGATTCCCATACGGTGAATGCAGGGGGGCTGGGCATGATCGCCATTGGAGTCGGGGGAGCCGATGCAGTGGATGTGATGGCCGGGATGGCATGGGAACTCAAAATGCCACGCCTGATCGGCGTGAAACTTACCGGTCGCCTGGGAGGCTGGACTGCCCCGAAGGATATCATTCTGAAAGTAGCAGGCATCCTGACGGTCAAAGGTGGAACAGGATGCATTCTCGAATATTTCGGTGAGGGTGCCGACAGCCTCTCGGCCACAGGAAAAGGAACCATCTGCAACATGGGAGCGGAGATCGGCGCCACCACCTCGGTGTTCGGTTACGACAATAAAATGGCTTCCTACCTCCGTATCACGGGAAGGAAAGCCATTACCGACCTTGCCGATCCTGTGAGGCATCATCTGCGCGCTGATCCTGAAGTTTATCAAAATCCGGACGCCTATTACGATGAACTCATCGAAATTGACCTTTCCAACCTGGAACCCCATATCAACGGCCCTTATACGCCGGATGCAGCTTACCCCATTTCCGAATTCGGAAAGGTGGTCATTGAAAAAGGCTATCCCCTGACCGATACCCTGACAAACGACCGGGGTGAACCGGTGAAATTGGATGAGCCGGAAGGTACCGAAATTCCTCCGGCAGGTTTTGATGTGAAGAATGCGGGGTATGTCGCTCCTTCCCCGGATGATACAGATAACCTGATGATGGGCGCGGTGAATGATTTTAACGAACAGACCAATCTGGTTAAAAACCAGCTTACCGGAAGCTACGACAAGGTGAGCCAGGTGGCCCGTCACTATAAGGCTAACCAGATCGAATCCATGATCGTGGGAGATGAGAATTACGGTGAAGGATCTTCACGCGAGCATGCCGCGATGGAACCCCGTCACCTGAATGTGCGGGCCGTCCTGGTGAAATCCTTCGCCCGCATCCACGATACCAACCTGAAAAAACAGGGTATGCTGGCGCTTACTTTCGCCGATAAAGGGGATTACGACAGGATCCGGGAAGATGATGTGATCGACCTGGTCGGATTGGCGGATTTTGCTCCCCAGAGACCATTGCTTATCCGCCTGCACCATGCAGATGGTACCCGGGAAGAATTTCCGGTCAATCATTCCTACAACCGGTTGCAGATCGATCGGTTTAAAGCAGGAAGCGCCCTTAACCTGATCAAGGAGAAACAAAAATGATTTCCTACACCGGCCTAAAATCATTTCATGTAAAATATTCACTGAAGGATTGACGTTTGAAGTGTTAGTCCGGATGGACCGACTTGTTCGTTAACCAAAAAACAGCCTGTGAAAAATTACCTTCTCATTCCAACAGTATTCGTCGTTTTTATCTGCTGTTTTACCATAAAGACCAATGGACAGGTCGGTGGCGATAACACGTATGAGTTTCTCAACCTTACCAACTCGGCACGTATCGCTTCCATAGGGGATAAATACCTGATTGCCAAGGATAATGATATTACACTGACGCTCAATAATCCTTCGGTGATCACTCCGGAGATGAATAATTTTCTTTCCCTGAGCTTTGTTGATTATTTCACCGATATCAATTATGGATTTGCAATGTACTCGCATACTTTCAATAAGATCGGGAGTTTTGTCGGAGCTATGCAATTCATTGATTATGGTTCGTTTACCTATGCGGATGAAACAGGCCAGACTGCCGGGACATTTGGTGCCTCTGAATACGCACTGAACATTGGATGGGGACGGTCGCTCGATTCCTCTTTTTCTATCGGAGCGACCCTGAAAGGAATTTTTTCCTCTCTTGAAACCTATACTTCTTACGGGATTGCCGTGGATGTTGCCGGAACCTATGCCCCTCCGCGAAGCAATTTTGCCGTTTCGCTCATTTTCCGGAATATCGGTACACAGATCCAATCCTATTATTCAGGACATCCTGAACCCTTACCCTTCGAAATCAATATTGGAATGTCGAAAAAGCTGAAGCATGTGCCTTTCCGTTATTTTATCAATTACAATCATATCGAGAAATGGGATCTTACTTACGTGGATCCCAACGATCCCGGGATCATTGATCCGCTGACCGGAGAGGTGAAAAACCAGAAAGGAATTGCTGATTTCGCCGACAAGTTCATGCGCCATATCGTCGTTGGTGGAGAGGTCATGCCAGCAAAGTTCTTAAGCTTAAGGCTCGGATACAATTACCAGCGCCGCCAGGAACTGAAAGTCTACGAAAAACCAGCTACCGTTGGAATTTCCTATGGCCTGAGCCTTAAGATATCCAACTTTGAAATCAGCTATGCCCGTTCTGCCTACCATCTGACAGGCTCTCCGAATTTTTTCACGCTTACGACCAACCTGGGTGGATTTCATAAGAGCAGCAAATAATTGATTCATGGCCATGCAGATCACCATTGATCCATCAGCAGGCTTTTGTACGGGAGTGGAACGGTCTGTGCGTATTACGGAACAGGAACTTGACAATGGAATACCTCTTTATTGTCTTGGAGAAATCATTCACAATGAGCAGGAATTAAATCTGCTACGCGGCAAGGGCCTTCAAACCATTGATTACAACACGTTCCGACAGTTAAAGAATGTTCGCGTTCTGATCCGTGCTCATGGCGAACCACCGGAGACCTATCGGATTGCCAGGGAAAATAACATCACCCTCATCGACACTACCTGCCGCGTCGTTGCCAACCTTCAAAAGCTCATCACAGAAGACTACTCCAGGTTTATAGCCGAAGGAGCACAGGTAGTGATCTGTGGTAAAAAAGATCATCCCGAGGTTGTAGGGCTTAATGGTCAGGTAGAAGCCAGAGCACTGATCATTTCCCAGGAGTCGGAACTGCAGCAGGTTGACTTTAAAAAGCCGGTTTTGATCTACGTTCAGACCACTTTCAATCTTCATCAGTTTGAGGCGATTCGTGAAAAAGCGGTTCAGCTCTCCAAGGCAGTACCCGAAAAGGACAGGGGAGCATTATTGATTTACAATACCATTTGTAAACAGGTGTTGCGAAGGGAAAAATCACTGGGCACATTCTGCAGAGACCATGATATCATCCTGTTCATCAGTGATCCGAAGAGCTCCAATGGAAGATATTTATTCAGCATATGCCAGGAAAATAATCCGAACGTTTTTTTTATCAAAGAATCCGATGAAATCCAGGCAGAATGGTTCGACGGAGCCCAATCGGCTGGAATAACGGGTGCCACTTCCTCACCCCACTGGTTATTGCAAAAAGTTGCCAGTAAACTCACCGAAATCGTATCTTCGCAGCAGGATTGAACTATGTTCCTGCAAAGAGTATATATCACTGATTTTAAGAATTATCACGAAGCCGAACTTGAGTTTTGCGACAAGATCAATTGCTTTGTCGGACATAACGGAGCCGGGAAAACGAATATGCTTGACGCAATCCATTATCTATCCTTTTGTAAAAGTTATTTCAATCCGATTGACCATCAGAATATCCGTCATGACGCCCCACTATTTACCATTCATGGAACGTATCTAAAAAATGGAGATCAACAGGATCTGGTAAGTTGCATACAGGAACGTAATCAAAAAAAGGTCTTCAGGCTGAATAAAAAGACCTATGATCGCCTTGCGGACCATATCGGACTTTTTCCCCTTGTTATGGTCTCTCCCTACGACCGGGATCTCATCAACGAAGGCAGCGAAATTAGGCGTAAATACGTTGATAGTGTCATCTCACAGTTTGACCGAATCTATCTGGATGATCTTATCCAGTATAATAAAGCGTTACTCCAGCGAAATGCACTGTTAAAGAATTTTGCTGAACACCGTTTTTTTGACGAGCGATCGCTTGAAATATGGGATGAGCAGTTGATCAATTTCGGCAAAGGGATCTATGACCGCAGAAAGGAGTTCATACACCATTTCATACCCATTTTTCGACATTATTTTGAATTTATCAGTCATGGAACCGAGAATGTGGACATTGGCTATGATTCCCAGCTCCACGAAAGTGATCTCAGAACGATTCTGAGGCAGAACCGTGAGCAGGACCTGTTGGCCCGGTACACAACAGGGGGTATTCATAAAGATGATCTGATTTTTACAATTGGTCAGTACCCGATAAAAAGATTCGGATCGCAGGGTCAGCAGAAATCGTTCGTCGTTGCCATCAAGCTGGCACAGTTTGATTATACAAGGGATCTTAAAGGTTTTAAACCCATTCTTCTGCTGGATGATATTTTCGACAAACTGGACGAAACCAGGGTGGAGCAGGTTGTCAGGCTTGTTGGAGAGAACAGTTTTGGGCAGGTGTTCATTACCGATACCCAGCAGGATCGCATCATGCCCATCATGGAAAATCTACGCCTTGAACACAGGATCTTCCGGGTTGAAAATGGCAGGGTTAGTAAGCTGGCAGGCTGATAAAGGAGTCATATATGAAGCCCACAAATGAACAAACGTTGCGGCAGGCATTGGAAGAAATGCTGAAGACTTACAAGCTTGAGGGGAAACTGGCTGAAATGCGTATCATCGAAGCATGGGGATCTGTTACGGGAAAATTAATCACCCGCCATACCCGGAATCTCTATATCCGTAAAAGGAAACTTTTTGTCAGGGTCGATTCACCTGCTATTAAGAATGAACTTTTTTACAGTCGTCAGAAACTGGTGGAACTTCTCAATGAGCAGGCAGGCGTAAATGTGATCGAAGAAATCGTTCTGCTTTGATCAGGAGCAATTGCTTCAAAGTGGCCGGTCATCTGATCATGCAACGGAGCATGAACTTCTCTTCAATATAAGCTTCAAGGCAATCTCCTTTCCGGATGGGACCAACTCCGGCCGGGGTCCCCGTAAAGATAAGATCTCCGGGTTTCAGCGTAATGAACCTGGAAATATAGGCGATTAGATCGCAAACCGGAAAGATCATTTCTCCGGTATTACCTTTCTGTACCATTACACCGTTCTTTTTCAGGTGAAAACGTATGTCAGTGATGTCGGCGAATTCTTTTTTGGTCAAAAACCAACTCAGGGGAGCAGCACCATCAAATCCTTTCGCAAGGGTCCATGGAAGCCCTTTTTCCTTGGCTTTCTGCTGAAGATCACGTGCAGTGAGATCAATCCCGATCCCCAGCCCATCGTAGTGCAGATGAGCTTCATGAGGATCAATGTTCTTTCCGGTTTTGCATATTTTAACCACAATTTCTGTCTCGTAATGAATATCCTGGCTGAAGTCAGGGTAATAAAAGGGCCTGTTGCCACGGAGCAGGGCAGTGTCGGGTTTGAGGAAAAAAATCGGATTTTCCGGTACCGGATTGCTAAGCTCTTTTGCATGCTCCCTGTAATTCCTCCCAATACAGATGATTTTCATCTAAATCTAAAATCAAATATCGGTTAATCGTTAATCAGATATCTGGCATTTCCCTTATTGAACTCCCTCATTTTGATCGCTGTGATGATTTTTTTTGTATAGAGCGGAAATGCACTCTTCATCATCCAGTCGTAGTACTGAGGCTCGATCTGAAAAACCTCCTCCACGATCTTACCTTTATATTTTCCAAAATTGAAAATCTCCTTACCCTGGTCATTGTAAATGATATGTCCGGCCAGGTCAGCATATCGGGTATAGAAGGAAAACCGGCTTAAGGCTTCCATGTCGTTGACAATGGGGAATGTCGTATTACCCTTTATATCGGTGTAGGGTTCATGCTGATAGAGATCCAGCTGCGCTTTGAGCACCTCTGCGGATGCCAGTGTGTCCGCTTCTGCACTGTGAGCATCCACCAGGTCTTTGGCACAGTAGAATTTATAGGCGGCTTTGAGTGTACGGGGTTCCATTTTGTGGAAAATGTTCTGCACGTCAATGATTCGCCGGTTCCTGAGATCAAAATCGATTTCCGCCCTGAGGAATTCCTCGGCCAGCAGGGGGATGTCGAATTTGATGATATTGTATCCAGCCAGGTCGCACGAAGCAATAAAAGCAGCGAGATCTCCTGCCAGTTCGGCAAATGTGGGCTTGTCCCTTACTTTCTCATCGTTAATACCGTGAATGCGTGTGACTTCTTCGGGGATGGGAACGGTAGGGTTGATAAGGTGGGTTTTGATTCGTTCTGTTCCGTCGGGAAACAGTTTGAGGATGCTGATTTCGACGATCCTATCGGTGGCAATGTCTGTCCCGGTCGTTTCCAGGTCGAAAAAGGCGAGGGGACGTGTCAGTTTCAGTTCCATGGCGCAGGGTTCAGACGGTACGGTTGATGTCGAAGTTGGTGAGATACGATGCAATCCGCTGGAGGTACATTCCTCCGAGGGCTCCGTCCACCACGCGATGGTCGTACGAGAGCGACAGGATGCACATGCTGCGGATCCCGATCATGTCTCCTTCCCCGGTCTCTACCACAACCGGTTTCTTACGGATGATTCCGATGCCCAGGATGGCTACCTGGGGCTGGTTGATGATGGGGGCACCGGTCAGGCTTCCAAAGGTACCCAGGTTGGTGATGGTGAAGGTGCCTCCCTGAATGTCATCCGGATCGAGCTTGTTGTTACGCGCCCTGCCGGCCAGGTCATTGATCGTTTTGGCCAGTCCCAGCAGATTTTTCTGGTCGGCGTTCTTGATGACGGGCACGATCAGGTTCCCGCTGGGCAGAGCCGTTGCCATACCGATGTTGATATTCTTTTTCAGAATGACCGTATAGCCATCCACCGATGCGTTAACACCCGGAAAATCCTTCAGAGCACGTGCGGCAGCTTCAACGATAATGGGCATAAAGGTCAGCTTTTCTTTTTCCCTGCGGAAAAACTCATCTTTCACCGCATCCCGCCATGTTACAACCCGCGACATGTCGACCTCAATGAAGGAGGTAACGTGCGGAGAAGTTTTTTTCGACAACACCATGTGGTCAGCGATCAGGCGCCGCATCCTGTCCATCTCGACCAGTTCATCACCCGGGCTTGCCAGCACTTTTGGCCCTTCCGAAACGACTGGCTTTGGCATGATTACTTCCGGGGAGACGGCCTTTGCAGCTGGAAGTTCACGTTTGGCGATATATCCGAGCAGGTCATCACGGGTCAGGCGGCCATCTTTCCCCGTACCGGGTATCTTTTCCAGTTCTTCTACCGCAATATTTTCCTGTCTGGCAATGTTTCTGACCAGCGGCGAGTAAAACCGCGTGGGAACTGAAGGTTCGGCTGATGGTTCAACCTTCTTCACCGGGCCTGCAGCATCTTTTTGCTGGGGTGCCGGGGATTCCGTTTCCGTCTGGCTGGCTTTTTCCCCATCATCGCCCATGGTGATGATGGCAATGACCTGTCCGACAGGTACAACATCACCTTCCTTGAAAAGGACTTCCGACAATTTGCCATCGACCGGCGAGGGAATCTCAGAGTCAACTTTATCAGTGCCGATTTCAACGATCACATCCTCTTCTTCAATGCTGTCCCCTGCATTTTTCACCCACCGGATGATCGTTGCTTCAATGATGCTTTCTCCCATTTTGGGCATCACGAGTTCAAACCTGGCCATACTGTGTTATATTAATTGAAAACAGTTGATAAAATGCAAAAGTAATCAATCCGGTAAACAAATTACATCATAAAATGTTCAGGTTGTGTGGCGCTTAAGGTCCTCCAAGACGCCGGAATCCCCTGTAAAGGATCGTGAATTCATTGGCAAGCGAAAAATTCCGGGCATAAAGTAGATTCAGGCGATAGATGGTCTGCGTATCAAAGGAAGGATTCTTAAAAATATCGGTGGGATTCAGCACTCCCTTTCTCAGTTTTGGAAGATGGGTGGTTGCTGCATGATTCTCCGTTGAATATCCAATCCAGGTATACCTCCCGAAAAAGACCAGAAAACAGTTCCTGATGAATAGTAACGGTTTACGAACGATGAAGATGCTTACCGGCAGACTCGCCAGAAGCAATGGACTTGTCAGCAGGTCGAAAACACGTTTGGTCCTCCTGTTACCTGGTTTATCCACCGAATTGATGTCAATGATGTATGGATCCCCGGAGGTGCTGATGGAATGGCTTCCGATGATGGCAAGGGATTCGGGAGGTGCGATCTTGTACTCCACCTGGGTGTTGTGAAGCCCGGTCATCTGATCAATGATTTCCTGTGCGGAAATATCCTTGGCGCAAAAGATGACTTCCTCAATCCGGTATATTGAGATGATGTCGTTGATCTGCTCTATGTTGCCGATGAATCCCTGCCCGGAATTGATTTCTTTCCTGACGTTGACCAGGCCAATGAAGCCTGGATCAGGTGTAGCTCTCCTGAGGAGATCAAGGACCCGGTTGGCCTCTTCTTTTTCGCCGATGATCACGTACCGTCGGCCGGTGTATTGTTTGATCCGGAAGTTCCTGGCACCGGAGAGATGAAGCATGTACCGTATCAGTGTCATGATGATGATAGCCCATAGGGCTCCCAGCAGGATCAGGGCCCGGGAATACCGGTAGGTTTCGGGCAGTAAACTGTAAATGACCAGGATCGTGATGGTTCCGAAAAATATCCCCCGGTATATTCGGTTAGGGCGAATGGGACGATCGTAACCTCCACTAAGGAAGACAGCAATAAGCCAGATCAAAACGTATACAGGTATGGCCACTGCCACCAGCTCAATCGGATAATGACCACCATCAAGGTAAATGATGTTTTCTTCCCAGTACGTTTTAATGACATAGATGCCCAGGTAGATGAGCCCGGCATCCAGCAACGGCAGAAAAATAGATTTCAGGAAACGCGCTAAAAGAGCAATGAAGGCTCTGAAATATACCGCAAGGTTGATCAAAAGGGAAAATAAACTCGCATGTTGACGTGAGAAGTGTTTCCGGGCGAAAATAGCCATGGCCTGGTAGAAAACACGTACATAGTTTACGCTGCTCTTTTTCGTGCTTTCTCCCTTATAATGAATGATCCGGGCTTTGGGAAAATAATAGTTCCTGTAGCCGGCCTGGGTGATCCTGTACGAAAGGTCAATGTCCTCTCCGTACATGAAAAATGTCTCATCCAGCAATCCGATCCTGTCCAGAACCGTCTTTCGGATTAGCATACAGGCACCCGACAGAATGTCCACCGGATGGATCTCATCTTTATCCAGGTAACCCAGGTGATACTTTCCGAATCTTTTGGATCGGGGAAAGAGCTTCGACAATCCAAAGATCTTGTAAAAGGCTACAGCAGGGGTGGGTAGCCCTCTTTTGGATTCAGGCAGGAATTTACCATTTCCATCTACCATTTTTACGCCCAGTCCACCGGCATCTAGGTGGGAATCCATGAAGGTCACGATCTTGGAAAAAGTATCATGCTCAACCACTGTGTCAGGATTTAGCAAAAGAACGTATTCCCCCTGTGAACGGATGATCGCCTGATTGTTGGCCCTGGCAAAACCAATGTTCTCATTGTTTTCGATCAGGATGACCCCGGGAAATTTTTCCCGGACCATCTGCGCTGAACTATCCACCGAATTATTGTCAACGACAAACACCTCCGCATCAAGCTCTGCGATGGCCTTTCTGACCGATAACAGGCACTGCTCGAGGAAGTACCTGACGTTATAGTTGACGATGATGACGGAGAGCTTCATGGTCTGTGCTTACGTTGCAGGTTACAGGTTTCAGGTTACAGATTTCAGGTTACAGGTTTCAGGTTACACTTGCAACTTGCAACCTGCAACATTATTTAACTTTTTCCCAATCCCCGAAATGTTCGGTCGCCACGTGTGTTTTCGGTTCGGTGGTCCGGAATTCATTTGAGTTATAGGTCCATTCCATGGTTTCCGATCCCCCTCCGCTCTGGGTTGTGATCAGGAAACGGTTAGCGAGGTTCCCGAATCCGAGTGCCTGGTTGCGTGGTGAATCACTGTCACCGCCCGAAGGATCGACTGGGATCCATCCATAACCGGGCATGTACACTTCCACCCATCGGTGAAACACATCGTCCATGCATGTATCGTCACCGCGTACCACCACGGATCCGACATAGCGTGCCGGAATACCTGCGGCGCGGCACATGGAAATGAACACAAAAGTGTACTCAGAGCAGGAACCGTTGCCCCGGCTTAAAACGGTTGGCGCTGTATTCCATCCGCCAGTCATCTCATAATACATATGTGTATGGATATACCTATAGATCTGGCGAACCGTCCAGTACACATTTTCCGGAGTACTGACGGCTTCCTCCAGCGCCTGCTGGATCACCGGATGATGGATCTGGTATTTCTCGTTGTCTTCCAGATAAATTGAACGTATGTCGGCCGGGATGTCATCCAGCCCGCCAACGCGGTCAGGAAAGATAAAGTACCGGACCGCATAGGTTTTGACTTCGGTGATCATCTTTACCTCGATCCGCTCCCCGGCCTGGATGTTTTCCAGGTGGTACAGTGCGGTTTGCTGGCCCCAGCGGTCATTGACAAAACTGGTCGGTTCAGGTATATACCGGATTTGCCCAATGATATCCTGGCTGTCCCTGTTTTCAGGAACCGCCAGGTGAACGTCGGATGTCAGGATCTTTCCGGGACCAAAATTGGTAGTGAAATGACGATAGGTAACGCGTGAGTACCGCTCGTTGTACCGTATAAATTTTTCCTCATCCCTTGTTTTTAGTTCATAGATCTGATTATCCTGATCATCGATCACCCAGAGGGAGAGACCGTCGTGACACATATCCATGGCAAACTCACCCGGTGTATCGGTGATCAGCAGCACCGATCCGGCAGTCGGATCCAACATATAGATCTCGTTGGTGATCCTGTCGGCAACCCAGAGATACATTCCATCCCAGGTTATTCCCCGCGGATCGACAGAAGGGGATGAGAACGAACGTATGGTGGTTCCATCCTCGGGGCTGAACTGAATGATCTCTTCCGTATCACCATCGGTACACCAGAGGTAGCCTCCGTCCCAGGTCAGCCCTCCGGTGAACCCGGCCGGAGATTGGATCGTATGAAGTATATTCCCGGTTACCGGATCGATTTTATAGACCTGTGCGCGATAATTTTCTGACTCGGGAAGACCACCCTGCAGATCTGCATTCCATAAATACTCCCCGTCCCAGGCCAGTCCGACCGGCCAGTAACCGGGAGAGGGAACCGATCTTACAACTGCTCCTGTGACAGGATCCAGGCAAAAAAGTTTGTCAAGATACCTGTCTGCCACCCAGAGATGCTGTCCGTCAAAGGTTAGCCCGGTCGGATATTCACCGGGGGTTTTCAGTGAACGGATCACCTCACCCGGGTAACCGTGGGAGATCAATGTCGTGAGAAGGAGACAGGATAAAATGAACAAAGGAAGGATCTGTTTTTTCATGGGGGCAGCTTTAAGGTAAATTCAGACAGCTAAGGTAAACAGAAATTTTGTTACTGAATCTTCCGGATTTGCTGAATTATCTGGTTGCGATGCCACAGGCAATGTTTTCCATTACTTTTGCAACACGATTCCCTGGTATGCGGACCAAACAGACAAAACCGATCAGGCTTATAACGCTCGGCTGCTCAAAAAACACAGTTGATTCCGAAAAATTACTGAAACAATTCAGGGCAAATGGTTTTTATACGATAGATGATCAGGAGAACATCAAACCATCCCTGGTTGTGATCAACACCTGTGGGTTCATTGGAGATGCAAAGGAAGAGTCGGTTGATACCATCCTTTCTTATATTGATGAGAAGAAGAAGGGGAATGTGGAAAAAGTAATTGTCATCGGTTGTCTTGCGCAACGATACAGGGAAGAGCTTCAGAAGGAGATCCCTGAAATGGATAGTATCTTCGGGTTAAATGAAGTGACCGGGTTGCTTCATTACCTTGGGGGCAATTTTAGGGATGAACTTGTCGGAGAGCGTATCCTGACGACTCCTTCGCATTTTGCTTACCTGAAAATATCCGAGGGGTGCAGTCACGGTTGCTCGTTCTGCGCGATTCCTCTTATCCGCGGAAATCATGTATCCAGACCTGTGGAAGCGATTCTGAACGAAGCGGAGTATCTGGTGCAAAATGGTGTCAGGGAATTGATCCTGATCGCCCAGGACCTCACCTGGTACGGGATGGACCTGTACCGGCGCAGATCGCTGCCTTCACTGGTGGAAAAATTGGCCAGCATCAGTGGCCTTGAATGGATACGGCTTCATTACACTTATCCGGCAGGATTTCCGCTGGACCTGCTCAGGGTTATGAATCAATATCCCAATATATGCAACTATATTGATATTCCCGTACAGCATAACTGCAACCGGATCCTGCGTTCAATGAAAAGAGGCATCACTGCCGGAAAGACCATGAAACTGCTGGAAACAATCCGGAAACTACTACCCGGTGCAGCCATTCGCACCACGCTGATCGTGGGGTATCCGGGTGAAACGGACCAGGAATTCGACGAACTGACTCGCTTCATCGAGGAATTCCGGTTCGACCGGCTGGGGGTTTTTTCGTATTCGCATGAAGAGGGAACACCTGCATACAGGCTCAGGGATGACATCCCTGAAAAAGTAAAAAACCAACGTGCAGATGAAATCATGCGGATCCAGGAAAATATTTCTTATGAGCTCAATAGCATTAAGTTGGGCAAAGTAGTGACGGTCCTGGTTGACAGAGAGGAAGGAGAATTTTATGTTGGCAGGACGGAACATGATTCACCGGAGATCGACAATGAAGTCCTGATCAAAAGGGACCAAACCCTGATCATCCCCGGAAATTTTTATTCGGTAGAGATCACTGATATTGAAAGCTTTGATATTTTTGGGAGGGTACCTCACCCCCCATCCCAATACTTCACCCCCCGTCCCCTTCACCATGGTGGAGAGGGGGAGAGAGGGGGAGTAATTAAATAATATACAATATGTTACAAAGAATCCAACTACTGATCTGTTTACTGGGAGCCACTCTGCTGGTTGCGGCCCAGTCGACCACTGGCTCCGACACTCTCGTCAATCAACTGGATGGCAATGGACTCAAACAGGGAGTCTGGGTTGAAAAGTATGCTGAGAATACGAGCCATGGGATCTATGTCAACGACCTGAGGGAAGGTACATGGATTACAAGGAGTGAGGAGGGTATGATTGCAAAAATTGAGCACTATCTGAATGGTAAGAAGGATGGGCTGCTCATTGAGATCGATTCCAGAGGGTATGTTTTTAAAGAAGAGTACTACAAAAACGGATTGCTGGAAGGGGCAGCGATCAGGTACCTCAGGGGCGGCCAGAAGCAACTCGTGGAGAATTACCGGAACGGAGTGTATCATGGTGTCAAGATCATCTACTATGATCATCTTCCGGGGAAAATCATGGAGGAAACCCTGTACGCTGATGGTTACAAGCAGGGGCTTTCAAAATGGTACGACAAGGATGGGAATTTGGTGGCGGAATATAATTACCTGCATGGAGTTCTGGATGGTATTCAGCGGACCTATTACCCCCAGAAGAAGATTCAGTCGGAAGAAGAGTTCGTGAATGGCTATCCTTCAGGTATCTATAGAGAATACTTCAGCAACGGCAATGTCAAAATATCCGGCACCAACAGGGATGGAAAAAAAGAGGGGAAATGGCAGGAATTTGATGAAAACGGAAAGCTGGTAAAAGAAACGCGGTATGTTGACGGAACTGAGAAATAAGATTCTTAAAGCACTTCTGTCAGCATGTTGCAGAAATTAGCCCAGTCGATCCCGCTGTAACCTTTGCCAAAACGCAGAAGAATCAATTTTTTGGGCCGGTTCACAAAGATATATTGCCCCAGCATTCCTTTGGCAAAGAACGATGCTCCATTATCGATAACACGCCAGTTGTAGGTAAACGGATATCCGTCGCCGTCACGTGAATCATTGATGATACTGGTTGATCGCATTACCCATTCTGCCGGGATGATCTGTTTGCCATTCCACCGGCCCTGTTGAAGATAAAGACGTCCGAACCGGGCAAAATCCCTTGGCGTGGCATTCAGGCATCCAAACATTTTGATATTGTCATGCTTTACCGAATCAGTGTTCCAGGTGGCATCCTGCTCCATACCGATGATCTTCCATATTTTTTCCTCCAGGTACTGTGATATCTTCATCCCGGTCGCTGCCTCGATGATATAGCCCAGGATCTGCTGGTTAGCACTGTTGTAGTGATAATTCAGGTCGGGCGGCTCTTTTATTTTCAACTGGGTGACAAATTTTCGCAGATTCAATCCGTAATAAAATTTTGCGGCTTCTCCGAAAGGATTCGAATAACTTTCATTGAACCGGATGCCTGACCTCATGTTCAGAAGATGTTCGATGGAAATGTTCTGAAATCCTTCTCTTTTCATCCATGGTAGAAATTCAGTCACCTTTTGATCTGTGTTTTTAATGATCCCATCGCCAATGGCAATCCCGGTGAGGGCTGAAACAATGGTCTTTGTCACCGAAAAGGAAGGAAAGATCGTATCGGCCGTGTACCCGGAGAAATAGTTCTCATAAAGGATCCGGTCATCGCGGATGACTAGGAAACAGGTGGTTTTGTTGTCCTGTAGAAATTTTTCAAAGGATATTTTTCTTCCTGCGGCATAGCTGTCGGGAACCGTTAGATGAACAGGTTGCGAAGACTGCTCAAAATAAAAGGGATCCTTTCCCTTTTTGATGGTATGGTAGGGAAATCGCCATAAATCATCAACGCCTGCAAAATTCCAGAAAATAAAACGACTCAGGTGGATTGGTTCCATAGGCACATTTCCACAGATTACCAGAGTGGGGATGTTGTGCGCGAACCTCTGATGATATAGTTCTTTTCAAGAGGATAGGTCTGCTTTGCCATTGGCCTGGAAGAATTTCGGCAGATTTTTTTGTTTTTCGATGAAACAGATGGTTTTGTCGTAAACCTGACCTTTTCAGGTGAATATTTGGTAGAGGCGCACCCTCCTGAAAAGATCAGTGTAATCGAAAGGATTGCGATCAGCAACCAACCCGCTTTAATGAATTTGACTAACCTTGCCATTATTCCAATAATTGACAGGAACTGCAAAAATAACGATTTTACTATAAAACGAACGTTTAATTTAAATATTTTAGCCTCTTCTAACCGGTATTCAGTACGGGTGGAGGGCGATTCGGTAATTTATTCATGATGAGTGCTTATACGTTGAAAAGGATACATCTGGTTGCTTCAATGGTGATTTTTATCCTTTATGCCTATGCACAGAAGGAGAGCGATACGGCTGTTTTGCTTCCTGAAGTTTCTGTTAATGCTTCCAGGCTGTTTGAAAACACGACCGGTTTGACAGTTCACACCTGTGACTCGACGGTTTTAGCCAATTTTCAGAACCGGATGCTGACAGATCTGATCACACAACAAACCTCCCTTCAGGTTCAGTCATATAATCCGGGAAACCTTGCTACGATTTCATTCCGGGGCACATCGTCCAATCATACGGGCTTTTTATGGAACGGGATTTCCCTGAATCCAGTCAGCAGTGGAATGACCGACCTCTCCCTGCTTCCTGTTGCTCTTTTTGATCGGATCTATATTCTTCATGGAGGTGCCAGTTCGGTTTTTGGTGAAGGAAACATCGGCGGAGGGATCCATCTTGTGAATGAACCGGACTTCATAAAGCATAAAGAAATCCGTGCGGGAATTGAATTTGGCAGTTTTCAATCGTTGCGTTCAAGCCTGACGGCAGAGCTTTCCGGTCCGAAATGGAGCCTTCGGGCAGGAGGGTTCCTGGTTACAGCAGAAAATGCATTTCCTTTTACCAACGATACACAGCCGGATAAACCCATCGATACAATGAACCATGCAAGGCAGAAGGGGATGGGGCTTATGGGTACGTTTTCCTGTAACCTGAAGAAACATTCTGTGCTCGTGGTTGATCTGTGGTACCAGTTCATGGATCGTGAGATTCCCGGCAGCCTGATGTACCGGCTTGAAAATGCAGATCAGCATGACCGGTTTGTACGAAGCATGATTACCTGGCGCAAAACCCTGACCCGTTCGGTTTTGAATGTCAAAGCAGCTTATTTCAATGATTATCTTCATTATACAGAGCTTTATACGGACTACCCTGAATTTGACATCGATGCCAAAAGCTGGGTACAGACCTTTACGGGTGAAGTAAGCGATAAATTCCGGTTGTCGGACCGTATCGAACTGCATGGCACAGCTCTCGCGCGCTATGCAAAGGTAAAATCCGGTTATTATACCGAAACGAAGGATCAGTTCCAGGGAAGCCTTTTCCTGGCCGCCATCTATACATTCACCGGTGTGGGATGGAAGATGGATCTGAACCTCCACCAGGGATGGACAGAGGATTATGCCGAACCCTTTACTCCTTCTTTTGGAGCTGAAGGGCCGTTGTTCCGTTTTCTGAACATGAAGATGAATATTTCCCATAATTTTCGCAGCCCGACGCTGAATGAACGTTACTGGCAGCCCGGGGGGAATCCGGATCTGAAACCCGAAAAAAGCTGGAATGAGGAGATCACCTTTTACGTGAATGACCACAAGGAGGCCCTGCCGGTCGTCAGAATTCTTTCTGTCACATTCTTTCATTCCATGATCAATGATTGGATTCGGTGGGTGCCCTTGACGGATGATCCGTATATGTGGTCGCCGCAAAATGTTCAGAAAGTCCGCTCAGCAGGGCTGGAAAGCAGAGTTGCATTGGGCTGGGAAGCCGGAAAATTTGACACATTCTTTCAGGCGTCTTATTCCTTTACCCGTTCGATCAATGAAAATAAAGAATCCCCGGAATTTAAAAAACAGCTCCCTTATGTGGCAGAGCATACCGGATTGATCACTGCCGGAATTGCATACAGCAAGGCTTTTCTGGATTATACCCAGACCTTCACCGGATCCAGGGCTACCGTTGAAGATCATTCGGAGATGTTACCCCGTTTCAGTATTGGAAGGCTGAGGATCGGTTACGGGTGGGATTTGAAAAAGTGCATCCTTGATTTTTACTTCCGGATCGATAATGTATTTAATGTTGATTATCAGGTGGTCCGGTATTATCCCAATCCGGGTATATCCTTCACCGGAGGGGTAGGACTGAAGGTCCTGTGATGTAGCGATGTAGCGATGTAGCGATGTAACGATATAACAATTTGACAATTTAACAATTTGACAATAGACACTATGAGTACCAAAGTAAATATCAATTGGAGCGGCGACATGTCATTCGTTGCTGATGTAGGTGGTTTTGCGGTTCAAATGGATGCTTCCCGGGAAGCAGGTGGAAAGGGGAAAGGTCCGCGTCCCAAGCCCCTGACGCTTGCCGCGCTGGGAGGTTGTACGGGGATGGACGTAATTTCCATCCTGGAAAAGATGCGCGTGCACGTAGTGGCATTTGATATGCAGATCGAAGCCGAAGAAACGGAAGAACATCCTAAGGTGTACCGAAGAATCCATATCATCTATCGATTCAAAGGCAACGACCTTCCCATGGACAAACTGGAAAAGGCAGTCAATTTGTCGCAGGAACGATATTGCGGCGTTTCCGCGATGCTGCGCCAGGCTGCCGAGGTTACCTACGAAATCAACGTATAACCTCCACCAGCTCCGAAAGGATCATCGCTGTGGCTCCCCAGATCATGAAACCATCGATCATGTAGCATGGTGCCGAAAGAACAATTCCTCTCACCTGAATGGTTTGGATGGATTTGTAACGGGGGTCAAGTAATTGAGCGATAGTGACTTCAATGATCGTTTTCACTTCTATGGGATCTGGTCGGAAGGGAACCTTCTCAGGAATAAATCCGACAACGGGTTGAACCAGGAAATTACTTGGTGGTATGTAAAGCTCGGATAATGTTCCGATTACATTTATGGAAGTGGATGAGATACCCAGTTCTTCCTGGGTTTCACGTAAAGCAGTATCAATCAGTGTAAGGTCTGTCTTTTCCTGTTTGCCTCCGGGCAGGCTGACCTGTCCGCCATGGGTGCCTTCATAATCAGGTCGCTGGATCAGCACCAGTTTGGTTTCTCCGTCGTCAGGATATAACAGAACGAGGACGCCGCTTTTCTTTGCTTTGGAAACGTCCATTCCCTCCATGAGCCATTTCAGGCGTGATTCCGACGCCATCTTCAGATGAGCGCCCATCCCGGGTAAGGGTTCTTTCAGTTTGCTGCTGATATGTTCGATGAGTTCATTAAAGTTCATAAGATGAAAAACGGTGATCAAAATTACACGAAAACAGAATGAGTTGAGGGATCAATAAAATATAACGTACTTTTGTGTCTTGGTAAACATTATGTAACTCTTATGATTTTTCGTATTTTTGATGGATGGAACAAGCGTAATTTTAACTCAATTTGATATGAAAATCCATTCTGCAAGATCTATATTTTTCTGGATAACCATACTGTTATTAGTTGGTTGTTCAACGGTTCCCATTACGGGAAGGAAACGCGTAAACCTGATCCCTTCCGAATTGATGATCCCCATGGCATTGCAGGAATATTCTGCTTTTCTTCAGGCCAATCCGGCACTTCCGGCAACGGACGAGCGTGCCATTTCTGTTAAATCCGTTGGGAATAACATCAGCAACGCGGTGATGCAGTTTATGTACGATAACGATATGAAAAAGGAAGCTGAGAAATTTGCCTGGGAATTCAACATGGTGAACGACGAAACCGTAAACGCCTGGTGCATGCCCGGTGGTAAAATTGTATTTTATACGGGTATTCTTCCTGTCGCAAACGGAGAAAACGGGATTGCCACGATCATGGGACATGAGATTGCCCATGCCTTCGCCAAGCACGGCGAAGAAAGGATGACCCAGCAGCTTGCCATTCTGGTCGGGGGACTTGGTCTCGAATATGCACTGAAAAACGAACCCCAGACCACGACCGATATTTTCCTGACTGCCTACGGTGTGGGATCCCAGCTGGGCCAGCTGGCTTATTCACGCAAACATGAGTACGAAGCGGATAAGCTTGGCATGGTCTTCATGGCCATGGGCGGTTATGATCCCACCAGTTGCATCACCTTCTGGCAAAAAATGGCCCAGCAGAGTAGTTCTTCGCATCTTCCTGAATTCCTGAGCACGCACCCCAGCGATCAGAACCGCATTGCAGCCATGCAGCAATACCTTCCTGAAGCCCTGAAATACTATCAGGGAGGAGCGAAAAGTGGTGGCACAAAAAGTGGTGGCACAAAAAGCACTGGAGGAGGAGCTATTAAACTATAACAGTAAATATGAAGCATGAAGAAGTAAATAGTAAATATTTCATGCTTAATGCTACATACTTCATACTAAATAAATAGTAATGACCTGGACACTTATCGTTATTCTTATCCTGGTGGGTTTTGTTCTGTTGCTGCTTGAAATGCTGGTGATACCGGGTATTACCGTCGCTGCTGTAGTAGGTTTCATTGCGATTGCACTGGCAGTGTGGGGAGCGTTTGCATCCTACGGTACCACAGCAGGTTTTATTACTCTGGCAGCGGGTATACTGGGATCGGTCGTTCTGCTGATCGTTGCCCTGAAAGCCAAGACCTGGAACAGGTTTACACTGAAATCATCCATCGATGGAAAGGTCAATGTGATCGGTGAGACAGCGGTCAGGGCGGGAGATACGGGGAAAACGGTTTCGCGGCTTGCTCCAGCCGGAAAAGCCATGATCAACGGAGAATATTACGAGGTACATACCATCGGCGAATTTATTGATCCGGGTTCAGAGATCATCGTTACAAAAGTTGAATTCAATAAGATTACGGTAAAACTTAAAAACATTTAATTATGGGAACTCTCCTGCACATTAATCTTCAGATGGCGGGCACGAACGTATTTGTCATCGTGGCTATCGGCATCGCAGCACTCATCGGGCTCTGGATCATTTTTTATTTTGTTCCTGTTGGGCTCTGGTTCACAGCCCTGTTATCCGACGTCAGGATTTCGCTCATTCAGCTGATCCTAATGCGCTGGAGAAAGGTTCCACCCCAGGTGATCGTCCGTAACCTGATCGCTGCGACAAAAGCAGGACTGAAATTGAACCGTAATGAGCTGGAAGCTCATTACCTGGCCGGAGGAAATGTTCAGGCTGTGGTGAATGCCCTGATCTCTGCCGACAAGGCCAACATGAACCTTGACTTTAAAACGGCTACTGCGATTGATCTGGCGGGGAGGGACGTGCTACAGGCAGTCCAGATGTCGGTGAATCCCAAAGTCATTGATACACCTCCGGTGGCAGCCGTTGCAAAAGATGGCATTCAGCTGATCGCCAAGGCCAGGGTGACTGTCAGGGCAAACATCAAACAGCTTGTCGGTGGGGCAGGGGAGGAGACCGTGCTGGCCCGTGTGGGGGAAGGGGTCGTTTCTTCGATTGGTTCAGCTGATTCCCACAAATCTGTCCTCGAGAATCCTGATTCCATCTCAAAGGTGGTGCTTGGCAAAGGCCTTGATTCAGGCACAGCTTTCGAAATCCTCTCGATTGATATTGCCGATATCGATGTAGGCAAGAATATCGGGGCGGTCCTTCAGATGGATCAGGCCAATGCGGATAAAAATATTGCCCAGGCCAAAGCCGAGGAACGTCGCGCAATGGCTGTGGCCAAAGAGCAGGAAATGAAGGCAAAAGCCCAGGAAGCCCGTGCCAACGTGATCCAGGCTGAAAGCGAGATCCCGCTCGCCATTGCTGATTCCTTCCGGAAGGGAAACCTGGGTATCATGGATTATTACCGTCTGCAGAACATCCAGGCCGATACCCGTATGCGGGAATCCATCTCCGAACCGCCCGCCAAGCCAAAAGAGAGGCTTGATGAGGAAAAGGGGAAGAAATAGCGGTAAATGAGAGGAGAAAGGAGAGAGGAGAGAGGAGAAAGGAGAAATAAATCGTCATTTTCAATTATATCTCATTTCTCAACTCTCCTTTCTCCTCTCTCATTTCATATGGCTGACACATCCAAATACAGTCATCAGATCCGGTCGCTTTATCGCGAATTGCTAAAGGTCTGCGTTCCCGTGATCCATCAGGATGATTTACCAAAAATCCGGAAAGCATTTGAACTTGTTCTGGATACATATCAGGACAAAAAGATGGAATCCGGTGAATACTATTATGTTCACGCAGTGAACGTTGCGAAAATTGTGGCAGGTGAAATTGGTCTCGGAACCGATTCGATCATAGGAGCTCTTCTTCATAATGTACTGTATAAAGCCAATATCACCCGGGAGACGATCGAAGAGGCCTTTGGCCAAAAGGTTGCCTTTATTTTACAGGGGCTTGCGAAAATTGCAGGCGTTTCCACACAGCGGTCTTCCCTGAATGCGGAGAATTTCATCAAATTATTGCTTACCCTCTCCCCGGATGTCCATGTCATCCTGATCAAACTGGCCGACCGGCTGGAATATATGCGTAAGATCGACCTTCTTCCGGAAACCTTCCGTATCCAGATCGCCTCTGAAACGTCCCTTCTGTATGCTCCTATTGCACACCGGCTGGGACTTTATCATATCAAGACCGAGCTGGAGGAGCTTTCGATGCGGTATGCCTTTCCGGAGATCTATTTCGATATTTTAAAACGCCTGGAAGAAACTCAGGCATCAAGAGAAGCATATATACGGAATTTCATTGCACCTGTCGGGAAAGAACTAACCCGCAATGGATTTGACTTCGAGATCAGGGGCCGGCCAAAATCTGTCTCCTCCATTTGGAACAAGATGAAAAAGCAGGGAGTTGAGTTCGATGAAGTATATGATCTGTTTGCGATCCGGATCATCATCCGGAAGATCAGGGAAAGTGAAAAAGCAGACTGCTGGAGGATCTATTCCATCGTCACCAACCTGTACCCGCCCAATCCAAAACGGCTTCGCGACTGGCTGACCACACCGAAAGCCAGTGGATATGAATCCTTGCATACCACCGTTATGGGACCGGAGGGAAAATGGGTCGAAGTGCAGATCAGGACAAAGCGGATGGATGAAATTGCGGAAAAGGGTGGTGCTGCTCACTGGAAATATAAAGAGTCCACACTTGAGAAAGATCAGGATAACTGGGTGTCGCAAATAAGGCAAACGTTGGAGAGGCCTGATCTTCCGGTGATGGAGGATTCGGGTAAAGCGAAACTGGAGTTATATACAAAGGATATTTTTATATTCACCCCCAAGGGAGATATAAAAAAACTTCCCATGGGTGCTTCGGTGCTGGATTTTGCCTACGAAATCCACTCCAGCGTGGGTAATTCCTGTACGGGAGGAAAAGTGAATCATAAGATCGTCCCGCTTCGGCATGTTTTACAGAATGGAGACGTTGTCGAGATCGTCACCTCAAAAACACAGAAACCCAAACCTCACTGGATCAATTTTGTTGTTTCTGCCAAGGCTAAATCCAGGATCAGGCGGGCGATAAAGGAGTTGCAATTCAACGAAGCGGATCAGGGGAAGGAGATCCTGAAGCGAAAGTTCAGCCAGCTCCGGCTGACCTTTGACAATGAAAACATTGATAAGCTGGTGGATCACTTCAACCTTTCGGATCCCCTTGAACTCTATCATAATCTGGCCATTGGCAAGATCGATCCGATGGAAGTCAAGGATTGTTTTATTGCAGCTGAGCCTGAGAAAGTTAAACCAGCAGATGCAGGTCTGCTGGAACGGATCGAATCCGTAGTGCAACAGGCTGTACAACCCGGTGATCTGCTGCTGATTGACGGGCAATCGGATATTGGAATTTATAAATTTGCCAGGTGCTGCAATCCCGTGTTTGGGGATGAGATCTTTGGTTTTGTGACCGTTGGAAAAGGAATCAGGATCCATCGGGACTCATGTCCTAACGCTGCTCAGATGAAAATGCGGTACGGCTACAGGATCATCCATGCCCAGTGGGTGAAAGCGGATGAAAAGGGCCCTTTCTGGGTAAATCTCCTCTTGTCGGGCGAAGACAGGATTGGGATCGTGAACCAGGTATCACATCTTCTTTCCGATACCATGCGGATCAATATACGGTCATTTTCCTTCGAGTCGAAGCACAATAAGTTTGAAGGAAACATCCAGATCCTTGTCAAAGATACCGGCCAGCTTAATTTTGTTATCAGCCAGATCAAAAAATTAGGTGGCGTAAAGAAAATCAAAAGGTTAAAATAGTTGAATAAATATTAGATTATTATGAGAGATTGTATTGGAAGTAAGCTTATCTACGATGGCCGGATCCTGTCGACGGATTTTTTCAGCAAATCATCCTTCATGTCAGGGATCATCCTCTATGAGGTGATCGCTTTCTACAGGAAGAAATATCTTTACCTGGACGACCATCTCCAGCGGCTTGAATCCTCTTCCAGGCTGGCGAATCTTCCCCTGTGGATTCCGATCGACGAAGTACGTTCAAGGTTGCTAAATTTGTTGGAAATCAATGATATAGAGGAAGGAAGCATCAACCTGGTCTTCAATTTTTCCAATTCACCCAACACATTTGTGACATACATCAACAAACCGCATAATCCTTCTTCGGAAGATTATATCCATGGGATCAGGACTCAATTACACTTTGATATCCGCACCACACCGAACATCAAGTTTTTCCTCCAGGATTTCAGGGAAAGGGCAGGGAAGGTCATCCGGGAGAATGGTCTGTGGGAGGTCATCTTGGTGGATAAGGATGATCATATCACGGAGGCAAGCCGCTCTAACGTTTTTATGATCAGGGACAGCACGGTCATTACCGCTCCTGTTGAGCTGGTTCTGCCGGGTGTGACCCGCAAGCATATCCTGGAAATATGCAGGGAATTGAACGTACCTATCGAGGAAAGACGTGTCAGGTATCCGGAATTAAAAGATATGGATACCGTTTTTCTTACGGGGACGACCTCAAAAGTGCTGCCGGTGAGGTATGTCGGGGACACGGAGTTCGATCCGGGTAATCCGCTTCTCGTGCAGATCAGGGAAGCGTATGAGGAGGCGATCAGGAGAGATATCGGGTAGGCATTGTACCCACCCCCTCATTCCCCCTCCCTGCTGGCAGCATGTACCCACCCCCTCATTCCCCCTCCCTGCCAGCAGGGAGGGGGACGAATACTACAGCCTTCTCCCCCTCCCTGCTCGCAGGGAGGGGGCAGGGGGGTGGGTATAATCAAACTCTCTTCAGCACCACTGCTGTCCGATTCGTTATATAGATCATCAACCGGTGTACGTTCCAGATCCCGTCGAAATAGGAAAAGTGTTCCACATTCTCATCGATCCTTCCGTGCCCTCCGAATAGCACATTATCGGAGTTCAGGATGACTTTATATTTCCCTGGCTCAGGAACAGTGAAGATATAATCCGTAAGGGAGTGGGAGGGATGCCAGTTAAAGACAAAGACCAGCCCGTTCCGTTCAAAGACGATGGTCTTGTTTGCGTCGTCCATGTTGAGCTGCCGGGCGAATTCCCAGCTCAGGATATGATTTTCCCTGGTGATCCGGATCATTTCCTGGTCGAAGCGGGCCAGGAATTGATATTTCAGGTTTGGATCGTCAACCAGTGACCATTGCCGGCGCGCATACTTGTAGCTCCAATTGTTCCCTTGCCTGGGAAAATCGATCCATTCCGGGTGTCCGAACTCATTGCCCATGAAATTCAGATAGGCCTGTCCCCCCAGCGCGATCGTGAACAGGCGGATCATTTTATGAAGCGCCATTCCACGATCAACGACAAGGTCCGGATCATCCTTATGCATGTGCCAGTACATTTCCTTGTCCATCAGCCAGAAAGCCAGGGTTTTGTCACCCACAAGCGCCTGGTCGTGCGACTCGGCATAGGACACAGTTTGAACTCCGGGTACCCTGTCATTGAGCACGTTCCACATCTCATGGATACTCCATTCCTCATCCCGTTTTTCTTTCAGATACTTGATCCAGAAGTCGGGAATACCCATGCCCAGCCGGTAATCAAAGCCGATGCCCCCGTCGGGGATCGGCTTGCACAGCCCGGGCATGCCGGTGACATCCTCGGCGATGACCACCGCATGTTTATTGATCGTGTGGATCAGTCGGTTGGCCAGTTGCAGGTAGGTGATCGCATCCCATTCCACGCCCTCGTTGAAAAACTTGTCACGGCTGTCGATCACGTCGTTACCATGATGGAAGTACATCATGGAGCCCACCCCGTCGAACCGGAATCCGTCGAAATGGAACTCCTTCATCCAGTATTTCACATTTGAGAGCAGGAATTGGATCACTTCCCATTTACCATAGTCGAAGAGTTTGGAGTCCCAGCCCGGATGTTCACCGCGTCCGCCCGGGTGAAAATACTGATGATCGGAGCCGTCAAATTCGTTGAGACCTTCGTTAAGGTTCTTCACCGTATGCGAGTGGACGATATCCATGATCACGGCAATGCCCACGCGGTGGGCGGTTTTGACCAGGTTCTTCAGGTCCTCGGGGGTACCGAACCGCGATGAAGGTGCGAAGAAGTTTGAGACATGATACCCAAACGATCCGTAATACGGGTGTTCCTGTATCGCCATCATCTGGATGGCGTTGTAGCCTGCTTTTTTAATGCGTGGGAGGATATGGGATGTAAATTCATTGTAGGAACCAATTCCTTCCTTTTCCTGTGCCATGCCGACATGGCATTCATAGATCATCAACTCATCCAGGTCACCCACTGAAAAGCGATCGTTTTCCCAGTTGAATTTGCCCGGAAGCCAAACCTGTCCGGAGAAATCCTTGGTCTGATCGTCCTGAACCACTCTCCGGATATAGGCCGGGATACGGTCACGGACCTGGCCACCGCCTTCCACCGTGACTTTGATACGGCTTCCGTGCACAAAGGAATTCTTATGAATCTCTCCATCAATAAATATCTCCCAGATCCCGTTGCCAATGGGTGCCAGGGGGTGGGAGTAAGGATTCCACTTGTTGAAATCGCCTTTCAAAAAAAGCGCATGGGCTTTCGGCGCCCATTCCCGGTAGATCCATCCTTTTCGGACAGGATCGCTGGTAATTCCAAAGTACTGATACGCATCCGCAAAGGCGGAAAGGCTTCCGGCATACCTTTCGATATGCCCGAGACGCTCCCTGTAACGCTGGTACCGGGCAAACACATCCCCGGCAGCTGGTAGCAGCCAGGGGTCATCTTTAACGATTTTCAGGATGCGCGGCTTCTGGTCGGGCATGAGGCTTTTTTTACAAAGATAGATAAACGATCATCAATTTTTAACATAAGTTAACGTCTGATCGACAGAATGAAGCGTAATTTTGATGTTGAATAACTGAAACCGCATCCAAATTCATTAGAACAAAGAACCATGAAAACACCAGATCAAATCAAGTTTATTCTCACCGTGTTTATTTTACTTATCGGTGGGATAATGATTTCGCAAACTGCTAATTCCCAGGAAGAAAAAGCCGAAAAGAAGTTACATATCAAAGTGATTACCGTTGAAGATGGCGAGGAGAGTACTTTTGACACAACCTTTAATGCTCAGGATTTTGATAATGAAGCGTTTAAAAAGGAAATGAAGGAAAAGTACGGTATTGAAATGGGGGACCTGGAAGAAGAAGAAGGAGTGGAGGTGAAAGTTGACAGCGAGAAAGCGGATGCGCTTGGGATTGAAAGCCGGAAAGAAACAAAGAAAGTAGTCGTCATCAAGGAAGTGGGCAAGGATTCCGATGAGGATCTGATCTGGGAAGAGAAAGCGCAGGAATCCGAAGGGGCAGAAAAGACCAAAAAAGTCTACATCGTCAGTGAAGATGGTGAGAAGTTCACCATCGAGGAAAGTGGGGAGGAGGAGAAGGTAATCCGCATAATGACTGAAGATGGGGAACAAAAGATTATCCAGGAAGGAGATGATAAGAAAGTGATCCTGATTACAGAGGAAGGTGAAACGAAGGTTTTAAAGGGTGAAGGCGGCGAAAAGGTGATTATTATCAAGAGTGGAAGTGATCAATGTGAAAAGAGTAAAAAAGATAAGAAAGCTAAGGAGAAGACCATCAAGGTCATTGTGGTTACGGATGAAGATGAGGAGCAAGAGCCCGAAAAGTAGTACATTGATTATCCGCGATAATTCTCATCATCCATATTGTTCGTTTTCTATTGAACATCATTACCATTGGCGATCTGCATGGCTCGCCGGTCTGGAAACAGGTCAGGCCGGAGGAGTGGGACCGGGTGGTCTTTATCGGGGACTACGTTGATTCGGGGGATTTTGCCCCCCCAGGAGATCATCGCGAACCTGGAGGAGATCATCGAACTGAAAAAGCAGCAACCGGACAGGATCGTTCTGTTGATGGGAAACCATGACCTTGCCTATTTTTACGGGGGACACGAGCGGCACTATTGTTCCGGTTTCAGGATGAGTATGTTATCGCGGCTCTTTACTATTTTTACCTCCAACCGTAGTCTCTTTCAGGCTGCCTATCAGGTCGGGAATCACCTGTGGACGCATGCCGGAGTTGTGCAGCGCTGGTACGACACGTATATTCAGGAGCAGGTGTCCACAACAGATGAGAATCTTGCTTATACATTGAACCGCCTTTTCCAGGAGTACTACCAGCCTTTGTTTCATGCCAGCGTGATCAGGGGTGGATTGTACGAGGATGGTGGCATTTTCTGGGCGCACAGTGCAGAAACCAGCGATGATCCGCTTAAGGGCTATCATCAGATAGTGGGGCACACCAGGACGCGTTCGGGGATCATCGTGACGGGAGATCCATTGAAAGACACTTCAGTTACTTACCTTGATTGTTTGGAGACGAGTGTGGAGTTTTATAAGCTGAGTTTGGTCGTTGTCGATTGAATGCTTGGCAATTACAGGCCTGGCTCTCTATCCCCACCGCTCCCCCTTAATAAACCGCCTCCACAGGTATTGAAACACAAAATCCCTGTACCTATATCTGTACTGCGACACCATTTCCTCCACATAGAACAGCGCCAACGACGGGTGTCTACGGATGAAGTGCATGAAGTGCTTTAAAACCAGCGGATGGTAAAGGATCTTCTTCAGAAAGTTGGCATCCCTGATATTCCTCCGGATGGTTCTGACTTTTTGTAAGTAATCATCCAGGTACTTTCCGTTCCCATTCCGAATGGCCTTTTGTACGGATTCGGCAGTTATTTTTCCCGATAATATGGCATAATAGATCCCTTCCCCCGTCACAGGATCGGTAAAACCGGCAGAATCACCTGCCAGTAATACATTTTGCCGCAACTTTTTCAATGCGACCTTTCGCCCTGACGGGATCAATGCCCCATGGACAGAATGCATGTCCTTTTTGATGATATCCCTGAAAAAGGATTCCGATATCCGCCTCCCTCTCTTTACTTCTAGCGTCCCAACTGTAAAATGGTCTTTCTTGGGGAAGTCCCATCCATAGCCTCCTCTAACATGACCGAAGTAGATCCTTACCGCATTCTCCGGTGACTTCATAACTGCTTTCCCTTCAATGCAGAAGGAATGATCTGCTTTAATGGAATGTGGCTTTGCCAGTAAATTCCCGCATCCGTATGCTCCCACCAGTACTTCGAAGTGATAGGTCTTGTCAGCAAACTGTAAGGTATTGGATGCTAAATCAATCTGGTGAGGGCGGATTGCCGCATTCCCGAAAACAGTCCCTCCAAGTGTTTTGTACAGATTGATAAGCTTTTCGTCCAACAGGGTGCGTTCGGTCAAATACAGCGGGATCCGGGTGCTGAAGCGCAAGATGGTCTCATCTCTGTAATAAAATTCTACCGATTGGGTCTCCTTTACAATGAAGTTCTCCGGTGGTATTTCCGGGCAGTAAAGCCCAAGCAGGTCCATGGTCTTTTTGGTCAGCAGCCCACCACACAGCTTATCCCTTGGAAATACTGCCTTATCAAAGATGCAAGTGCTGATCCCCGCCCGCTGCAGCGCAATCCCGCAAACGGCCCCCGCCGGCCCCCCACCAATGATAATGACAGCATACTTAATCATTACTTTCCTAAAATTCCGGACATCCGAATGTAATTTGAAATTTGGGATTTATTTGGAATTTGGATCTTGGATTTTGGAATTTGTCTGTATTTTGGATCCTGGATTTTGGAATTTTAAAGTACACACCTTACACCTCCTCTGTCCATCTCCGCCACGCAGATATTACAGTGGTTACATTCCGACACGCTTACCCTCCCGTCCCTGATCTTCAGCAAAAAATCCGGATCATGGATCACCGCCCGCGCCAGCGCAATCATGTCAAATCCGGCATCCATGGCCCGCTCAATACCGTCCTTCGAACAGACACCCCCGATGTAGGCCAGCGGCATGGTCACTGCTTCCCGTATTTTCAGCGCCATCGGCATGAAGAAGTTCTCCTCGAAAGTAAACTTCCGCATGATGAACCTGCCGAACAACAGCATGGCCAGCTTCTGGGCGACATCCTTCTCAGCTTTGACCATCTCCCATAAGGGAACATCCCCGCGCATCAAATAAAAAGGCGTAATGCTCGTAAACCCGCCGCTCATCACCAGCGCATCCACACCGGCCTTCTCCAATGCCTTTGCAACCTCCACGGAATCCTTTATGGTCAGCCCATTTCTGAACCCGTCCTCCAGGTTGATCTTACAAAAGATTGGATAGTCCTCTCCAACTGCCTGCCGAACCGCTGCGACTACCTCCAGCGGAAAACGCAACCGGTTGGCAACTGATCCGCCATAACCATCCTTGCGCCTGTTGATCCGCGGACTGAGAAACTGGCTCAGCAGATATCCGTGCCCCATGTGGATCTCAACCGCGTCAAATCCTTCTCTTTGGGCAAAAACAGCTGCATCTGCAAAATTCTTCGCCATTCCCCGCATATCATCCTTCGACATGCTGCGCGACAGGATGATCCCCCCGAGGATGCCGTAAAGGTTTATCCGCACACTGGGCCCAAGGGAACGCCTGAACATGAGGTCCTGATTTTTGGTGAAATAGCCGCAGTGTGTGAGCTGCAGCATGCACCTCCCTCCCTGGGCGTGGACGGCAGCCGTCAACTCACGGGCATAAGATGCCACCCTGTCACCGATCAATAACTGATTCCTGTTGGTCCGTCCCTCCGGACTCACGGCACCATAGGCAACAGTCGTAAGCCCAACACCGCCCATTGCCAGACGGCGGTGATGCTCGATCAACTGCAGAGTAGGATATCCTCCTTCAGTCATCCCTTCGTAAGTTGCAGATTTGATGAACCGATTATGTACCTCCAACCCCCTGATGCGGATCGGTGTATATGCTTTTTCGAATGAATTACCCACCATTGTTTAAAATTTGTCCGGCAAAAATAAGGGATTTGAAGGAATTTTATAGTTGCAAGCTGCAAGCATGATCCTATAGCTTTAGGCTTGAAGCTTGAGGCTTGTAGCTATTAAACTTCTCTTCCGAATAACAAACATTTTTTCTTTACTTTTGTCATAATCATATTGAGCCACACGACGATGAAAAAAACGTATCCTTTTTATCTCTCCTTTCTTGTCTTTGGACTCCAGCTGATATTTCAAAATACGATTTACAGTCAGAATGTCATTCAGGAAAATAAAAAGCTGCTGACGTACAAGGATAATTCACTTTTTTCTTCTCACGATTTTATCGAAATGACTCTTTCTACGGATTTTAAGAATATGTTCCGGGAAATTAAGGATAATGCTGATACGATATATCATGAAGGGACTGCTGTCTGTAAAAAGCCCGACGGATCCCGGGACACACTGGCAGTCGAGATCAGGCCCAGAGGTAACTACCGTCGCGATCCTTCCCATTGTGCATTTCCGCCGTTGTCCGTGAAGTTTAATAAAAAGGAGTCAAAAAAAACTCCTTTTGAAGACCTGAAACGACTGAAACTGGTCACCCACTGCAGCAACACGGAGAAGATCTTCGAGCAATATGTACTGCGGGAATACCTGGTTTACAGGATCCTTAATGTACTGACCGATACCAGCTTCAGGGTCCGCCTGGCCAGGATCACTTATATCGATTCGGAAGGTGAAATGGATACTTTACAGCGATTTGCATTTTTTATCGAAAACGACAATCAGATGGCAGAGCGGGTAGGAGGGAAGATCATCGAAGCCAAAAACATCCATCAGGACCGGACGGATCAAAAACACACCGACCTACTGGAAGTCTATATGTACATGGTGGGGAATCCCGACTGGTCGGTCTCGGTACAGCATAACGTGAAGATCGTTCAGACCAATCCGTTTTTTGAACCCATCGCCATACCCTATGATTTTGACTACTGTGGCATTGTCAACACTTCCTACGCAGCCCCTGCGGATGAGCTGGACATCGCGTCAGTCACTCAACGGGTATTTTTGGGTTTCTGCCGCACAAAAGAAGAGTTTGATGTTTGCTTCAACCTTTTCAGAGCAAAAAAGGAGGAAATCTACGCGCTCTACAGGGAGCTTCCCTTCCTGGACGAACGCAGCCTGAACTGGTCATTGCGCTATCTGGATAGGTTCTATGAGATCATTGACGATCCCAAAATGGTGCAGAAAGAGTTTTTAAAGACTTGCTGGCCACCGCGGGGGCAGTAGGGATTGGACGATTGTCAATTGTCAATTGTCAATTTATAATTTCATTTGAAAATTGACAATTGAAAACTGACAATCGACAATTATAACCTGATTAGAATGATGGCATGATGCGTATTTGGATTACTATATTATCATTCCTATACGGATTGACGGCAATGGCCCAATCCGATGATCCGGAAAAATATCTCCTGAAAGTCATCCGCGATGGAGATACGGCAATCGTACAGACCCTCATCTCCACTGGACTTGATATTAACGGGTACTATGGAAAAAATGCCGACAGAACCCTGCTCGACATGGCCATTGATGCGGAAGAGTACGAAATGGTCCGGTTTCTCGTCAGGCAAGGAGCAGATCTTGAAAAACCCTCTGATGATATTACTCCCCTAATGGAAGCTGCCATCAATAATAATCTATTGATATCCAGGTACTTGCTTGATCGGGGAGCCCATGTGGATCCCGTGGACCGGATGGGCAATACGGCCCTGTTCTATGCTGCAAAATATGGAAGCTTGCGTCTGAACAAACTGATGGTCCAGAGAGGGTCCGACGTATCCCATAAGAACAACCGGAAATGGATGCCGCACGATATGGCTTATTCCAGCAACAAGGATACGATCGTGAATTACCTCCGGACCATGGCCGTTAAAAGGGATTCGGCATACCGCACTCCCAGCTGTTCAGATGGACCGCACATCGTTTGGGATAACCATACCCGGATTTTTATTATTTACCTGCAGCGTGACAGCACCCTCAATCAGACCCTGATGGTCGACCACATGATGGATATGCCGGATACTGCGCTGAGTTTTAACGGTTTTATGTTCGATACCCTGAGTTATACTATCTATCGGAATCCGGTACATTACCCTCATGAATTTGATCATGTCGACAGGATCTTCGTGGTGGGTGATATGCACGGACAATATGACTCCCTGGTTACCATGCTCCGCCAGTGCAATGTCATTGACAATGAGCTGAACTGGTCGTGGGGGACTGGCCATCTGGTCTTTACGGGTGATATTTTCGACAGGGGAGATAAGGTCACGGAATGCCTGTGGCTCATCTATAAACTGGAACGACAGGCACTCATGGCCAGTGGATGTGTTCATTATATTCTTGGAAATCATGAACTGATGAACCTGACCAATGACATGACCTACCAGTCCGAAAAAAATAATTTCTTCAGCAATTATTTTGATATCCACTATTCCCAGTTTTTTACTCCCTATACCGTCCTGGGCCAATGGCTGCGATCCAAAAAGATCATGCTCCGGATCAATGATATACTCTTTACCCATGGAGGAATATCCTCGCAGATGCTGGCTATGCACCTGGATATTGACTCGGTAAATCATGTGGTAAGGAGATATTTGAATCTGGAATACGATAAGAGGAACAGCGATGCATTGAACCTGCTCCTTTTTACCTACGGTCCATTCTGGTACAGGGGATATTTTAAGAATGGCCATCTGCCTCCCGAAGCTACCCAGGAACAAATCGACAGAACCCTTGATTTCTACAAGGTCTCACACATGGTCATCGGCCATACGGATGTACCTTTTATTACGCCCATGTTCGACGCAAAAGTATTCCCGATCGACATACCTTTTCATGACCCCCAGTACCACCAGCAAAGTTTACTGATCGAAGGGGAGCATTTCTATAGGATTTATCTGGACGGTAAGAAAGTACTTCTTAAATAATACATAGAACTATTTCATTATCAAATTGTTAAATTGCCCATCGTTAATCTTTAAAACATTAAACTCATGAAAACACTGCGTATTATTTTGCTCGTACTGTTTTTTTTGATAGCTGCTTTTCTGATCATTGCAGCTTTTCTGCCAAGGAAAGCATTCGTTGAGGAATCAGCGATCATAAACGCTCCCCAAAAACTGGTTTTCCAGGAAGTGAACAATTATGGTAACTGGGCCTACTGGTCGCCATTTGAGCGATTGGACGCCACCATGGCGATCACTCTGGAAGGCCCGAGATCCGGGGTCGGAGCTACCATGAGGTGGACAAGCAGGACAGGCAGTGGCTCACAAAAAATCCTTGCAAGCACGCCAGACTCATTCATCTCTAATGAACTTAAATTGATGGAGGAAGATGAAGATGCAGCCCGAAGTGACTGGAAATTTGAGCCGGTGGATAACGGAACGCGTGTTTCATGGAATGTTTCTATCGATCACCTCAAGTACCCTCTGGAGAGGTATATGGGCTTGTTTATGCCTAAAATGATGAAATCCGTCTTTCAGAAAGGTCTTACTGATCTTAAAAGTCTCTGCGAAAGCCTTCCGCTTATCGAGGGACTGGAATTCCTGACCATCGGAGCACAACCTACGATTTCCATTAAAGATTCAGCCATGGTGGATATGGTCGGGCCTAAAATGGGTGAAATGTACGGTAAGCTCATGAAATTTATGACAGAGAAAAACATCCAGATGGCAGGGGCGCCCTTCACGATCCATTATTCCTGGGATTACAACCGGCCTTTCATTTTTGAAGCAGGAGTACCCGTACAGTCACCCGCTAAAGGTGAGGGTGAGATCATGGCAACTGAAATTGCTGCCGGGGATGTGATCTGCGCACCCTATTACGGACCATATACGGGTTTGGGCTCTTTGCATGAAAAACTCCAGCTGTATCTCGCTGCCAAGCACATTCAATGTGTCGGGTACCCATGGGAGGTTTATATCACAGATCCTCAATCTGAGCCGGATACCTCCAAATGGCTGACCATGATCTATTTCAGGATCAAGTAAATATATAACGATTTATTGGTCAATGATTTAAATAGTCATAGTCGGCACAGCAGACACTATTGACTTCACTGTTTTAATTTCGTATTTTTACACTTAAATAATCAAAGAAGTGAGTTTGCACTTTTTCGATGACCAGTGATATTGAATTAATCATTTAAAACCTACTCCATGATGGCAACACGTCTGAGACTCTCCCTTACCGACTTCGACTCCAATGAAAACATTTCACTCTATGAGAAAATGCTTGAAACGGAGATCATGTGGTTATTCAACAAGAATTATCCTTCCGAAGTCCTGTTCATTCCGCATGCCTATGATGGAAATTATTACAATACCTATATCCAGAAGGTCAGGGGTATATTCCAGACGTTTGGCATGAATGTGACGCTGCTGACCTCAGGTGATCCCTATCAATTGATCAAGAACGCAAAAGGAATTGTCATTGGCGGCGGTGACCTTTCGAAGTTACTTACAGGTATTGTGGATTACCTGGACATTCTCAAAGAAAAAATCCAGACAGGTATTCCTTACCTGGGTTGGAATGAAGGCAGCGTAGCCGTATCTCCCTATTATGTTGTACCTCCGATCGTACCGGCCAGCTCCAGGTGCATTGGTGCCATTACCAAAGAGATCTATTGCCATTATGTGGATACAACAGAGAACAGGCTTGAAATTGACAATTTCTTTGCAAATCACGCCGGAGAGCAACCTCCGGTAACAGAGATGATCTGCCTGAAAGTAAAACCCGGAGGATCCGGCATCCGGCTTGAAGATGATGGATCAGCACTGCTGGATAGCTGTATTCCGGGAAAACTGCCTCCTCTCCAGTTTATCTATGTGAATGGCGTTACTCAGGTTCAATAATTTGATTTCCATGCGGATTAAAATCCTCCTGGGACTACTTCCTGTAATTTTTGTACACTTTGCAGGTCTTTGCCAGGAAAAGCTGTCCCCTGATCAGGTCTATGATAGTGCTTACGTTTTGATCGACCAGCAGAATTATACTGAAGCGATTGAACAACTCAAACTTTTCATTGAAGAAGAACAGAAATCAGATGATCCCGACCTGGATAAAGTATCCGGTAGTCTCAACGATATCGGAACCTGCTACCATAAACTGAAGGATTTCCAGGAAGCAATCCGATGGTACAACCAGGCACTTACCGTCGACAGGGAGATGGGCAGCATTGTAAATATCTCGACGCGCTACAGCAATATCGGATTTGCCTATCGCAAACTGGGAATATGGGACAGTGCACTGATCTACTACAACCGGGCCCTGACGCTCGATATGGAGATCGGAGAAGGTGCATCCATAGCCAAAACACTCAACAACCTCGGTACACTTTACCACCAGATGGCGAAGTACGATAGTACGATCCATTATTTCCAGCGCTCTCTTGAAATCAAAAAAAATATCGGCGATTCATCGGGAGTGGCTGTTACATTGAACAATATCGGACTGGTTTACCAAGATTGGCAAAAGTACGATAGGGCTATTGAGTACTTTAACGAAGCTCTGCACATCGACAGTCTGCTTGGATTCAGCCAGAACTTTATAAACCGGTTAAATAGTATCGGGGCTTCCTATCATCTGAAAGGAGATTTTGACAGGGCCATTGAATATTTCTCTAAAGCCCTGCAGCTGAGCCTGAAGAGCAATAATGAGGATATGGCGGCCACACTCAATAACAACCTGGGGATGATCTACCTGAAAAAGAAGGATTATGAACAGGCACACATTTACATGAATAAAGCACTTGAGAGTTACAGGAATTCCGACCAGAAAGCCGAAATAGCCACAGTGCTTGCCAATTTAGCTGAAATAAGCTTTACGCTGGGTGATTATAACTCAGCCCTTGACTATCTTTCACAGAGTACAGGCATAGCTGAAAATCTGGACCTTCCCGATAAATCCAAAAATAATTACCTGATGTTTTCGGATATCTACTCTTCCATGGGTAACTATTCGGAGGCGCTGAAATACTATAAAAAGCATATCGCGATTAAGGATACGCTCTACACAGAGGCTATTCATAAGCAAATAACTGATTTTGAGATCAAATATGAATCAGAGAAAAAGGATAAAGAGATTACACTATTAAAACAAAAAGAAGAGATCCAGGCCCTGCGCATTAAGAAACAACGGATCCTGCGAAATTCGTTATTCGGAGGTATCGCCTTGTCACTGATCCTGGCTGCCGTGATCTTTACAAGCCTTTCCAGGAGAAGAAGGGACAACAGGATCATTGCCAGCGAGAAGGCAAAAACCGATAAATTGCTGCTGAACGTTCTGCCTGCCAGTATTGCCAGCGATCTCAAGGAAAAAGGATTCACGGAACCGAGATCGTATGCGAATGTTACCGTTTGTTTTACAGATATAGTAGGATTTACGGAAAAGTCCTCTACCATGGAGCCCAAATCGCTTATCGAAGAACTGAATACGATCTTTACGGCCTTTGATGCGATCATTGAGAAAAACAGCTGTGAGCGTATTAAGACAATCGGCGATTCCTACATGGCCCTTTGCGGATTACCGGAACCTGATCCCAATCATGCAGAAAACATTATCCGGACAGCAGTAGAAATGGTGCAGTACGTCGAGAAGAAAAACCTGGAGTCGGATCTGGAATGGCAGATCAGGGTGGGAATCCACTCGGGGGATGTGATCGCGGGTGTTGTGGGCGTCAAAAAGTACATCTACGATGTTTTCGGCGATACGATCAATACTGCCTCGCGGATGGAGAATGCAAGCCATCCAATGCGCATCAATGTCTCTGAAAGCACCTATCAGCTGGTAAGGGATAAATTCAAGTTTGAAGAAAGGGAAGAGGCTCCGGTCAAAGGTAAAGGGATGATGAAAATGTATTTTATTAAAGTCTAAAGAAAGAGTACCCGCCCTGCTGTCTCATCAATCATGATCGTGCTGCGATATTTTTAACGGGTCGAAAATCATTTCGTATGATCTCCCACTTATCAGGATATTTTTCAAAAAGATCAATGATCTTTTTTCGGTGTTTATCCAGGGCATCCGTGATGGCTGCAGCGGAAATGGGCCGGTCACATAATTGCCCCACGTTTTTTCCCGTCAATTTTTGCTTAGATATAACTACTTCTTTAGCAGCAGTTTCAAGCCTGTCAAGTAAATAAATGGTTTTAGTGTAACGATCTTCCGGATACGAAGAAGGCTCTTCTTTACGCACTTCAGGAATATACGTGTCCGTATTCAGATGCCAGTCGTGGATATAGATTAGATTGGATTTTGAATCCCGTTCAAGATATTCGGCAAATAATACCCCGTTCTTGATGATCGTTTTCAGGTATTTGATCTCACCCGCGTACTTTTTGATCTTTTCGATGGCAGTTTCATGCAGCCGGTACCGTTGATCAGAATCTCCCTGTAGCTCTTCAAGGTAGTTCTGGCATAAACCCACCAGGCTCTGGCTGTAATTCTGCCGGGTTCGAAGGAGTTCGTCTTTAGATTGAAGATAATTGGAAATCACAGATTTCGTTGATTCTACGATGGAATGGGTCGCCCTGGCGTCGGATTCATGGATGCGTGTAAAAGTCAGGATGAAATGATACAGCAGATAACCAATGATGCTTTTATAATCTGTCGAAAGGGTCCGTGAGGTCAGGTTGACCCCAAACATGCTCATGGATTGCTGGAAATAAAGAAACACTATGTCCTGCAATCCGTCGTAAACGTTGGGAAAGCGAAGGACAAGCACGGTTTTGTTCCGCTCTTCAAAAAGCTCAACCTGTTGGCTATCCATTTCTTTCAGGTCATACGGGAGTTCCTCCCTCGTCAGCCAGGCGGTGGGGGATTTGCTCATCCGGGATTTCTGAATGAGAACCTTGTTCTCTCCAAGTGAAACCGGCTCAACCTGTCCGGGATTGGAGCGGGGGAGTACACAGGCAGCCGTGATATCCTTGATCTCCCTGTCATAATGTACGACCACGATCTTTTCCATGCCGGGAAAGAACTGATGCGCATTTTCCAGCAGTCGGATGAAGGGATTTTTTTGAAAAGATAATTCCGTTGACATTGAAAGATCATCTATCAGGCTGCAAAAGTAATTCATTTATTAAGCAAAATCAAATTTTTAAGTAAAAAATTTAAGCAACACTTAAAAAGACTACTTAAAAATAATTAAGTTAACTTAAAAAAATAATTAAGTTTTTTAGAATTACTTAATTTGATTGAACACTCATAATGAATGAATTAATATTGTAACGATTTTGATTTGAACCAGAACCTGATCACTGGAATAAAAATAATTAAGTAAACACTTAAAAATCCGATAGCCATGATCCCTGTTGAAGTGTCCTATTTAAGAACAATTTTTGGAAAAGCAGGGCAGGGGAGTCTGTTTTCGAATATACCCTTAAAATGCAGGGAACTGCTATCCTACGTATCCATGCATTTTTTCATGGATAAATGTGATGTAATACCCATTTATGCTGGCAGGCAGAACGTAATTCCTGCAGGTAATACGATCATATGGGAAATTCAGCATGCATTACCCACCGATCTTTCTGAATTACACCAGGAAAATATTTCAATTAATAATTTAAATAAAATTTATAATAAATTATCAATCAGGAAAATAATAAGAAGTTTATATTTAACGTATCATGCAGGTGAAGTTGAGATAGATGACCAGGTAACGTCAGATAGCCATCGTAACTGGTGTAATGATCATTTTTTATTAACGGTTCAACCTTCTGTGGATAATGCCGTGGATTGTATGCTTTATGCGGATCAGTTGGAAAACACCTTTACCTGTGATAACTCAACGCATTTTTCATTGAATTCAGATGAAATTGAGGTCTGTGCGCCGAGGAAAGTGGTAAGCAGAAAGTGGAATTGTAAAACACAAATTCGGATACATCAATTAAACCGGTGGATCTATTTCCTGTTTCACCCACATTATGATCAGATATCACCTCCAGGCTATATCCATGATTATCATTCAGGCTTTCCATTGAAGCAACCCCGTTATGGAATTCGTGCGGGTCCTTTGTAAGGTGAGGTGGCGGAATGGTCACCAGCGTCAGAGCAGGAAGGGAATCAATGCTTTTCTCTCTTTTGGATAATCTGTGAAAGTTCTTTTATACCATCTGTGATGGTCCAGTGCACGCGGGACGAGGTTAATTATTGTCCAGAGCAGGAATGAAAAAGTTGGAAGGCACCAGGTCATCAGGGCAAATCCTGACCATTCGAGGATCTCACCGAAAAAATTCGGACAGGAAACATAACGGAATAATCCACCATAGGGGATGAAATACCCTGTTTGGCCTCCATGACGCAGGTGCATCAGTGTCCGGTCGGATCGGATATTAATGACCATTCCTGCAAAAAATAACAGTATCCCCAGGATAAAGCGGGGATCCCACAACCAGGATAGGGGATAGGCGGGTGAGAGGTAGCCGAACCAATAACCGTTGAGGAAGCCATTCATAACATTGAAGCTAATGGCCATCAGCATGATGGAAATGGGCATCTTCTTTCCCTTTGTCCGGGTTCTGAATGGATAGATAAAAACCCGGTTGATGTAATGAATCAGAAACAGTGAGAGGAAGATCCATGTAAGGAAAGATTTTTCAGTGGATCCTGCAATGACCAGCGCAGCAATCAGGATCAGTACCGGGGCTTCCATGATGATCCATCCAGCCCGGTTGCTGATCAGGGGGCCCCAGCCCTTTTTCGTATGCCTGCCATAAGGTACGGTAATGCTGAGCGTGAACGGGAAGATGATCAAACCGGCTATGATCCACCAGATCACGATGGTATTAAAGGTTGATGAGGGAATCATGGAAATTTGATTATCGTTAATGGAAATTGTGATATCATTTAAGATTCCAGGCACTCTTCTGCCAGGCAAACGTGTCGATCAAGGTCTCTTTAAGGGGACGGGGTGAAAAGCCAAGTTCTTTTCTGGCTTTGTCGTTCTTAATATTCGGGTTGCACTCTTTCAGGATCCTCAGAGAATCAGCTGTATAGAGCGGTGCTTCGTTTTTTAACCATGCGTAGAACTGGATAAAGGGGAGACCCAGCCTGGCGATCCGGGTCGGGACGACTCCTTTGGGTGTTTTATGCGGAGTGATTTCCTGGATCAGCATCGAGAGTTCTTTTAAGGGCATATAGGTCCCCGAGAGCAGATAATTCTCACCTCTTGTGCCCATCTTTATTGCATTGATAGCCGCACGTGCCACATCCCTGACATCTACCCAGTCGTAACCACCGGGCACCAGGGTTGGCAGGCTGCCTTCATAGATATAGCGCAACGCCTGTCCCAGATAAGAGGCCCTGTAATCATTTGGTCCGATAATGGCTGTTGGATTAAGAATCAATGCATTAAGTCCTTCTTTTTGAACTTTTTCTTTAACAATTCTTTCTCCATCTGCTTTCGATTGGTCATAGAGGCCATGGCTATTGGTGACCAGTGAACGGGATTCGTCGAGGGGCTCCTCCAGCGGGAAGGGATTGAGTGCATGGATGCTGCTGAAATGGATCAACCTGGGCACTTTATTTGTCAGGCAGATATCGACTACATTTCGGGTACCTTCAACATTGGTTTTATAGACCAGATCCCTGTTTTTCTTGTCAATGGCAATGATCGCTGCCAGATGGAAAACGACATCCACATCCCGGCAAAGTTCATCCAGGGATCCAATGTCAAATACATTTCCTTTCACTGGAATATATTCCAATCCATCAAGGCCCTTCTGATCCTGGTGGATAAGCAGCTTTAGCTGGTGTTTCCCATGATTCAACTCACGGACCAGGGTCGATCCCACATGCCCGCTTGCTCCTGTAATGGCAATTCGCATCGTTTTCAAAAATAAGCCGGCAAGTTACAAAAGAATTCATCATAACTTTACCTGAACAATTATTTACCAATGACCTATAATAGATATTATGTTAACTAGTGCTTTTTTTAAAGAGGGAGATGCTGTCCCCCTCTTATGTTAACTCATGCTGTTTGAAAAAAGCGAGATGTTCGCCCCTCTTTTTTCTCCTGGCTAATTCTGAAGTTTATCATTCACTTCTTTCAGTTTATCGAACATGCCCAGACGCGCATAAATTTCCTTGAGTGAAATGAGCGCATTCTTATCCTCCGGATTCAGGGATGCAGCCTTCTCAAGGTATGGAATCGCTTTGAGCAGCATTTCGTCGGCTTGTTTTTTCAGCGGATCATATCCCGGGTCACCCAGCGGCAATGCATTTGCTATTTCAACGATGGAAGCAACTTTATTCACGTACAGTGCACCCAGATTGTAATTGGCATCATAGTAGTTTTCGTCAAGCCTGATCGCATCCAGATACGATTTTTCAGCCATCAGAAACGACTCCTCGCGAACTTTTTCAGTTTTGGAGGTATCATCCGAAATGATGTTGTACTGCACTCCTACCGCAAAAAAAATGGTTGGATTGTCCTGGGTTTTCTCCAATGCCAGTTGCAAATCCCTGATGGCCATTTCCGAATTACCATTTGCCAGGTAGAGATTGGTTTCCGCAATGATGATGTTAAAATCATCGGGGAATAATTGTCTTCCTATTGCACTGATTTCCAATCCTTTGTCGTATTGTTTCAGTCCTTTGTAAATGTTGGCTGTGGATGCATAAAGGTTGGGTTCCTTATATCCAGCATCGATGAGCGTTTGAAACAGATTCAAAGCATTGGTCGTATCCCCTCCGTATTCTGCTGAAATCCCACCATAATATGTTGACAATGTGTCAATTCCACCATAACTTTCGTTGATTTCCTTTGCTGTCAGGAAACCATCCCTTGCTGTAAGGTACTGTGTCTTTTCAAAAGCGCCGACCGCTTTGTTAAAAAATTGTTCTGCGATGATGAGCGTGTTGATCTGGAGTTCATTTTTAAACTCCTCTTTCGTATCCAGTACCTTTGTTTTTTTGTATGCATTATAGGCAACCTCCAGGGCATCCGGAGCCAGATTCTTGTACTCTTCTTCCTGGGACATATAGATATTCAAATATACATTCGCATAGTAAAACCATGTTTTTGCCTTATCCATGGTTGTCGGATTCGTCATCGCAGCGTCGATGTTTTCCTTAGCTTTATCCAGCTTTCCGTTCCGTAGATAATTGATGGCACTCTGGACTTTTGCACTCTGTGCATCTGCAGAAATGTACCCCAGTACAGCCACCAGAATCACAATTATTTTTTTCATTTTGTAAATAGTTTTGGGTTTAAGTTATTCTTGATCCGTATCGTCTTTTATCTCATTTAAATCATCCATTTCCACTTCTTCCACATCCCTGGGCACTGCTGTGACGGCTGCGATGGCATCTCCTTCGCGCAGATCGATCAGTTTGACACCCTGGGTAGCTCTTCCCATTACCCTCAGCCCTGCCACCGCCAACCGAATGATCAATCCTGACTGGTTGATGATCATCAGATCATCGCTGTTGGTGACATTCTTTATGGCAATGAGCTGACCTGTCTTGGATGTGATATTGATCGTTTTTACACCTTTGCCTCCTCTGTTGGTTACCCGGTAGTCTTCCAGTTTTGAACGTTTACCGTAACCATTTTCGGAAACCACCAGGATATCGTAGGTGCCGTTTTCAACACAAATCATACCAATGACCTCATCGCTGCTTTCTGACAGGGTAATGCCACGTACGCCCGATGCATTTCTGCCCATGGGTCTGACCGTTTTTTCATGGAAGCGAATCGCCCGGCCCGACTTGAGGGCGACCAGCACTTCGCTGTCGCCACTGGTCAGTCTGGCTTCAAGAAGCTGGTCGTCGTCCTTAATGCTGATGGCATTGATCCCTGATGTTCTTGGCCGTGAATAGGCTTCAAGGGATGTCTTTTTGATCGTACCTTTCTTGGTGGCCAGGATGATAAAATTGTTTTTGATGTATTCCGGATCTTTCAGATCCTTGACATTGATGAATGCCCGTACCTTATCATCAGGGGCAATGCTGATCAGGTTCTGAATGGCTCTGCCTTTTGATGACTTTGTCCCTTCCGTGATCTCGTATGTTCTGAGCCAGTAGCAACGTCCCTTTTCCGTAAAAAAGAGCATGTAGTTATGAGCTGATGCAATGAACATGTATTCGAGGAAGTCGTCACCTCTCAGTTCAGATCCCTTTGCTCCCTTGCCTCCCCTGTTCTGCACCCTGTATTCCGACAGGGAAGTCCGTTTGATGTAACCCATCCGTGAGATGGTGATCACAAAATCAGTGTCATCAATGGTATCTTCAATGCGAAAATCCAGCGCAGAGTGCTCGACGGTTGTCCGGGAAGGATCACCATATTTTTCCTTTACCTCGAGCAATTCTTTTTTGATGATCTCCATCCGGAGGCCGACATCGGAAAGAACACTTTTCAGATACTGGATCAATTGCAGCAATTCTTCATATTCCAGCCGGATCTTTTCTCTTTCAAGGCCCGTAAGTCGCTGCAGGCGCATATCCAGGATTGCTTTTGCCTGGATCTCTGAAAGCTGGAATGTATCCATCAGACCAACCCTGGCCTCATCCGGCGTTCTCGAATTCCGGATCAGTGCGATCACCTCATCCAGGTGATCGAGAGCAATCAGGAGTCCTTCAAGGATATGGGCTTTTTTCTCCGCTTCTTTCAGTTCGAACTCGGTTCTTCGGATCACCACCTGATGACGGTGGTCGACAAAGTATTGGATGAGTTGCTTAAGGTTAAGCAATTTCGGCCGTCCGTTGACCAGTGCTATGTTGTTGACGCTGAATGAGGTCTGTAAAGGTGTAAGCTGATAGAGCTTATTGAGGATAACGTTGGGATTGGCATCTCTTTTCAGTTCATAGACAATCCGCAGGCCATTCCTGTCGGATTCATCCCGGATATCAGCGATGCCATCAATTTTTTTATCATTGATCAGGTCAGCCGTTTTCTTGATCATTTCGGCCTTATTGGTCATATAGGGGATCGAAAATGCGATGATGGACACTTTTCCATGATCATCTTCCTCAAATTTAGTCTCTCCTCTTAACAGGATCCTGCCTCTTCCCGTTTCGAAAGCGTCGAGAATACCATCGGAGCCGTAGATCACTCCCCCAGTAGGGAAATCCGGGCCCTTGATGTATTTCATAAGTTCGGGGATGGTGATATCATGATTATCGATATAGGCGATGGTGCCATCCACAACCTCGGCAAGGTTATGCGGTGGCATATTCGTCGCCATTCCCACGGCAATTCCTGAAGCACCATTGACAAGCAGGTTGGGTATTTTGGAAGGCAGCACCGTAGGTTCCTGGAGGGTGTCATCGAAATTCAGCTGCATATCCACCGTGTCCTTTTCGATATCCTCGAGCATTTCTTCGGCGATCTTCTTCAGCCGGGCTTCGGTATACCGCATGGCGGCCGGGCTGTCGCCGTCGATGGAACCGAAGTTACCCTGACCATCCACCATCGGATAGCGTAACGACCATTCCTGGGCCATACGAACCATGGCATCATAAACGGAGGAATCCCCGTGAGGATGATATTTCCCCAGTACCTCCCCCACAATTCTGGCAGATTTCTTAAAGGGACGATTTGACATGACCCCCAATTCGAGCATTCCAAATAAAACACGGCGGTGAACCGGTTTCAGACCATCCCTGACATCGGGTAAAGCGCGCGATACAATGACTGACATCGAATAATCGATGTAAGCCGACTTCATCTGGTTCTCAATATTTACACTGACAATCTTTTCTCCTTCTGGCATTTTCGATTTAAGGCTTTTTATTCCGCGAAGGTACGCTTTTTTCGCATTCGGAACCCCGAATACAGTACTTTTTATATGAACACGATTGTGTTGATAATAATAGAGTTCTGTGATTTTTTACCGTTCATTTCAGCGTAATTTTGAAGCAAAATGAACCCGGCAAACCAGCCTTCTTAAAGAACTAATGATTGCCCTTTTAGACCTTTTCAGACCAGTTTGTTTAATGACGGTGAATTCCTGCTGGAATGATTTTTGATCAGAGGGCCTTCCGATCTGGTTTTTTCCAACGGGGAGAAACAGATATTTTAAAATTTTGTACTTTTATATCGATGGAAGCAAAATTCTCACAACGGGTCAAAGATGTGCTGACCTACAGCAGGGAGGAAGCCATACGCCTTGGTAATGAATATATTGGAGTTGAGCACCTGCTGTTGGGCATGATCAGGGATGGAGCCGGATTAGCCATTCAGATCCTGAATTATCTGGGAGCCGACATCAATGAAATACGATACCGAATCGAACAGGCCATCATCAACAAAGGTGTCCGAACCGTCCAGAATGACAATTTGCCGCTGATCAAGCAGGCAGAGCGTGCGCTTAAGCTGACCTACCTTGAAGCCAGGATCTTTCAGAGTGAAACGATTGGCACAGAGCATCTTCTGTTGGCCATCCTTAAAGATGAAGATAACCTGGTAAGTAAAACGCTTAAACGGTATGGTATTGATTATGAGAGTGTGAAGAGCGAAATTAAAGCGATCATATCCGACAAGGATGCCCCCTCCCCTATTGAACCTACCGATGAGCTTCCCGGAGGCACGGCAGATGACGAGCAGGAGGAAGGTGGAAGAGGTTTCAGCGGCAGTACCAGGAAGCCTTCGGATTCAAAATCAAAAACCCCGGTACTGGACAACTTCGGAAGAGATATCACCAAGGCTGCCGAGGAAGGCAGGCTGGATCCTATTGTGGGCAGGGAGAGAGAGCTGGAGCGGATCGCGCAGATCCTCAGCCGCAGGAAAAAGAACAATCCCATCCTGATCGGAGAGCCGGGAGTGGGCAAATCGGCCATTGCAGAGGGACTTGCACTTCGAATCGTTGAACGGAAAGTATCGCGTGCCCTGTTCAATAAACGGATATTCACGCTTGACCTGGCCTCACTGGTTGCC
>JAGONC010000046.1 GCA_017993235.1 Lentimicrobiaceae bacterium
AACTTTTATTGCTACGGTCACCAATATGTCAAAGAACCTTGTTAATCAATATATTGAACTAATTAATGCTTATGAAAATTTATTTTGAAAACCACTTGTATTGTCATTTGGCATTATCTACGGGGTAATTGTATTGTTTTATTGCTCCTTTGCGCCTTTGTGCCTTTGCCCCTTTGCCCCTTACTCCACCAGCTCCAGGAACCGGTCCTCAATTCCGGCCCTGATCTCCTGGATCGTCACATTGCTCAGGCCCATCCGGTCGAGGTATTCATTCAGGGAGCTGTCAAGTGCATTTTCCCTGAAGGTAACATGCACGGAATCACCGAATGGATATGCGGAGGCCGTTTTGGGGTAACTCCTCAATGCGTTGATCAGTTTACCCTTTTCCGGGGCTTTAACACTGAAAAGTCTCCTTTTAAATCCATCCCGTATCTTTTCCGGTTCATCCACCGACAGGATCGTTCCCTGCTGGATCAGAACCACCCGGTCACACTGCATGGCTTCATCCATATAAGGGGTTGAAACAATGACTGTTATGTTATACTTCCTCAATTTCTTGAGCATCTCCCAGAATTCCGAACGTGATACTGCGTCGACACCGGTTGTCGGTTCGTCAAGGACCAGCAGTTTGGGTTTATGGATCAGCGCACATGACAATGCAAGCTTTTGTTTCATGCCGCCTGAAAGCTTTCCTGCAAGCCTGTTTTTGAAGGGTTCAATTTGTGAATAGATATCCCGGATCAGCTCATAGTTCTCTTTCACGGTGGTGCCAAAGACGGTCGCGTAGAAGTTCAGGTTCTCCTCCACCGACAGATCCATGTACAGGCTGAATCTCCCCGGCATGTATCCAATGTTCCGGCGGAGCTCCCGGTATCCGGTCCTGCAATCGAGTCCCATGACCGTCACTTCCCCCTCATCCGGAAGCAGCAGGGTGGTGATGATCCTGAAAAGGGTTGTTTTGCCTGCCCCGTCAGGGCCGATGAAACCAAAGATCTCCCCCTCCTTCACATCAAAGGAGATATCGTTCAGTGCCTGGACATTGCCGAATGACCTGAATAAATGATTGACCGATATGAAGTTGCCTGCTGGCATGGGTCTCTTTAAAAATTTACCTCGCCGGGCATGCCGATCTTCAGGTAGCCATCATTTTTTACCAGCACTTTTACGGCATAGACCAGGGTCACACGCTCTTCTTTTGTCTGGATGATCTTGGGAGTGAACTCCGCCTTTGAAGAAATCCAGCTGATGGTTCCATCGTACTTTTTAAAGTCTTCCCTGCTACTGTCGATCAGCACTTCAACCTTCTGTCCGATTTTTATCTGCGAGAGCTGTGGTTCGCTGACATAAATCCTGATGAACATATTTTCGAGATCGGCAATTTTATAGAGCGGCCGGCCCGGTGAGGTCATTTCAAAGGGTTCGGCGTATTTTGAAAGCACCGTGCCATTGACCGGATTGATGATCCTGCACTTACGCAACTGATCCTCAACGATGGACTGCTGGATTTCGACGGTACTGCTTTGCTCGGTCAACGTCGTGGAACTGGTCACCAGAACACTCTTCTGTGCTTCAATCTTTGACTGAAGGATTTCTATCCGGGTATTGGCATCATCCAGTTGCTTTTGTGATGCAACCTCTCCATTTACCAGGTTCCCGATCCGGTTCCTGTCGGCAATGGCATTGGCCAGCTCCCTTTGAAGGGCTTCCAGTTGAGTCCTGATATCGGGTTTTCCGGATAATATGGCCCGGCGGTTTTGCTCCAGTTGTAATTTCGAAAGGTAGAGCTGTGTGCTGTCAATATATCCCACTGGTTGATCCCGTTTCAGGATCTCTCCTTCCGTAATATCCAGGGCAAGTATTTTTCCACTTACCTCTGCAGAGATCACGGTTTCAACAGCTTCAAAATTTCCAGCAGCATCGGATTCTTGATGTTCCCTGTTGCAGGAAAACAACATCAGGCCCATAGCTACCCATAATGTAAATCCGTACTTCATGATCAGACGTTTAAAAAGTTTTTATTAATGACCGGTTTTCGTTTTGTACTGACAGAGACTCATCAGCAGTTGCATCTGGTGCAACGCCCTCGTGCTTCTTGCTTCGTTTTCACTGTTGATTGCGTTGATGAGTTCATTCATGGAACAAAGCCCGTTATCGTATTTCAGTTGATATCCATTTCTTATGTCGCCACGTAGCAATACCATATCATCATCATTTCGGAGAATGACCTTTTGTTTATCGATTTCGCTTTGAATCTGTTTCAACTGCAGATCCGTGTTAAAAAGGAATATTTCCTGCTGATTACGGATCCGGTCCATTTTTACCTGATCGAGTTTTTTATTGTTTGAAAATTTGTAAAGTCCCTTCGTATTCCATGTTACACTCAATCCTGCAAGCGCCAGGGATGATAACGTTTCGGTTGCGAAGCTTATTCCGGGCTCTATGAAAATACCGGCGCCCATAACACCGAATTTAGGCATGATACTCACTTTATCAAAGGCAGAAGAGGCCTCGATCAGTCGGAGCTGGTTGGCGTACAGGTTCAGCTCAGGCCGGTTATTGGACAGCGAAGCATTGGATTCCAATGCTACGGGTATTTCCAGTCGCACAGATTCCGCAAGCTCCCTTCCCACAAGGAAAGAAAGCATCTCCAAATATCCTTTCCGGGTAAAATCGAACTCAATCTGTTTCTGGCCGACATTCAGCAATTCAGATTTCACTTCATCCACGTCGGTCTGGTAGGTCAATCCCTGATCCTTTGTCAGCTTTGCGCTGTTCAGGCTGCGGGTCAGGTTATCATTCAGGATGGAAAGCTGCTTCAGCTGTTCATCAATCAGCAGTATCCCAAAATATAACTGATCAACGCGTTCATGCAATTCATAAAGGGAAACATCAACCGTCGCATTTTCGACACCGGCACTGGCTGTGGCTACTTCCTTCTGTGTCCGGGTAGCGCCTCCATCCCAGAGGGTTTGATTGATCTGTCCAATACCGATAAACTGAATATCCTTTTTTTCAGGAGTTTCCATGTTCGGGAGCTGAATGGAAGGTAATCCACTGATAATATACGCTCCTATACCTGTAATGCTGATCTGGGGCAGATACGCTTTACTGGCATTTGAGATCGTATATTCCTTTGTTTTTTCAATGAGGTCGTATTGTTTGATCAATGGGAAATTCCTTTCGGCCATGGCATAACAACTATCGAGGTTCAGAACAGTTGCTGATTGTCCAAAAGAACAAGATGAGCAGAAGAGTAAAATACTGAATGCCAGTAGTCTCAGGCTTGTGACGGTCCGTTTTTTGAAATGTCTATCCATAATCATTTTATTCATTTCTTTTTGACAGAAGATTACTGGTTCATATTTTTAAGTGCACTGATCACAAAATCCGCGGCAAATTTTTTCCTTTCTTCAAGGTAATCGTCAAAGTCTATTTCCATTTTTTCAAGAATCGTTTCAAGTATTCCATGGGCCGCAAAAGGGAAAACGCTGATCGCAACCATAGTGGTCATGATCTGGGGGATCGATTCCCTGGTGATGTTATATTTCCTGAGATCATCGCTGTGCTGAGTGGAAAGCATCGACCACAGGCTTTCCACATCGATGTTGTCAATAAACTTTTTGATCCTTTCAGGGTTCCTGTTGATCTCATAGATCAGGAAAGATGGAAAGAGGGGATTGTTTTGCAGGAAGGTGATGTGTTCATGATAGAAGAACCTTATTTTTTCCTCAAGGGACATATTTTCATTAAAAACAGGGGCAAATATTGCAAACATTTTCAATGCAATCCTTTCAAAAACAGCATTGAACAGGCGTTCTTTCGACCGGTAATAATAATGCAGCAATGACTTATTGATCCCGGCTTGATTGGCAATATTCTGCATTCTGGCACCATCCATTCCCTTTTCGACGAATACCTCCATGGCAGCTTCAAAGATCTTTTCCTCGGTTTGTTTATCCTTTTCTGCCATCGTATGTAACTATAAGACTTAACTAAAAAGATTAATTAGATAGTTTAACCAAATGGACAAAATTATGCTAATTTTTTATGAATCCAAATTTTTTATGGATTTTTTTAAGAAAAAATCAGGATCCATCCGCAGGTTGATGGATATCAGTCTCCTTTGATTCTCAAGATAAGGATATTCTTACCCTTTTCGAAATTATACCCTACACTTTCGCACCGGGCCCGGATCAGCCGGAGTCCGATATCATCCTCCAGTACACCTTCTTTTAAAGGATTGACAGGTGCACCGGCGCTCTCACAGACCATTTCCAGGGTGCCGTCCTTTTCCGAATAATGGAGGCTCAGATCCACGGCATTAAAATCCGACTGGATTCCCAGCACCTCTTCTGCAAGATGAACGATGATATCTTTTAACTTTTTCGGTAGCATATGTTTATCGCAGAATGTCTCCAACTCTGCCTGAAGGTTATACAGGTCAAAATCCTTGCTTGAAATCGAGTAATGCCAGCTGCGGATACGGTGGATGAAGGCCCTGGTCTTCTCCTTCTGCGGCTTTTCAAAGATCTGTTCCGGCGGTCCTTCCTCATAAATGATTCCTTCATCCATATAAAGAACGCGGTGGCTAATGGTACGTGCAAATTCCATTTCGTGCGTGACAATGACCATGGTGATCCCTTCTTTCGCCAGACGCCGGATCACAGCCAGGACTTCACTCACCATTGTGGGATCGAGAGCTGAGGTGGGTTCATCAAAGAGAAGGATCTCAGGTTCCATGGCCATGCAGCGTGCGATGGCCACCCGTTGTTTCTGGCCGCCCGACAACTCATCGGGAAAACGGTGAGCTTTTTCTGCCAGACCGACCAGTTTCAGCAGGTCCAGCGCTTTTTGATTGGTCTCAGATCTCTTTTTGCCCAGCAATTTAACCGGGCCCAGGGTCAGGTTTTCCAGTACCGAAAGGTGGGCGTAGAGGTTGAAGGACTGGAAGACCATGCCCATACGCTGGCGGAGCCGGGGAACGTTGGTCTTTTTTTCGAGTAAGGGTATCCCGTCGATGGTGATGCTTCCACCCGTTGGAGTCTCCAGCAGGTTGAGGCAGCGCAGCAATGTACTTTTCCCGGTGCCGGAAGGTCCAATGATCGAGATGATCTCACCTTTACGGATATCCATGTTGACATCCCGTAAGACGACCAGATCGCCAAAGTGCTTTGAAAGATTGCGTACGGTGATCATAAGCCTGCCTCCATTTCTTTCCTTGAACGTTTTCTTTTAGGATCCACCGAGATTTCCACCCGGCTCAGGGCCCAGGTCAGTAACCAGGCAATGAAAAGATAGATAACAGCCGCCATGATGAGCGGGAAAAAGGCATCAAAGGTACGGCTGCGGATGATATCGCTGGCTTTGGTCAGATCCTGCACGGCGACGTAACCCACGATGGAAGTCATCTTGACCATAGAAATAAATTCTCCCTTGTACACCGGAAGCACCTGCCGCAACGCCTGGGGCAGGATGATGTGAATGAAGGTCTGGACTCTGGTAAAGCCGGACGCAATCCCTGCTTCATGCTGTCCTCTGTCGACGCTCTGGATGGAAGTACGGAACATCTCCGACACATATGCCCCGAAGTTGATCCCGAAGGCGATCACGGCAACAAGCACCGGGTTGATGTTCACCGAAGCGAAGATGATGTAAAAGATGATCATCAGCAGCACCAGCACCGGTGTACCCCTGATCAGGGTGATGAACAGGCCGGCAGTGCCGGAGAGGATCTTTCGTTTCGACATCCTCATAAAACAGATCACCCCTCCCAGCAGGGTGCCCAGGATCGCTGAAAAGATACTGATGACGACGGTCGTCTTTAATCCGTCGAGGATCAGCAGGTACCGTTTTTCCAGCAGGATGTTATCGTGAAAACTTTCAGCCATTTTTCCGAAAAAAGGTTGCTTATTCTTTTCTGCATCGGCATTCCGGTAAATGGCCAGGTTTTTTTTCAACGCGATCAGTGTGGCTCCTGACCGGTAATACGGTTCCGAGAAGTCAATCCGTTTTTCCCTTTCTTCGGTGATCATCATCGACGCAGTGATCGCATCGATCTTGCCGGTGGATACAGCCGCAATCAGGCTGCTGAATTGCATATCCATCGGCACATATTCTTTACCCAGGGAAGCGGCGAAACGTTTACCAAGCTCGATATCGAAACCGGTCAGTTCCCCGTCCCTGTAAAGCGTAAAGGGCATACCCAGATCACCGACGACACCAAAACGGAGAAATCCTGTTGGAGATGGAACCATGATATCAGGCATCACTTTGACTCCTGTACCGATCCACCGGTTAACCATTTCGTCATAAATTCCATTGGATTTAATGGTTTGAAGATAAGCATTGAACTGTTCACGTAATGTGTCATTCTCCTCGTTGAATCCGGCGGCGATATCAGCAAAAAATACATCCTGTGCGAGGATCCCCATGTCGGGATTTTCAGCAAAGACCTCAAATAAAGAAATATGATCGTAAAAACCTGCATCGGCCTTATCCGTCTTCAGGGCCGTCAGGATATCAGTAGCATTCTGATACTCAAGTAATTTCGCATCAGGATATGTTTTCATCACATATGCGTCATGAATCGAACCCAGTAACACCGCTATACGTTTGTCCTTGACATCATCGATCGTTCTGTATCCTTCTACCAGACCCTCCTTTCCTTCTCCTGCGGCACTCCTGACAACCGCGGCAATCCCACTGGGATAGTAACTTTTGGAAAAGAGCACTTTCTTCGCCCTTTCTTCGGTAATGGACAACCCGGCTCCGATCATGTCCACCTTTCCGGCGATCAGGGCCGGAAGCATGGCGCCGAATTCCATATCAACGATCTCGAGCTTTTTATTGAGCATCTTTGCGATCCGGCTGGCATACTCGACATCAAATCCCACGATCCGGTGATCGGCATCGTAGAACGACATGGGTTCCGTCACGGCCGCCGTGCCGAATCGAAGGATACCGTTCTCTCCGTCCGATTCGATATCCGGCATGGGTGCTGGAGTGCCATGTTCCGGGAACCAGCGCTTCATCATGTCGTCATAAATGCCATTGGATTGCAGCTCAGCCAGCACAGAATCCATGACCATTTTTAGCTCTGTATTTTCCTGCTGGACCGCAAAACCGTACTGGTCGTCAAAAAGCATTTCGGAAAGCACCACCAGACCCTCATTCTTTGCGGCAATGTTCTGCAGGATCGGCTTGTCGTACACAGCGGCGTGGGCCTTTTCGGTTTTGACTGCAATGGCACAATCCAGCACGGTATTGAAATACAGGATCTTTGCATCCGGGAACTTCTTCAGAACAAACTGATCAGCCGCTGTCCCCGTAGGTACCGCAAACGTCTTGCCTCCTTCCAGCATCGAAAGGCTGGTGATGGTTGCGGTTTTTTCCCGACATGCAGCTAGCCATAAAATAATCCAAATGAACAGGAAGAGGCTATTTCGGTTCATCTTATAAAATTTGGGACAAGTTACAATAAATAATGAGTTATTTTTCTGCATCATTACCGGGCTTTTTCGATCTTCGGTTTCATTTATCGGCTATAGGCAATCGGCAATCGAAAATCGAAATCTGTTTTCTGCCTATTGCCAACCGCCAACTGTCAACCCTACCCGTACCACCGACCTGGCCGGCAGTTCGATCACATAGGGTGAACGGCGGGGTTCAGGTAGGGCGAACGGTTGAATGTTCACTGTTCCCGGTTGACCGAAATCATGGTAATCGTTCATCGCTTTTCCTTGAATAACGGAACCATCAGCAGCGATGAAGTCAAGTTCCGGGCATTCTATTTCGACAGAAATGGATTTTTGGGGATTCAGGTTGCACAGCGTGATACTCACCACCCCATCCTTTCGTGAAGCCGATGCGTGCAGCGAGGGGATCGTGTCCCCATCCAGGATATAATCTTCTGATTCAATGTCGGCAGGGATCATGAGAGCCCCCTGATGAACCGTGTACATTTTGAATACATAATAGGTCGGTGTCAGTACGAGCTGGTCATCACGGGTCAGGATGACCGACTGCAAAACATTAACCATCTGGGCGATGTTGGCCATTTTCACCCGGTCGCAGTGATCATTGAAGATGTTCAGGTTGATGGCAGCCGTCAGGGCGTCCCGAATCGTGTTTTGCTGGTAAAGGAAACCCGGATTGGTACCCGGTTCCACATCGTGCCAGTTTCCCCATTCATCCAGGATCAATCCGACATTTTTATCAGGATCATACCTGTCCATGATCTCTGAATGCCGCGTGATCAGGCGTTCCATGCGGAGCGCTTTTTTCATCGTGGTATGCCAGGCCTTTTCATCAAACTGCGTGGCCGATCCCTTGTGTTCCCACGATTCGCCTGGAACCGTATAATAATGCAGCGACAGGCCCTGCATCATCCACTGGTAGCCTTTCATCCTGTCCATCATCACCTCTGTCCAGCGATAATCTCCCGCATTGGCGCCACTGGCAATCAGATAATCAGCCCCAAAGCAATAGGAAGCAAACTGCCGGTAGAGATCTGTATAATATTCGGGAGACATATTCCCACCGCAACCCCAGGTCTCGTTGCCAATACCGAAATATTTCACCTTCCAGGGATTTTCCCTTCCGTTTTGTCTGCGTAAGCGGGTCATCGGGCTATCATTCCCTGAGGTGATGTACTCCACCCATTCCGATGCTTCCCTGACAGAACCGGAACCCACATTGATGTTCACATAAGGCTCTGCGCCAATGAGTTCACAGAAATCCAGGAACTCGTGTGTGCCAAAGCTGTTGTCCTCTGTCACGCCTCCCCAGTGAACATTGACGATCGTCGGCCGGTCTGCTATCGGGCCAATACCGTCTTTCCAGTGGTAGGTGTCGGCAAAGCAGCCTCCCGGCCAGCGAAGCACCGGAATTTTCATCTCCCTGAGCGCACGAATCACATCTGCCCGGAAGCCACGGATGTTTTCAATGGGAGAATCCTCTCCCACATAGATACCGCCATAGATGCAGCGGCCCAGATGCTCTGCAAAATGTCCATAGATCTCCTTTTGAATGGTATCTCTTGCAAGTTCAGGATGCAATGTTAGTTTATTCTGACCTCCAGATTGTTGATATAACGTAAAAACGAATAGGACCAGTCCCGTCAGCCTGATTACAAAACGCTTAGTCATCATTGTATTAAAATTTGATATTTGCTTTTTGCTCTTTGATATTTGATTTTAAATCCTTAAAAAGATCTTCTTTTTGTAAAGAAAATACAGGAACAGCCATTCCAGGGACAGCAGCCCGAGATAAAGGATTACGGGGCTGAATTCACCGAATAACCGCGCGAATCCTCCGATCAGAAAATCACTGGTGGCTTTGAAGTTGATCATCCTGACAGCCAGGTAAATGGTGATGGAATTCATACCGATCACCCGGAGAAAGAACGACCATTTTTCTCCCTTCCAGACATCGACAAGCAGGTAGAACAGTGCAAGCAATACCAGGCTGATACCGGCAGTCAGAAGATCAAAGGTGCTGGTCCATGCAGCTTTGATGAAAGGGTAACCGGGAGATAACAGCCTGGCCGCCAGGATCAGAAGAAAACCCGCCGAGGCCAGAAACAGCGTGTTCTTATACGCGCTGAATCGGCCGGAACGGATCAGATATCCGGCCATTGAACCGATCAGGACTACACTGGAGGCTGAGATGATGCAAAGTACACCTTCGGGATCGAAGACTCCTCCGTAGAGTGTCCCGGGTAACAGCAGACGGTCGATATAGCCATTGATGCACCCTTCGGGAGTGAGCACCCCTGACCCGACTCCCGGAACAGGCACCAGAAGCTGGATCACTGCAATTCCCACCAGGATGCCGAGGATCCATACTCCTCTGACCCATATCCTTTTCGTATATAGCACGATGAGTGCAACAATCAGGTAAGCAAGCCCGATCTGCCCCAGCACCGATGGGTAACGTTGGGTGGCAAAATGAAACTCAAGGATGCCGTTATAGACGAATCCCAGTAACACTAGCAGCATCGCCCGTTTGAACACTTTAATGGCAATTTTTGACCTGGAGACCCCCTGCTCGAGTTTTGCGGTGATCGCATAGGGTATAGCCACACCCGAGATGAACATGAACAGCGGAAAGATCAGGTCATACGCATGAAAGCCATCCCAGGGGACATGTTCCAGCTGTCCCACCCACCAGTGCGACCATGGCCGGTTGATGATCTCTCCGAGCGACCTGAAAAGCTCTTCGCCTCCAATGATCCAGAACATATCAAAGCCCCGGAGAGCGTCAAGGGAAAATAACCGTTGATTGGATTTCATGCTGCAAAAAATAAAGATAATGCAAATCTCAAGAATAGTTATCAATTTACCTCCTTTTAAGATCAAAAAGCAAAGAGGAAAGAATGAATCCTCGTACTTTTGCACCGTATGAACCTTGAGCTTTTCATTGCCAACAGGATCGTCGCGCGGGGTGAACCCGGTTTCGCACGGCCCATCACCCGTATCACCATCTTTAGCATCGTGCTGGGACTGGCGGCCATGATCGTATCCATGGCGATCGTTACCGGGTTCCAGCAGCAGATCCGCGACAAGGTCATCGGCTTCGGGTCGCACATCCAGATCACCCGGTTCGATTCCAACGTATCCTATGAACCCGAACCGGTAGCCATTGAACAACCTGATCTGGACCAGATACGGGCCATCGATGGCGTCCGGCATGTTCAATCCTTCGCCATCAAGGCAGGCATCATCAAAACGGAAGACCAGATGGAGGGAGTGGTGCTCAAGGGTGTCGGCAGCGACTTTGACTGGTCATTTTTTAGCGACCGCATGGAAGAGGGTACTGTTTTTCAGGTCAGTGACACGGGAAAGACCGATGCCATCATTCTGTCGAAAAACCTGGCGTCACGCCTTAATCTATCCGTGGATCAGGAAATACGGATGTATTTCATCATCGAAAATACGATCCGGGGAAGAAAATTCCGCATATCAGGCATCTATGAAACAGGATTGGAGGATTTCGACAACACGTATGTGCTGGGAGATATAGGTCATATCCAAAAACTCAATAACTGGACATCCGGGCAGGTTTCGGGATACGAAGTCATGATCAAAGACTTCCGGGATCTGGACAAGATAACCCAGACCGTCTACAATGCGATCCCCTATGATCTGGATGCAATGAACATCCGCCAGCTTTATCCCCAGATGTTCGACTGGCTTAAATTACAGGATATGAATGTCGCCATTATCCTGGTGTTGATGGTACTGGTGGCCGGGATCACCATGATCTCCACCCTGCTGATCCTCATTCTGGAACGGACCAATATGATTGGCATCCTGAAAGCATTGGGTGCCGCAGACTGGAGTGTCAGAAAGATCTTTCTTTACAATGCGGTTTATCTTATCGGCAAGGGGATGCTGTGGGGAGATATACTGGGACTGGGTCTCTGCCTGCTTCAGAAGCAGTTTGGACTCATCAAGCTACCACAGGAGTCGTACTATGTCTCGGTAGTGCCCATCAACCTTGACCTGGTCCATATCATTTTACTGAATCTGGGAACGCTGGTCATTTGCACGCTGATGCTGATCGTGCCGTCGTACATCATCGCACGGATCATGCCCGCGCGGGCGATACGGTTCAATTGAGAGAAGAAAGGAGAGATAATTTTAGAATATTGATATGAGATATTCTTATTTATTGATCATAATACTGATGTTAGGATTTTGCAAACAGCAGGTTTCACAGACGAGCCATATTCTGCCTGATACAGGTTATATTCTGAGGCCCGGTGCGGAGCGAACTGAGCTGTATTTTCCGGAGCTGCAGGGGAAAAAAGTTGCCTGTGTGGCCAACCAGACCTCGATGATTGGCCAGGTTCACCTGGTGGACAGTCTGGTTCATGCCGGGATTGACCTGGTAAAGGTGTTCGCACCCGAGCATGGATTCAGGGGACAGGCAGAAGCCGGAGAAGAGATCAGCAACCAGATCGATCCCAGGACCGGAGTGCCCATTGTATCGTTGTACTGGACACGGAAGAAACCATCCTCCGAAGATCTGGAAGGCATTGATGTGGTTCTCTTCGACATCCAGGATGTGGGCACAAGGTTTTACACCTATATTTCCACCATGACCTATGTCATGGAAGCCTGTACCGAGAATGCAGTGCCATTCATTGTGCTGGACCGGCCGAATCCCCATGGGGGTTATGTCGATGGCCCGGTTCTGGAGAAAGGCTTTGAATCTTTTGTGGGACTCCATCCGGTTCCCATTGTTTATGGGATGACCATGGGAGAATATGCCCGGATGGTCAATGAAGAAGGCTGGCTGAAGAACGGGATCAAAGCCCGTCTCACCGTGATCCCGGTTGAAAAATACACGCATTCGTCGCCGTATTCTCTTCCTGTCGCGCCATCCCCTAACCTGCCCAATGATCTGGCGATATGCCTCTACCCTTCCCTCTGTCTTTTTGAGGGAACCCAGGTCAGTGTGGGTAGAGGAACCGATTACCCGTTTCAGGTGATCGGTCATCCCTATTATATCCTGGGCAGCTTCTTATTCACACCGGAAAGCAGGCCGGAAGCATTGCATCCCCTGTATGAAGGCCAGCATTGCTTCGGAAGCAGTCTGATGGGGACCATGGATTTATGTATGAAAGACCGGCGGTTGAATTTGTCCTGGCTGATCAATCATTATCAGTTCTGGAATGAATTTGTGAACGACAGGGGAAGTTTTTTCAACGACTATTTCGATAAACTGGCCGGAAATTCAACACTCCGTCAACAGATCATCGAAGGTAACACCGAAGATCAGATCCGTGCTTCCTGGCAGGAAGGCCTTATCAAATTCAAATCCATCCGCCAGAAATACCTTCTCTACCCCGAGTAATTAACAATACATTTCTCCTCTCTCCTTTCTCCTCTCTCCTCTCATTTCCGGTGTATCCCGCACTCCCGGTGCCCATCCATTTCCCACCACCAGCGTCCTGCGCGAAGATCCTCACCTGGTTCCACAGCCCGTGTACAGGGCTGACAGCCAATGCTGGGAAAGCCCTTATCATGAAGGGGATTGTAAGGGATACGGTGCTGACGGATATAATCCCATACCTGATCAGACGTCCAATGGGCCAGCGGATTGACTTTGTAAAGCGAGTACTGCTCATCCCACGCTACAGTTACCGTGTCTTTGCGTGTGTAACTTTGTTCGCGCCGCAATCCGGAGATCCAAACCTGCTTGCCCTGAAGAGCCCTCTTCAGCGAATCCGTCTTGCGGATATCACAGCAAAGTTTTCTGTTTTCAACGCTGTCGTAGAAAAGATTGATCCCCTTTTCCCTGACCATTTCTTCAACTTTCAATGAATCAGGAAAATGCAGGTGAATCTGGATACCATACCTGGCTTCTGTTGCCTGGATCAGGTCATAGGTCTCCGGAAACAACCTACCTGTGTCCAGTGTAAAAATAAATGCATTTTTTGCCAGCGAATGGATCATATGAGTAATTACCTGGTCTTCAGCGCCCATACCGGTTGAAAAAGCAGCCTTCCCTTGGAATTTAGCAAGGAAATGAGCGAGAATTTCCTCTGCCGGGGAATTCAGAAAAGACTCAATGAAATGGCTGTCTTCAGCGTTCATCATTTTATGCTAAAAGTTCGCAAAAATAATAGAAATATCCCGACCGCTGACTGCTAACTGCTGATTGTTGACTGCCTACTGTCTACCACCTACCGCCTACCGGCTACTGTATATTCCCACCTCCGTCAGCTCCGGATTCAGCCGTGATGCTGATATCACCAGGCGTATCCTGTCGGCAGTCATGGGTGCGAACCTCAGAAGGCGTTTATATCCCACCGTTGTCCCCTCGCAGATCTTCTTCCAGGAGCCATCCTGCATGGCCTCCAGATGAAATTGTTCGATCCGCTGACCCGACCGGATGTTTTCCTGAAGCATGAGAATATCAAAGCATTGAGGCTCCAGAAGCGTAAATTCAATGGTCGCCGAGTTCTGCCCTGTGTCGGCTGACCAGCATGTGTTGTAATTTCCATCCACCAGAAAATGCGTTTCGCGATTTTCCATTTCGTCCGATGCAATGATGGTGGCTTTATATAAAACATTAGTATCAAAAATCTGATCCAGGATCCTCCGCATCCCCATCAAACTTTGAATATCCGGATCACTGATCAAACCTCGCTGATCGGGGGGAATGTTGAGCAGTAGAACCGAGTTGCGTCCCACTGAAGAGAAATAGAGGTCCACCAGTTGCTGCGGCGTCTTCACCAGGCTATCCTGGTGGGCATGATAGAACCAGCCAGGCCGGATCGAAACATCCGCCTCGGAAGGGTACCAGTACAGGGTCCTGGCGGAAATGAGTTTCTTCCTGCTTCCCAGATCATCGTCCATGCGGTCACCGGGTATGAACATCGAATCCGTCGCAAATGCCCCGATTGCAGGAAGGGAATCAACCGGGCGGATGATATCCGGCAGCACGCTCCACTCCGTCTCCCTCCCCATGCCCGATTCGGTACCCACCCAACGTACATCAGGACCCATACCAAAGATCACTGCATCCGGCTGCAGCTCCCTGATCACCCTGTAATAGGAGAGCCAGTCATACTCCTGCCTTTTCCCATTGGGGCCCTCACCACAGGCACCGTCAAACCATACCTCCGAGATCTTCCCGTAATGGGTCAGTAACTCCCTGAGTTGATTCCGGAAATACGCATTGTAGCGGGGGGAATCTCCGTAAGAAAGTTCATGGCGGTCCCAGGGTGAAAGATAGATCCCCAGCTTTAGACCCGCTTCCTGGCAGGCAGAAGCCACCTCAGCCACAAGGTCTCCTTTTCCATCCTTCCAGGGGCTGTTTTTCACCGAATGTTCCGTGTATTGACTGGGCCAGAGGCAAAAGCCATCGTGATGCTTGGCAGTGATGATCAACATGGTCATACCGGCTTCCCTGATCACCTTTACCCACTGCCGGGCATTAAAATCCACAGGATTGAACAGGGAAGGATCCTCCGTCCCGTCTCCCCATTCCCTGTCAGTGAACGTATTGATCCCGAAATGCGCAAAAGCAATGAATTCATTTTGCTGCCAGGCAAGCTGCTGGTGAGTCGGCACCACTGTGGCAGCCTTCCGGATGATAGCTTCAGGAGAATCCAGTGGCTCAATGAAAGCATAATTCTGTAGCAATACTGCGCTAGTTGCGTCATACGAAATGATCTGCAACGTGTCGGGTAAAGACAAGTCAGCTGCAGTTTCGACAGTATTAAAAAGTATCAGCGTAATGAAAAAGAATAGATTCCTCATTCTATTTTCTGTTTTTTCGCTAAAATAAAATTTTATCATCATTTATTACGCTTTTTGTTTTCATCTCCTGGAAAATGGGTATGTTTGTATAGGCTTGCAGCTTGAAGCTTATAGCTTGTAGCCCATAAATAAATACCATCTCATGCCCAGTTTCGTCATCACCGATAAATGCGACGGTTGCAAAGCCCTTGATCGCACCGCCTGCCAGTATATCTGCCCCAATGACCTGATGATCTTAAACAAAGAAATCAACAAAGCCTATAACCGGGCACCGGAAATGTGCTGGGAATGTTACAGTTGCGTTAAAATTTGCCCTACTCAGGCCATCGAGGTGAGAGGCTACGCCGATTTCGTACCTCTTGGAGGTGTGGTGCAACCTATGCGCGGGACAGATGCCATTCTCTGGACGGTCAAATTCCGCAACAATACGGTCAAGCGATTTCGTTTTCCGATCAGAACCACCCCGGAAGGATCCATTGTCCCGGACGCCGGTTTCGGTACCCACACGACTGATCTGAAGAGTCCGGTACTACGCACCGAACCCTCTTCACTGGGAACAAATGATTTATCAACCCTGTAATTCCCTCTTAGATGGAGAACTTTCAAACGATTGTCATCGAAACCGATCTGCTGATCCTGGGAGGGGGTATGTCGGCATGCGGTGCTGCCTTTGAAGCGGCGCACTGGGCAAAAAAGCATGGATTGCGTGTGACGATGGTGGATAAGGCGGCGATTGACAGGAGCGGGGCTGTGGCCATGGGGCTCTCGGCCATCAACATGTATCTCGGATTGAAAAATGGCCGTAACTCCGTTGCGGATTATGTCAGGTACGTTAAAAATGACCTCATGGGAATCGTCAGGGATGACCTGGTGGCGAACATTGCCCGCCATGTGGATTCCTCTGTGCACCTGTTTGAAAAATGGGGTCTTCCGATCTGGAAAGACCAGCAGGGGAACTATGTAAACGAAGGACGCTGGCAGATCATGATCAATGGGGAATCCTACAAGACGATCGTGTCAGAAGCAGCTAAAAACGCCTTGCGGGAACTTGGGGAAAACGGCTCGTACCACGAACGGATTTTCATCACTGAACCTATCATCAAACAGGGACGTTGTGTGGGAGCCTGTGGATTTAGTGTGAGGGAAAACAAATTTTATGTATTCCATGCCCGGGCGGTTCTGACTGCCATGGGCGGTGCCGTGCACGTGTTCCGTCCGCGATCCGTCGGAGAAGGCCTGGGCAGATCGTGGTATCCCCCCTTTAATTCAGGAGCAAGCACCTATTTCACCCTCCGTGCAGGAGCAGAGCTGACCTGTCAGGAGGTACGGTTCATCCCCGTGCGGTTCAAGGATGCATACGGACCTGTTGGTGCCTGGTTCCTGCTTTTTGAGGCAACGGCAAAGAACGCAATGGATGAGGATTATATGACCTCACGCGCTTCCGAGCTTCAAAAATGGGCTCCCTATGGCCTGACAAAACCGCTTCCGGCAAATCTGCGGAACTACCTGATGTTGCTCGACATCCGCGATGGAAAGGGGCCTGTCTATATGCGTACGGATGAAGCCATTAAGCAAAGGATTGCCCGGTACACAGATGAAAAAGAAGCGCGCCGGCAATTGAAATTGCTCGAAAATGAAGCGTGGGAGGATTTTCTGGATATGACCATCAGCCAGGCGTTGCTGTGGGCCTCGGAAAATATTTCGCCGGAAGAAAAACCATCGGAGATTGCCGCCTGCGAACCCTACTTTATCGGAAGCCATTCCGGTGCCTCCGGTGCCTGGGTCAGCGGACCGGAGGACATGGCCCCTGATCCCTATAAATGGGGATACGGCCAGATGACTACCGTTTCGGGTCTGTTTGCCGCCGGGGATGCCTCCGGGGCTTCCAGCCATAAGTTCTCCTCCGGATCGTTCACGGAAGGCCGTATAGCCGCTAAGGAAGCCATACGGTTTTGCACCGAACATGATCATCCGGAAAGGGCGGATGCGGATGAGATCAGCCGTATCCGGGATGTCATCCTCAAACCCCTTTCCCTCTATGAGGAATTCTGGAATTATACCATTGATCCGGAGGTGAACCCCCATTACCTGAAACCAAAGTCATTCATGTTCCGGCTTCAGAAGATCATGGACGAGTATGCCGGCGGAGTGGCAGCGCAGTTCAGAACCTCTGAAGCTATGCTGAAAAAGGGATTGGAACACCTCATCCTGTTGAGGGAAGATGCTTCCAGGCTGGCAGCTAAAGACCTGCACGAACTGATGCGGTGCTGGGAAAATGTTCACCGGCTAACTCAGGCCGAAGCACATATCCGTTCTATGCTGCATCGGCAGGAAACACGGTGGCCGGGTTACTATTTCCGGACCGATCATCCTGAAATGAAAAACGATTGGCGCTGCTTTGTCAACTGCCTTCAGGATCCCGAAACCGGCGAATGGGAAATGATCCGCCGCGACGTGATCGATATGGTATAATCCACTACCCCGTAGATAATGCCAAATGACAATACAAGTGGTTTTCAAAATAAATTTTCATAAGCATTAATTAGTTCAATATATTGATTAACAAGGTTCTTTGACATATTGGTGACCGTAGCAAT
>JAGONC010000086.1 GCA_017993235.1 Lentimicrobiaceae bacterium
CAACAACTCGTTCGTAAGCATTTTCAACACCAACGTAGTCCGGCCCAGAGAGAACTATTGCGCCAATGTGACCGGAAGCGATTTTCGCCTGATCAACAAACCCAACACCTACGGCATGGAGGGGAATGTGATCGTCAGTCAGAAATATACTGAGGGATCTGCCCCCGGCTATGGGTACAGCCATTATATTGCGGCAGGTAAGACCAGTGGCAATTTTACGTTTACACTATCGAACGACCTGAAAACCGACACCTATGATCCGAACGATATGGGGTACCTTCAGCACAACAACGAAATCGAGAACGAACTGGAATTTGAGTACAACCTCTATGATCCGTTCGGAATCTTCATTGAAATGCAAAACAGTCTGTACCTTGAATATACATCCCTTTATAAACCGTTGAAGTATACTGAATTTGGATTCGGACAGCACACATATGCGACCTTCAGGAACTACCTGAGCCTATCCATCGATAACTATTATCGTCCCATTGATGAGCACGATTATTATGAACCCCGTGTTGACGGCTGGTACTATGCCCTTCCTCCCATCTGGGCCATTTCAGGATTCCTTTCCCCTGACTATCGTAAACGGTTCATCGCTGATGTGGCAGGAGAATATTACCTGACCAACCTCGATCAGCAGCGTGGATACACACTGACGGTTTCGCCGCGGTTAAGGATCAGCGACAAGCTATTCATCACCCTTTCACTGGGCTACTCTGTCGACCTGAATGATAAGGGTTATGTTGCTGATAGTTTGAATCCCGGAGGCCAGGAAGTCATTATCTTCGGAAAACGGGATGTAACCAATGTGACCAATAGTCTTACGTCGCGGTATATTTTCAACAATAAAATGTCGCTCTCCCTGAAAGTACGTCATTACTGGAAGCTAGGCATTTATGAAAAGTTCTATGATCTGCAGACCGACGGTCACCTGATACCCAACGACTATTCCTCCGATGAAGATTTCAGTTATAACGCTTTCACCATCGACATGGCCTACAAGTGGGAGTTCTCACCCGGCAGCGAAATCGCCATCGTATGGAAAAATGCCATAGATCTTTTCAATGCTGATGATGTCAACGAATCCTATTTTCAGAACCTCGACCATACCCTTTCTTCTCCCGCCACCAACAGCATATCATTAAGGATTTTATATTACATTGATTCACAGTATTTTAAGAAAAAACATGAAATTTAATAACAAGGACTATTAAAAAATCCCATACCGTCCTATCCGGATATACCTCAGAATTTTTATGCGGCGATGTGAACGCAGATGGATACGTCAATGTGCTGGACATCATTTCCATACTGATCCATCCGGCTTCTCCACAGTCTGGCCTTTGTTCTGAAAACCTGCTTACGGATTGGAGCTATTTGACCTTCCCAAACCATACAATGATTGGAAATTACGGGAATATGTAAACAGCTTCCTGAAGAATATCCGGATCAAAGATATATTCCAGCACTGCTGCGGTTTGAAGGTTGATGGCAATGATGCCGGTCTCGAAATACATGACCGGGAGATCATCGGGATCGACACCGCGGATGACGGATATAGCCACATCTCCTGTCTGACGGGCGATCAGATCATAATCTACGCTGATGGAAGCCAGTGCTCCCTTTTCCGCATTCGCATAATCAGTCCCGATGACCGGGATAGTATCCTGGAGAGCAAGTCCAACGAGATCAGACGTTGCCAGGGTCATGGTGTTGTCGTTGGTGATCAGGATTGCTTCCGGATCATGAGCCATTACCTGTTGATAGGCAGCGGGAATTTCATTGGCTGCACTGATGGTAGCGTGAGAGAATTCAATTCCATAGAATGGGAAAATGTTCGCCAGTTCCTGTTGTGCTCCGGATGAGTTGGCTTCATTCGGATTAAAGATGCTGCCGACAGTGGCAATGTCCGGCAGGATCCTTTGGAGGAAAGCAGCAACAGCGTTGAAATCAGTTGCATTGGATAAGCCTGTGACATGGGATCTTTGACCGAGGATCCCTGAGGATTCAGGATCAGTTACGATAGTGAAAACCACCGGAATCGAATCAGGAGCGGTCAAAATAACAGCCTGTGCGGCCGGAGTCGAGAATGGGATGATAATATCGGCCCTGGCCTGGACAAGTTCAGCAACAAGATCCTTTAAAACAGATTGCATGCCATTGGCATTCTTTTCAATAAATACTACATTGACCGCAGCATCGAATCCTTGCGATTGCATCCTGTCTTTCATAGCCGAAACCATGGCTTCTGAAATGTCATTATATTGCAATATCCCGATCCGCACCGTGCTCCGGTATAATTTTACCGGTAAGCCGGCACTCAAGGTATACCTCTGTGAAATATCACCAAAGCAGGTTGCAAGCTCTATCCGGTCAGACCTGTCTAAAAGAATAACATTTTGCCCGGCGGGTACTGATGAATAATCCGAACCGAATGTGGCAAAAAATGATGTTTTTCCAGCATTAACCCTGAGCAGCGATGCCAGTTTAAAATCCTGAAATAGAGAGTCCGTTATATTGGTGATGCAGTTGCCGAAATTATCCGTAAATACAATCTCACCAACGATCGTATCATTTACTTTCCGGGCATCCTGTATCGAATAGGTGACCGGATCCGGTATTGCGCTTCCAAATTCCGATAAAGGTTTTCCTGAGATCAGTGCCAGAGTGGCTTGTAAATAAAAATCAGTTAAACTCAGATCAGACGGATTCTGTCCAGTATAATCCAGCGGATTTTCAACACGGTGGCAATTCAGGGTATCAAAATACCTGAACACCCTCGAAGCAAGACCGTTATCCGGAACCAGGAACCGTTTCCCTGAAGGAACCTCAAAAACTATCCGCTCATTATTGACACCTGGCTCAATGAGTCCTGTAAAATAGACACTATCAGGATAATTACGGACAGCCAGTTCCAATTGGAATGCTGCCTCCTTTACATCAAAGGGGCTGGTTTGAATGTATTCGATCTGTATTCCGGGGTATGTTTTCCGAAGAGAACCCATGATCGAAATGGCCATGTCAGAATAGGCAGAAAAATCGGATAAAAACACCAGTGTTTTTGGGGAAGGATTTATATAAACATTGGTGATTTCATTTTTCTCGCAACCAGGAGGTAAAAGAAGAATCAAAGAGGCAGTTAAAAGAACAAGGAAACGCCTATGTTTCAACCGAACCCAGGATAGTCGTTTTTTCATCAGTTCCTTCTAAAAATGACATAGTACATTTGCATTTCAAAGGTAAGATGAAATGAATAAAATACATACGCCTGCCGTTAGAAGAATTGCGAAACCTATTAAAGGTACGACAATATATACAGAAAGCCAATATATTTCACATTACAGTTGATCATCAACCTGCCAGTGTCACACTCAGCACCTGTGTGATACTGACAAACACAATAGAGAAAGTCAGTATTGAGTGGAGATTAACGCCCTGTCCAGGACCGAATCAATAGGCTGGTGAGACCGGCAATGACACTGATGTTCCCAGCGATCAAATGCAGTACCTGTCAAGGAGCAGTAACCATGCTCCAAAGCCCTACGTGCATATGTGGTGATCCGGTGTCATGGATACCGGTACTAGTGCCCGTTATCCATTGCCAGCCGATCATTCATGTCAAATTATCAAAGTGTCGTCGAGTAGGCCGGGGCATTTCAGCCCCAGCCTCTCACGGAACCGTACGTGATAGTCTCCCATCATACGGCTCTTCA
>JAGONC010000016.1 GCA_017993235.1 Lentimicrobiaceae bacterium
CTCTCTACAGGCCTGACGAGTTTTCTGACCGATACCTCTGTCAAGATGGTCTATTCGGTGATGCCCATGTTCCTGATGTCGATCGGAGCTTCCAGGACCAGCCTGGCGCTGATCGAGGGCATTGCTGAGAGCACTGCATCCCTTGTGAAGGCACTCTCCGGATTCTGGAGCGATAGGATCGGCAGGAACAAACCTTTCCTGCTGATCGGGTATGGTCTCTCTGCGCTGATCATTCCGCTGTACACATTTGTGGTTACCCCGGTGCAGGTCCTTTACCTGCGTTTCATTGAACGGTTTGGCAAGGGGATCCGTACGGCACCCCGTGACAGCCTGATTGCGGGTTCAGTCACCAACAGCGATACAGGCAGGAGCTTTGGATTACAAAAAGCCATGGACAACAGCGGAGCGATCGTGGGTCCGTTGGTCGCTTTTGCTTTGTTGTCACTGCTACCCGGTAATTACAGGATGGTTTTTTTACTGGCCGGTATCCCTTCCATTCTGGCTATTTTCGTGATCATTTTCGGGATCAGGGAAACGGGTAAGAGCAGACATGAGCTTTTCACCCGGTTTCATTTTAAGGACTTTCCTCCCAGGTTCTATTTCTTCCTGTGTATTGTGTTCGTCTTTACCCTTGGCAATTCGACCGATGCCCTGCTGATGGTCAAGGCTAACGAGATGGGGGTGAAGGTGGCCTTCATCCCCCTGGTATACCTGATTACCAATCTGGTATCTGTCATTGCTGCCATCCCGGTGGGTACACTGTCTGACCGGATCGGCAAAGAAAAGATCCTGATCATCGGCTTTCTGATCTATGCGGTTGTCTATTTCGGATTCGGCGTCTCGACAACTGCCGGCGCTATGATTGCCCTTTTCGGGCTGTATGGTCTGTATTCCGCTGCCACCGATGGCGTGCAGAAAGCCTTTATCTCGGATATTACCGATAGGAACAAGCAGGGCACCGGATTGGGGATCTATAATGCTTTGCTCGGAATTACACTGCTTCCTGCAAGCCTGATTGCTGGAGCGCTGTACGACAGGGTTAATTCACGGATTCCTTTTTATTTTGGCTCTGCAACCGCCCTGATCGCTGCTTTGCTGATGCTGATCTTTTTTCTCACTTTCGGACGGAGAAAGAACTAGCATGGATCAATCTTCAGATCCCTGGCCAAAGAAGTCAGACGGATCGAACGGGATTTGTTGATTCTAACCGTAATATGATTCTGCATCGGATTGTTGGTGACGGCGATCTAGGGTTGATCCCCGGTGCGTTCCACATCGGTGATGAAATATTTGGTTTTCCCTCTCCATGGAAATTTGGCATAACGCTTCATGTAATGCAGATTGACTCTTTCTCCCGTCAGGGATACGGCCTCCAGCTCCCCGATAATGTCGGTGTTTTTACCTTCCACGGAAAATTCGAATGTTTCGAGAAAGGGATTGGAGCCTTTCACTGCACCAAAGGTCTGCAGATTAAGCTGTCCTTCATAGGTTTTAAAAATGACGCCTTTTTTACTTATCCTGACCACGTTGCCCGCCCGTATCCCTTCGTCGTACTTTCCAAAGTAGAGAAAACAGACAGCCCCGATCATAACAACGATGACAATAAAGATTGATTTTTTGAACAGCCGCCTGCATCCACGGCCAGATTTGGATTTCGGTTTTTCGGTTTCCATAACGGTCATTTTACCTTCAAAACTACAATAATTCTTGATACTAGTCCATCCTCCCGCTCGATATCATTCAAGTTATTTCGTTATTTTGCAAAAAAATTGTCTGCATGGAAAAGGTAACCTGTCTCATTATCGGTTCCGGACCGGCCGGATATACAGCTGCGATCTATGCAGCCAGAGCCGATATGCACCCGGTATTGTATACGGGATTGCAACCGGGAGGTCAGTTGACCACCACCAATGATGTCGAAAATTTTCCCGGATATCCTGAAGGTGTGGCAGGACCTCAGCTCATGGAAGATCTCCAGCAGCAGGCCCGGCGTTTTGATACTGACATCCGTTTCGGGATCATAACCCAGGTGGATCTTTCCGCACGGCCTTTCCATGTGGTGGCTGAGGATGGTGCTGAAATGCTGGCCGAGACCCTGATCATCGCCACCGGAGCCACTGCGCGCTACCTCGGTTTGCCCTCCGAGGAAAAGTTCAGGGGACGAGGCGTTTCAGCATGTGCAACCTGTGATGGATTTTTTTACAGGGGAAAGGATGTGGCTGTTGTCGGCGGTGGGGATACGGCTGCAGAAGAAGCTTCCTATCTTGCAAAGATGTGCCGCAAAGTGTACCTTATCCACCGGAGGAATGAACTCAGGGCTTGCAAGTCCATGCAGCACAGGGTGCTGAATACCAGCAACATTGAAGTGATCTGGGACCATGTCCCCGTGGAAATTCTGGGTGACCTTTCGGGTGTAAACGGTGTTCTGATTGAAAATTTAAAAACCGGTGAACGCCGGAAACTGGATCTGCAGGGATTTTTTGTTGCCATCGGCCATAAACCGAACACAGAGCTGTTTGCAGGACAGCTCACACTCAATCCGAATGGATATATCGTCACTGCGTCGGATTCAACCCGAACCAGTGTGGAAGGTGTTTTCGCCTGCGGGGACGTTCAGGATCATGTTTTCCGGCAGGCGATCACCGCTGCAGGAACCGGTTGCATGGCAGCCCTGGAAGCAGAACGGTTCTTAGTTACTTCTGGATCATGACCGAACGGACACAACTCATCATCAGGACCTCCTGGATCGGGATCATCGGAAATTCCATCCTGTCGCTGCTCAAGATCGTACTGGGTTTTTTATCTGGAAGTCTTGCCGTGGTAGGGGATGGCATCGATTCGGCTGGCGATATCATCACCTCCTGGATCACCCTGTTCACCGCACGTGTTATCTCCCGGCCTCCCGACACGCGGTATGCCTATGGATATGCCAAAGCGGATACCCTTGCAACCCTGGTACTGGCCTTCATCATTTTCTTCGCAGGAGCCCAGCTGTCGATTTCCACCATAACACAGCTCATAAAAGGGGAATACAATGAGATCCCCTCCATGGTGGCTGTATATGTCACCCTGGTCTCGATCGCCGGAAAACTGATCTTGAGCTATATTCATTTCGTTACCGGAAAACGGATCCATAGTACCATGCTGATCGCCAACGGAAAAAACATGCAGAATGATGTGATCATCTCCCTGGGTGTGCTCATCGGCCTGTTTTTTACACGGGTGTACGACCTACCGGTCATCGACAGGATCGTAGCCCTGCTCATCAGTCTCTGGATCATGCGTGTGGGTCTTCAGATCTTCTTTCGGACCAACATTGAACTGATGGACGGGATCAGCGATCCAGCTATTTATGACAAGATCATCGAAGCGGTCAGTCGTGTCCCAAAAGCAGAGAATCCCCACCGGATGAGGGTTCACCAGATCGGAACCTCCTACATGATCACCTGTGATATCGAAGTGAACGGAGCCATAACCGTGGATGAATCCCATGAGATCGCCAAACAGGTGGAGGAGAGCATTAAAACCACCATCGGAAACGTCTATGATGTGATGGTCCATGTGGAGCCTGCCGGCAATGTTGAACGGGAGGTCTATGGAGTTTCAGATCAGGAAGTGAAAAAAAACAATCCGGTAAAATAACCAACCTCAATGCTGTTATAGGCCATTTTATATATTTGTGTAGGAAAAATCCTATCTTACCATTCAATAAAGCGTTAAATGGTCATTTTTTTTACGAAATCCTCCTCGGTCTTTGCTGTTGATTTCACCCAGCCCCTGAAAGAACACGATCTTTTGAAATTGAGATGGCTGTTCGGGAATGCCCGGATTGAACCAGTCGAAATCCTGAAAGGTTATTTCATCGGACCGCGGAAGGAAATGATCACCCCCTGGAGCACCAATGCCGTGGAAATCACCCAGAATATGGGGATCGATGGAATACAGCGCATGGAGGAGTTCAGACGGGTGGCAGCCGGTCCGGTTCAGTTTGATCCCATGCTGCAGGCCGGGTATCACGGACTTGACCAGCTCGTGTTCACTGTGGATAAGCCTCCTGAACCCTTACGCCTCATCGATGATATCGCCACCTATAATCTCCGGGAAGGACTGTCGCTGAGCGGGGAGGAAGTGTCCTATCTGGAAAAACTTTGCCAGAAGCTGAACAGGAGGCTGACCGACACGGAGGTATTCGGATTTTCGCAGGTCAACTCGGAACATTGCAGGCACAAGATCTTCAATGGCGTTTTTATCCTGAACGGGGAGCCGAGGAGTGAATCCCTTTTTGACTTGATCAGAAAAACTTCCCGGATCCATCCCAACCGGCTGGTATCAGCCTATATAGATAATTGCGCCCTGATATCCGGACCCGTTGCCCATCAGTTTGCCCCTGCACGGCAGGACCGGGCTTCATTTTTTGAGATCAGGGATATTGAAACGGTTCTTTCGCTCAAGGCTGAAACGCATAATTTTCCGACGACGGTGGAACCGTTCAACGGAGCTGCAACGGGAACAGGAGGGGAGATCCGCGACCGCATGGCTGGAGGAAAGGGAAGCATTCCCATGGCAGGAACAGCGGTATACATGACCTCTTATCCCCGGCTGGAATCCGGGCGCCCCTGGGAAAGGCACATTGAACCCCGGCAATGGCTTTACAAGACTCCGGAAGATATTCTCATCAAAGCGTCGAACGGGGCCAGCGATTTCGGGAACAAATTCGGACAGCCCTTGATCTGCGGAAGCCTGCTGACCTTCGAATATACAAATGGCCTGAAGCAATATGGCTATGATAAGGTGATCATGCTGGCCGGAGGGATCGGATATGCCAGGAAGGAAGATAGCTTCAAGGATCTCCCGGAACCGGGTGATGTGATTGTTGTGATGGGCGGGGATAATTACCGTATCGGTATGGGCGGCGGAGCTGTTTCGTCGGTGGCCACCGGTGAGTATGGCAACACCATTGAACTCAATGCAGTCCAGCGATCTAATCCTGAGATGCAGAAACGCGTGGCCAACGCCCTGCGCGCACTAACTGAAACCGTCCACAATCCTGTCATCGCGATCCATGATCATGGCGCCGGTGGCCATCTGAATGCCATTTCTGAACTGGTCGAGAAAACGGGTGGAAGGATCTTCATCAGAAAATTGCCCATCGGTGATTCCACCCTTTCTTCCAGGGAAATCATGGGCAATGAGTCCCAGGAGCGTATGGGACTCATTTTGCGACCTGCAGATGTGCCCCTGCTGAAAGCTATCGCCCAACGGGAACGGGCGCCGATGTACATCGTGGGAGAGGTCACGGGGGATCTTCATTTTGAAGTGATCGACGAAGAAGAGCCAATCCGGCCTATTCATCTTCACCTGAACGATATGTTTGGCAAACCCCCCAGGACGGTGATCGAAGATGAAACGCATATCTCACCACTCGCCGGATTGGTGTATGCAAAAGAGTTGGTACACCATTACCTGGAACAGGTTCTGCAGCTTGAATCCGTGGCATGTAAAGACTGGCTGACCAATAAGGTGGACAGGTCGGTCACCGGGAAGGTGGTTATGCAGCAGACCACAGGGCCACTTCAGCTCCCGCTCAACAACCTGGGCGTGGTTGCACTGGATTACCGGGGAGCCGCCGGAATCGCCACAGCCATCGGACATGCGCCGGTCGCAGGGCTGATCAACCCGGAGGCCGGTTCGGTACTTTCGGTGGCGGAAGCCCTGACCAATCTCATCTGGGCCCCGCTGGCTGACGGGATTCGGGGCGTCTCGCTGAGCGCTAACTGGATGTGGCCTGCCAAAAATCCAGGCGAGGATGAACGACTCTACCGCGCTGTGGAAGCCGTGAGCAGGTTCGCTATCGATCTCGGGATCAATGTACCCACCGGAAAGGATTCCCTTTCCATGACACAGAAATACCCCGGCGGCAGGGTGGTCTTTGCACCGGGAACCCTGATCATCTCCGCAATGAGTGAGGTGACCGATGTGCGAAAGATCATCACACCCGTTCCGGACCAGGATGTCCGTAAAAAGCTGATTTATATCGATTTGTCGCGACACCCGCTTGAACCTGGCGGAAGCAGTTTTGCGCAGATCCTCGGACAGCTTGGAAATCAATCACCCACAGTTCAGGATCCTGCCTATTTTGTCAGCGCCTTCAATACGATCCAGTCGCTGATCGGCGGCGGGAAAATCAGCGCGGGTCATGATGTTTCTGCCGGAGGCATGATCGTCACCCTGCTGGAAATGGCCTTTACCCGGAATGATATCGGGATGGATCTTGATCTTACCGGATTCAATGAACCTGATCTCATCAAATGTCTTTTCAGCGAGAATCCGGGCGTCATCATCCAGGCTGATCCGGAGGGTGACGTGATGAAAACACTGAATGACAAGGGTATTGGCTTTCATGTGATCGGTCAGGTATGTCCTGAACGCCAAATGACCATCCGGTGCGGACCGGAGATCCTTACCTTCGACATTGACTCTCTCCGCGATCTCTGGTATAAATCCTCCTATTTGCTCGACCGGAATCAGACCCCGCCCCGCCTTGCACTCGACCGTTACCGGAATTATAAGCACCAGCCCCTTACCTTTACCTTTTCACATTCCTTCCAGGGGCGGTTCGGCCCATACGCGATCGTACCCGAAAGAAAGTTTAGAACCGGCATCCCTGCAGCCATCATTCGCGAAAAGGGAGTCAACGGTGACCGCGAAATGGCCTGGTCGCTCCACCTGGCAGGATTTGATGTGAAGGATGTCCATATGACCGATCTGGTAGCAGGAAAAGAAGATCTCAGGGATGTTCACTTCATTATTTTTGTGGGAGGATTTTCCAATTCCGATGTGCTGGGATCGGGTAAGGGCTGGGCCGGTGCCTTTTTGTTCAATCCCAGGGCCAAAAGGGCCCTGGAAAGGTTCTTTCAGCGAAATGACACACTCAGCCTGGGCATGTGCAATGGTTGCCAGGTGCTGGTGGAACTCGGACTCATCTACCCCGGTCATCGCAAACCCCCTCGCATGCTTCACAATGAATCCGGTAAATTTGAGTCCGCCTTCGTTAACGTGGATATCATGGAAAACCATTCGGTGATGCTGCATTCCCTGGCAGGCAGCCGTCTCGGGATATGGGTCTCCCACAGTGAGGGAAGGTTTGAACTGCCGTATGCGGAATCAAGGTATCACATTCCCGTCAAGTATTCCTATAGCGATTATCCGGGCAATCCTAATGGATCTCAGTACCGGGCCGCAGCTATTTGCTCAGCGGATGGAAGGCATCTTGCGATGATGCCGCATATGGAAAGAGCCATATATCCGTGGCAGTGGCCCTGCTATCCTGAGACCCGCCGTGCAGATGAAGTGTCTCCCTGGATCGAAGCGTTTGTGAATGCAAGGGATTGGATCAAAAAAAACAGTGAATTATGAGTATACATCTCCAGGCTTCTCCCGGCCAGATAGCCGAAACGGTATTGTTACCGGGTGATCCGGTACGGGCCACGTTCATTGCGGAAACCTATCTCGAAAATCCGGTCTGCCATAACCAGATCCGGGGCATGTACGGCTATACGGGTACCTACAAGGGTCAGCCCGTCTCGGTGCAGGGTACGGGAATGGGAATCCCCTCCATCGCTATCTATGTTCATGAACTGATCGTGGACTATCGCGTGAAAAACCTGATACGGATCGGCTCCTGCGGAGCCATTCAGAAGGATATCGGTATCCGGGATGTCATCCTGGCCATGTCGGCATCAACAGATTCAAATTTCAATAAACAACGATTCAACCAGATGGATTTTGCACCCACTGCCAGCTTCGGGCTTTTACAACGGGCATGGGATGTGGCTAACCGGCTGAATATCAAGGTTGATGTTGGAAATGTGCTGACTTCGGATATCTTTTATTATGAAGATGGACAGGCAGATCCCTTCCAGGTCTGGAAGGATTACGGTGTGCTGGTGGTCGAAATGGAAACCACAGCACTCTACACCTTGGCGGCCCGTTACGGAGTGAATGCATTGTCGATCCTTACGGTTAGTGACAACATATATCATAATTTACATATAACCACACGGGAACGCGAACGCTCCTTCCGGCAAATGATCGAGATCGCGCTGGAAGTTGCCGGTGGCGTTTAGAAATTGTCAATTGTCAATTGTCGATTGTCGATTGTCAATTGAAAATTAATAATTGACAATCGACAACTGACAATTTAATAAAGAAACCCTGTAATCCTTTCTGACCAAACTAAATTCATTACTGTATGGCAACAATTAACCGCATTTTCGACATCCTGGAAGAGATGTCAGTGGATCATCAGCATATCCAGGATGTGCTGGCCTATAAGAAAAATGGACAATGGATCAGCTTCTCTGCCATGGATTACATTCACCATGCCAACCAGGTGAGCAAAGCCCTGCTTGCACTCGGAATAAAAAAGGGGGATAAGGTTGCCACCATCCTTTCCAACAGCCCGCAATGGAATTTTATGGACATGGGACTCATGCAGATCGGGGCAGTTCAGGTTCCTATCTATTCGACCATAAGCAATGATAATTTCAGGCACATTTTTACGGAAGCTGATGTACAGGCTGTTTTCATTACCTCCAGGGATGTCTATGACAGGATCAGGCCGGTCATTATGGACATACAATCCATAAAAGCGGTGTACCTGGTGGACGAAGCGGAAGGGGTGAAAAACTGGAACGAGTTCCTTGCCCTGGGGGATGACATCCCCCAGCACCGCGTCGATGAACTGAAAACCACCCTGGGCACGCATGATCTGGTTTCGGTCATCTATACCTCCGGCACGACGGGAACTCCCAAAGGAGTCATGCTTTCGCACCAGAATTTCATCAGCCAGTTTCTGACAGTGAGTGAGATCATCCGGGTCGACATGGTGAGCAGGGTCATGAGCTTTCTTCCCCTGTGTCACGTGTACGAAAGGATGCTGAATTACATGTACCAGCACCTGGGCATTTCGGTCTACTATGCTGAAAGCATTGATAAGCTGTCAGATAATCTTCGTGAGGTTCATCCTGAATTATTCTGTGCGGTTCCAAGGGTGATCGAAAAATCGTTCGACAGGATCATGGCAAAAGGCAGGGAGCTGAAAGGGATCAAGCGCTTGCTGTTTTTCTGGGCTGTCAACCTGGGGTACCGGTTTGAGCTGAACGGGGCCAATGGTATGGGGTATGAGCTTAAGCGAAAGATTGCCGATAAACTGATCTACAGCAAATGGAGGAATGCGCTGGGAGGCAAACTGCGCATCATTGTCTCAGGCGGTGCCACCCTGCAGCCTCGGCTTGCCCGTGTATTCTGGGCTGCCAGGATCAAGGTGATCGAGGGCTACGGTCTTACCGAAACCTCACCGGTCATCGCTGTTTCGAATTTCGAAAGGGATGGTGTTTGCTTTGGTACGGTCGGAAAGGTGCTTCCCGGTGTGACACTGGGCTTTGCAAGCGATGGGGAAATTCTCTGCAAGGGCCCTAATATCATGCTGGGCTATTTCAAACATCCCCAGCTTACCCGGGAGGTGATCGACTCGGAGGGATGGTTCCATACCGGGGATATTGGTCTGCTGATTCAAAACAAATACCTTCAGATCACCGACCGCAAGAAAGAGATGTTTAAAACTTCCGGGGGAAAGTACATCGCTCCCCAGGTACTGGAAGTGCTCTTCAAAGCCTCTCCCTTCATTGATGGCGTAATGGTCGTGGGTGAGAACAGGCATTATCCAGCAGCCATCATCGTTCCCGATTTTCAGCATCTCCGCTCCTGGTGCAGGGTTAAGAACCATCCCTATACCTCCGATGCTGACGCTGTGAAAGATAAAAGGATCATCGACCGTATCCAGCGGGAGATCGACCAGGTCAACACAACACTGGATAAAACAGAACAAGTCAAACGGGTGGCTTTGCTGGATAAGCCCTGGACAGTGGAAAAGGGCGACCTCAGCCAAACATTGAAGCTGAGAAGGAAATACCTGATGGAGAAATACAGGGATGTAATCGAAGGACTGTATCTTAATGCAGGATCTTAAACACCAGTTCCTTTAGCAGCTCCCCGTCATCCGCCGACACATTATCCACACCCTTGGATTTCAAATCATATTCCCTCAGGTAGGAAATGATCCGTACAAGCTGGCCCGGATTATAATTCAGCGCCGTATTCTGGTAGTCCTGTACGAAATAGGGACTTACTGACAAAGCCGCAGCTGCGCTGTTCCTGGATTTGTCTTTGAGCTGGTGAAAGATGAGCACTTTGGAGAAAAAGGCATACAGAATGGATAAGACCTTAATGAGAGGATTTTCCTTAGGATTACTGGCAAAATAAGCCGCAATCTGATTGGCCCTGAAAATGTCCCTGTTCCCCAGGGCCCGCTGCAGTTCGAAGACATTATAATCTTTACTGACTCCGACGTGTTTTTCGACCAATGCGTCGTCAACCTCCTTTTTATCCGGGATGTTGATCAGGAGTTTACTGATTTCATTAACGATACGGGTCAGATCACTTCCCAGGTATTCCGTCAGCATCATGGTAGCTTTGGGCGTAATGTTGTATCCCTTTGCTTTGATAAAATCCCTTATCCAATCCGGAATTTTATTTTCGTAAACCTTTTGTGATTCAAAGATGACTCCTTTTTTTTCAATGGCTTTGGCCAGTGATTTACGCTTATCCAGTTTTTTATATTTATAACACAACACCAGCAGTGTTGTCAGGGAGGGATTTTCGATGTAAACCAGCAGCTCATCAAAATTCCTTGCCTCCTGTGCTTCCCTAACGATTACCACCTGACGTTCGGCCATCATGGGAAATTGCCGGGCGCAGTCCATGATCATCCCGGCATCGGTGTCCTTACCGTAGATGACGTTGAGGTTGAAGTCCTTTTCTTCATCCGGGACGATCTGTTCCTCAAAATAATCTGCCAGTTCATCAATAAAATAGGACTCCTCTCCGGTCAGAAGATATACCGGATAGAACTTATTATTTTTCAGGTCACCGCGTATTTGGTCATAGGTCATGGAAGGCATGAGGGGAGAGCTTATGAATTAAAACCGCAGATGCTTCACGGTAAGACCTTCGTTGATCAGTTGTTTCAATGATTCAATGCCAATCCTTACATGTTGTTCAACGAATTCTGCTGATACCTTCTGATCGCTTTGCTCTGTTTTTATTCCTGATGAGATCATGGGCTGGTCAGAAACCAGCAGTAGTGCCCCGGTGGGGATCTTGTTGGCAAATCCGACAATGAATATGGTGGCGGTTTCCAGATCGATTCCCATGCACCGGGTTTTACGAAGGTATTTTTTAAAGGGTTCATCATATTCCCAGACCCTTCTGTTGGTGGTATACACCGTTCCGGTCCAATAATCCCGTTCAAAGTCGCGGATCGTCGTGGAAACGGCTTTTTGGAGGCTAAAGGCCGGCAGTGCAGGGATTTCCGGGGGCAGGTAATCATTCGACGTTCCCTCACCCCGGATGGCGGCAATGGGCAATATCAGGTCGCCGACATTGTTTTTCTTTTTCAATCCCCCACATTTTCCGAGAAACAAACAGGCCCTGGGATGAACAGCGCTCAGCAGATCCATTACCGTTGCTGCATTGGCGCTGCCCATGCCAAATTTGATCATGGTGATCTGGCCCGAGGTTGCACAGGGCATCGGCCGCTCAGCACCCCGGATCTCCGCACCCGTTATGCCGGTAAACAGTTCAAGGTACTGGCTGAAATTTACCAGCAGGATATACTGGCCGAATTCTTCCAGGTTCATTCCGGTATACCTTGGAAGCCAGTTGGTTACTATATCCGTTTTTGTGGTTAATGGCATATCTCCTGATTTATTGACAAAAATAGGATTATTTTACGTATCATTTAGGAAACAGCCTGACCGGAATTTCCGTAAAAGGAAAATGAAGATCAGTGCCCGGTTTTATTCATCATGGGTGACTGAAGGACAATAATGCCCGGATTCCCTTTTTATAAGCAACTGGATGCCATGGATTGCGGTCCGTCGTGTTTACGGATGATCGCCAGGTTCCATGGAAAGACCTATTCCCTCCAGACACTCAGGGAGCGCAGTTACCTTACGCGGGAAGGCGTTTCCCTGCTGGGAACCAGCGATGCAGCAGAGTCCATTGGTTTGAGGACCATGGGCGTCAGGCTGGGTTTTGATCAGTTGCGGGATGAAGCGCCGTTGCCGGCCATCGTTCATTGGCGGCAAAAGCATTTTATTGTCGTGTATAAAATCAAAAAGGATCAGGTCTATTGTGCAGATCCGGCCATCGGACTGATCCGCTATACGGTCGGGGAATTTCTGCAGGGCTGGATCAGTAGCCTGAAAGAAGGCGAAAAGCAGGGTGTGGCACTGCTGCTGGAACCTACCCCTGATTTTTATACACTGGATGATGAACCGGTCAGGAAGAACAACCTGAAGTACCTGCTTTCCTACCTGAAACCTCATCGGAAGTACCTGGCACAGGTCCTTGGTGGAATACTGATCGCCAGCCTGCTGCAGCTCATCTTTCCGTTCCTCACGCAATCCATCGTTGATATCGGTATCAACAACCAGGATCTGGGATTTATCACCCTGGTCCTGATTGCGCAGCTGGTTCTGTTCATCAGTCAGACAGCCGTTGAATTCATCCGGGGATGGATCATGCTGCACATCAATACCCGGGTAAATGTATCCCTGATCTCGGATTTCCTGGCCAAACTGATGCGGCTCCCCATTGGATTCTTTGACACCAGGATGATGGGCGACCTGATGCAACGCATCGGCGATCACCGCCGGATCGAGGCATTTCTGACCGGCTCATCCCTGAACATCATTTTTTCAACTTTTACTTTCCTGATCTTTGCCATTGTACTTGCCGTGTACAGCTGGATGATACTGGCCATATTCCTTGCTGGCAGCATTCTCTATGTAGTATGGGTCTTGCTTTTTCTCAGAAAACGGAGGGAACTGGATTATAAACGGTTTACACATCTGTCGGAGAACCAGGGTAATCTGATCCAGCTCATCACAGGTATGCAGGAGATCAAACTAAACAATTGCGAGAAACAGAAAAGATGGGAGTGGGAGCGGATACAGGCAAGGATCTTCAGGGTGAACCTGAAGGGGCTCTCGCTGAATCAGTTTCAACAGGCAGGCGCCGGCTTCTTCAACCAGCTGAAGAACATCATCATCACTTTTATTGCAGCCAAGGCAGTGGTGGACGGGAATATGACCCTGGGGATGATGGTGGCGGTACAGTACATCATCGGGCAACTGAATGCTCCGGTTGAGCAGCTCATCCAGTTCATCCGCTCGGCGCAGGATGCCCAGATCAGCCTGGAAAGGCTGGGGGAGATCCATCAGAAAGAAGACGAAGAGTCGTTTGACCATGCTAAGATTACCATCCTGCCCCAGAAGAGGGAGATCACCCTCAGTAGTGTCGCATTCCAGTATGAAGGGCCGCATTCGCCTTTTGTACTGAAGGATATCGAACTGGTAATCCCTCAGCATAAGGTAACGGCAATCGTTGGCCCGAGCGGAAGTGGTAAAACCACCCTGATCAAGCTTCTCCTGGGTTTTTACGGGACGACCAGCGGAGAGATCCGTGTCGGGGATGTAAATCTACAGCACCTGTCGAATCGTATATGGCGTGAGAAATGCGGGGCAGTCATGCAGGATGGTTTCATTTTCTCGGATTCCATCGCCCGGAATATAGCGGTCGGCGAAGAGGTTGGGGATAAAGACCGGATGTTCCATGCGGTTAACATGGCAAATATCCAGGACTATATTGAATCCCTGCCGCTGACCTATAATACCCGGATCGGCAGCGAGGGTATCGGCCTGAGTCAGGGACAGAAGCAACGCATGCTCATTGCACGTGCCATCTATAAAAATCCGGATTATCTTTTCTTCGACGAGGCCACCAATGCACTGGATGCCAATAATGAAAAGGTGATCATGGAAAACCTTCAGCAATTTTTCAGGGGGAAAACGGTCATCATCGTGGCGCACCGGCTCAGCACCGTGATGAATGCCGACCAGATCATTGTCCTGGAAAATGGAAGGATCACCGAAAAGGGGAATCACCGGGAGCTTACAGAACGCAAGGGTTCCTATTTCAACCTGGTCAGGAATCAGCTTGAGCTGGGGACGTAAGATTAGGGGAATTTAAATATATATGTCTGAAAATCAACAAAATATAAATATCGAGGTTCACAGTGATGAAATCCAGGATGTCCTTGGGCGCCAGCCCAAAGGTATTTTACGGTGGGGCCTTTTGATCATCGTGCTGATTTTGCTGATCATCCTCATCGGGAGCTGGTTCTTCACCTATCCGGATATCATTCCTGCCACCCTGGAGGTAACCTCCGAAAATCCACCGGCTTACATGGAATCCCGCGTGAGCGGGAAGCTGGAAAAGATGATGGTCGCCGATAAACAGACCGTGGATAGCGGAACGATCCTGGCCATTATCGAAAATCCCGCTTACTATGCGGATGTGATCAGGCTGAAAGAATACCTTGAACGTATTGCCCTTTCTGTCAGGGAGTACAGCCTTCTGGCGCTGGATTCTGCACACACGTTACGCAATCTGCAACTGGGTGAAATACAGCCGTATTATACTGATTTTCTGGTAAGTCTGGAGGATTATGACCACTTTCAGAAACTGGGATATTATTCCAGAAAGATACAGTCGTATCAGGATGAACTGACCATTTACAATGAACTGGTCGACCGGCTGACGGATCAGCAGGATATCCTGGCCGAAGACCGCCTGCTGAAGGAAAAAGACCTGAACCGGAGCCAACAGCTTTTCGACAGCAGTGTGATCACACAGGCTGATATGGAGCGGTCGAGAAGTGAGTACCTCCAGAAAAGGCTTTCCTATGAGGAATCCCGGGAGGAACTGGCCAATGCCAGGATACAGATCGCCCGGCTGAGGCAGAATATACTTGATCTCAGGCTTCAGGAAGTTCAACAATCCAAAAAACTTCAGCTGCGAATCAGTGAGACCTATGAAAATCTCCTGGCTCAGATCGATATCTGGGAGAACCTCTACGCCTTGAAGGCACCTTTCAGGGGCATGGTTACCTATAACCGGTACTGGACGGAGAATCAAAATGTCAATCTGGGTGATAAAGTAATGGCGATCGTCCCTGTCAGGGAGAGCCAGATGATCGGGAAACTCAGGCTAGGCGCCAGGGGGGCAGGTAAGGTGATGGTAGGGCAGGACGTCAACGTCAGGTTTCCGAACTATCCCTATATGGAATTCGGGATGGTCACGGGGAAAGTCAATAAAATCTCCATGGTGCCCTCGGAGGATGAGTTTTATCTTGTGGAGGTCACCTTCCCGGAAGGCCTCAGGACGAACTATGGCCTTGTCCTTGATTTCAATCAGAAGATGACGGGCCAGGCTGAGATCATTACGGATGAAATGCCTTTGCTGATACGCATCATACGGCCTGTCAGATCCCTGTTCAAGAACCGTTCTGTTCATTCCTTTCCGGAGAACCTGTAAACAAAGATGAACGACCTGCCAGTTTTAAATTTCCCGGGATATTCACTGCAAATCCAGGAGCAGGAAGGCCAACGGATCATTTTTGACATCATCCGGAGGCGATATGTGCACCTCACGCCTGAAGAATGGGTAAGGCAACACATGATTCATTTCCTCATCAGCCAGAAACACGTACCCCCTACCCTGATCGCGGTCGAAAAAGTACTGCGTGTCTACAAATTGAAAAAGAGACTGGATATTGCCGTATTCAATTCAGCCGGCCAGCCACTGTTGCTTGTGGAGTGCAAATCCCCCGATGTGATCCTTTCACAGACGGTATTTGATCAGATCGCAAGGTACAATCTCTCCCTGAACGTCAGGTATCTGGTAGTCACCAATGGAATGGTTCATTATTGCTGCCAGAGGGATGAGTCGTCCCGGTCATGGAATTTCCTGACCGAAATACCCGATTACCATCAGATGCAGTGATCCTTGCCGAATTTTGTCGGTATAAATTGTTGCATATTTGATTAAAATATTACATTTGCATAGGTAAAAATCTTCATTATGAAAAAGACAATTCTTCAGATAGTGTTACTGGCCATTGCTGTTTTTCTGGCTTACATGATCTATGAGAGCATCATGCGACCGGTTCGCTTCAACAAGGAGCGTGACCTGAGGACGACCGAAGTTATTCAGAACCTCAAGGATATTCGTGGTGCCCAGATCGCCTATCGCTCTATTTATCAGAAATATACAAAGAGTTTTGATACATTGATTCATTTCATCAATACCGGCAAGATCCCGGTGGTCAAGATGGTTCCCGATCCAACGGACACCACCTTTACACGTTCCATCCGGGATACCATCGGATACATTCTGGTCAAAGATTCCCTTTTTGCCAAAAGGCAAGGATTTGATGTGAACAATCTTCGTTACATACCCTACTCGAACAGGGAGACCTTCACGATGGACGCCGGACAGATCGAGCGCAGCAAGATCATGGTCAACGTGTTTGAAGCCTATGCGATGAATAGCCAGTTCCTAAAAGGTCTGGATAATCAGCTTGTCAGCAATTACAACGACCTGCTGGAATCCACCCAGCGTTTTCCCGGCCTCAAGGTAGGATCAATGGAAGAGGCCACCATTGACGGGAACTGGGAGTAAGCCCTGTTTCCGCGATGACTCCCTCCGTTTCGCCGGATCTGAACATTCTCGACGAATCGCTTGATGAAAATCGGGCACATTCCTGCAGATTAAGCATTCTGGTTTCCCCTGGACAGATTTCGCTGGTCGTCATGGATATCCAGCAAACCCGGTACCTGGCTGCCCAAATATTCAGGTTTCCCGAACCGTCAGGTGCAGATGATTTCAGCCGGCTTCTCCGGGAGATCACCGCAACCGATGTCCTCTCATGGCATTTCCGCGACGTCAGGATTTATGTTTCCAACCGGCTTTATACACTGGTTCCGGCTCCGCTATTCGATCCTTCCCTTAAGGAATCATACCTGAAGTTCAACCTCAGCGGATTGCCGGGAGATGCTGTTTATTTGAATGACCGGCTTACCGCAATGGACGCAATGTCGGTCTATGCTGTCCCCCGGTGGCTGAAGGAACAGCTGACCGCTACCTTTGGCCCCGCTCCCCTGCACCATGCCATCAGCCCCTGGATCGAATCCATCCTGATGGGTTATAAGTACACGGTCAGTGATCCCGTGGCATTTATTCATATTCAGGCTGGCCTGTTCGATCTGCTGATACTGGGGCCTCATAGCGTAAATTTCTGTAATTCGTTCCTGTACAAGACAGCAGAGGATGTTCTGTATTATACGATGTTCGTGCTGGAACAACTGCAGTGCGCTCCTGAGCAACTGGTTTTGCATGTGATGGGAGAGGTAGGTAAAAATGCCCCTGTGATCGAACAACTGGGCGCCTATATCCCCCGGCTAGATTTTGCATCCCGTAACCCGTCGTTCAGCTATTCAAACCCCTTTGATGAAATTCCCGGTCACTATTTCTTTAATCTTTTAAATGCCGTGCAGTGCGAATTATAGGGGGATACCTGAAGGGAAGAAAGGTTGTTCCGCCGGGAAACCTGTCGGTGCGCCCCACGACGGATATGGCCCGGGAAAGTCTGTTCAATATCCTCACCAACGTATTTGATTTTTCTGGTATTCATGTTCTGGATCTGTTCTCCGGAACAGGGCTTATTTCGCTTGAGTTTGCTTCCCGGGGTTGCAACAACATTGTGGCGGTCGATATTCATCCAGCGTGTGTGGCATTTTTGAAAGACACAACCCGCCGCCTGCAGGTGGAATGCATACAGGTAACCCGAATGGATGTATTCCGGTTTTTGAAAAAAAAATCGTTATCCGGATTTGATATCATCTTTGCCGACCCGCCTTACGATCATCCCCGGGTAGGGGAACTGCCCGACATCGTATTCAATTCCGGACTTCTTAACCCTCAGGGATGGTTCATCGAGGAGCATTCAGCCCGTCATACCTTTGCTGCCCACCCCCGGTTTTACCAACATCGCAACTATGGCGATGTAAATTTTACCATCCTCAAATAAAGGATCAGTGAAGGTAGCCGTGGAGGGCATCAGGAATGAAAGGATTCGGGTCGCCATTATTCCGGATAATGTCCCTTACGATGGAGGAATTCAAAGCTGTGAACTCCGGTGTGGCCAGCAGGAAGACCGTCTCAACATCGGGATAAATCTGCTTGTTGATTTGTCCGATACTTCTTTCAAATTCGAAATCCGCTGATGTCCTCAACCCACGGATAATAAAATGCACCCCTTTCTGCCTGCAGTAGTCCACGGTCAGCCCCTGGTAACTCTCAACGGTGATCATGGGATAGTCATGGAACACTTTCATGATCCATTCCATACGCCTATCCAGAGGGTAAAAATATTTCTTTTCAATATTCTGGCCGACAGCGATGATGATCTCATCAAAGACGGAAAGAGCTCTCAGTACGATGGATTCATGACCCCGGGTAATGGGATCAAATGAACCGGGAAACACAGCGATCTTTTTCATGACATGGAATTTTAAACAAAGATAGAAAAAGCAAATTTATCTTATCTTTGCCGGTCGATAACCATATCCTATTCCATGGACTTACGAAATGATGTTTCGGACAAGATCAGCGAATTTCTGTTGTTGATCAAAGCTGTCAAACTGAACGTTGCAGAACCTTTTACCTGGGCGTCGGGGATACGGTCTCCCATTTATTGTGATAACCGTGTCACCCTTTCTTATCCCAGTATCCGCACCTTCATCCGGCAGGCCTTCGCCAGGGTGATCACCGATGAATTTGGCACCGTAGACCTCATTGCCGGAGTGGCCACAGGGGCGATTGCACATGGAGTGCTGGTGGCAGAGGAACTGGGTCTGCCCTTTGTTTATGTCAGGACATCCAAAAAAGATCATGGCCTTGAAAATGTCATTGAAGGTAAAATAACTCCCGGACAATCGGTGGTTGTCATTGAGGACCTTATCTCAACAGGAAGTACCAGCCTTAGCGCGGTAAGATCACTCCGTGAGCAGGATTGCAAGGTCAAGGGCATGGTGGCCATCTTTACCTATAACCTGGCCAAAGCGATCCGAAACTTTGAAAAAGAGGACTGTATCCTTTTTTCCCTGACCGATTATGACAAACTGATCCAGAAGGCCCTCGAAGAGGACTATATCCGGGATGAGGACCTGAAAGCACTGAGAGACTGGAGGGAAAATCCGGAAGCGTGGGGAAAGTAACCTGATGGGAAATGAAAGTCATTGAAAGTGAGACCGTAGTCATTCATAAACCTGCCCAGGAGATCTATTCCTTTCTAAGTAATCTGAATCATTTCAGGGATCTGATGCCCCCCCAGGTGGTCAACTGGCAATCCACGGATGACACCTGTTCATTCACCATCCAGGGAATGACCGACCTTTCACTGCGACTGGCCGAAAAGATACCGTTCAGCAGGCTGGTCATCCTTCCGGAAGGCAAGCCACCCTTTCCATTTGAACTGAATTGCTACCTGGATGCTCAGGAGGACCAGACTGAATCCCGGATCGTCTTTCAGGCTGATCTGAATCCTTTCCTCAGCATGGTGGCACTCGGTCCGCTAAGGAATTTTGTCAATCTGCTGAATAATAAACTCCGGGAACTGGCCGAGCATGATTTCCGGGAATTGAAACACGAATCTTCCTGAACGTTCTCATTCAAAGGATGTAGGTGATCTCCTTTGGATTGGAACGGATCATTTTTCCGTCCGTTGTCGTCACGACAAGCCGTCCCATTTCGTCCACATCTTCAATTTTTGCCACAATCTGCCTGCTTTGGTACTGGAAAGGAAAATAACTGCCAAGCCTGAATTGATGACGAAAGTACTCATCATCCATCTGTATAAAACAGCCCTTTTTTAACTCCTGGTAGCGCCTGTCCAGGCAATAGCAGAGATCCGTCAGGCACCGGCTCAGGTCAAAGTCCCTTCCGGTGGCGTTTTTCAGCGACACAGGATTGGGAGCCCCGCTGAGGAAGGTTTGCTGGTTGATGTTGAGACCAATGCCCAGAACCGTGCTGACAAGGGATGAACCGAGGATCATGTTATTGATCAATATGCCCGCTGCTTTTTTGTTGCCGATATAGAGATCATTGGGCCACTTGATCGCCACGGGTTCTGTGACTGGTAGACGACTGACGTAATCGAACAGTCCGAGGCTTGCCATCTTATTCAGCATAAACTGATACTCCAGGGGAAGGAAGTCAGGATACAGGATAATGCTGAAGGTCAGGTTTTTCCCGGGTTCGCTTTCCCAGGTATTCACGTCCGCGCCCTGACCCGCATACTGATTGAGTGCAACCACCACGCATCCTTCAGGGAAGCTATGCTCCTTCATCTCTTTCAGGACAAAGGCGTTGGTGGAACTAATACGATCCAGGCACACAATCCGGCTGCCAATGATCTGTTTGGCCATGACCCGTAAATTGATTCCGCATGACAAAGATACGTTTATGTTAAAAAGGGTTGATTATTTGCGTAATTTTGCAAACGAATAATTTTCAGGTTAAATCCATGGCCCGGACCCGGAGTAAGAAGGATAATGCAGAGGAATTGAGCGAACGGATTGTTGAGGGTATTCAGCAACGAAAGGGAAAGAACATTGTCCGTCTCGACTTCTTCGGTCTGCATAATGCGTTTTGCCGGTTTTTCATTATCTGTCATGGTAATTCCAGGACACAGGTAGAGGCTATCGCTGATTCTGTGGATGAACAGGTAAAGAAATCTCTCGGAATGGATCCCTGGCACAGTGAAGGTTATGAAAATGCGGAGTGGATCTTACTGGATTATGTTGATGTAGTGGTTCATGTTTTTCAGGAAAAGACCAGGAAATTTTACCGTTTGGAAGAGCTGTGGGCTGATGCCCTGACAAAAGAGTTCACCTCAGAGGATTAAAAATGAACAGCAGAATGGCAGAAGAAAACAAAGACAATCCAACACCTCCACGCATACCCAAGCCAAAGACCAATAAACCCAAATTTAACTTTTATTGGATTTATGCCTTTTTGGCCATCATCTTTTTCGGGACTTACTTTCTGAACTACAATACAGAAACCAGGGAGATCAGCAATTGGGGTGAGTTCAGGAAAATGCTTCAGGATGGTGATGTGGAACGCATCATCCTGATCAACAAGGATTATGCTGAGGTGTATATTAAACCTGACAGCCTCTCAAAAGACATTCATAAAGATATTAAGGTTTCCAATTTCCGCAAGAGCACAGCTCATTACAAGATCACTATCGGCTCGGTAGAGACCTTCAATAATGATGTCATGACTGCTCAGGAAGGCATGGAGAATCCGGTTTATGTTGAATATCAGAACCGGCGAAACTGGGGGGGGGATATTTTAAACTGGCTGTTGCTGATTGGTTTCATTGCCATTGGGTGGATATTTCTGATGCGAATGATGAGCCGCGGTGCCGGCGGTGGAGGTCAGATCTTTAACATTGGCAAATCAAAGGCAAAACTATTCGATCGTGATACCACGGTTACGGTCACCTTTAAGGATGTGGCAGGACTGGAGGAAGCCAAGATTGAGGTGATTGAGATCGTTGATTTCCTGAAGAATCCAAAAAAATATACTGAACTGGGAGGTAAAATACCCAAAGGCGCTCTGCTGGTCGGACCACCGGGGACCGGTAAAACATTACTGGCCAAGGCAGTGGCAGGCGAGGCGCAGGTACCCTTCTTTTCCATTTCCGGATCGGATTTCGTGGAAATGTTCGTCGGAGTGGGTGCATCCCGTGTTCGCGATCTGTTCAAACAGGCCAAGGAAAAAGCTCCCTGTATCATCTTCATCGATGAGATTGATGCCATCGGACGTGCCAGGGGACGGAATCCCATCACCGGTGCGAACGACGAAAGGGAAAATACGCTTAACCAACTCCTGACGGAGATGGACGGTTTTGACACCAACACAGGGGTGATCATTCTTGCTGCCACCAACCGTGCTGACATTCTCGACCGGGCCCTGCTCCGGGCTGGACGCTTCGACCGCCAGATCATGGTAGAACTGCCTGACCTGAAAGAACGCGAAGAGATCTTCAAGGTACATATGAAACCCCTGAAAGTAGACAATACTATCAATGTTGAGTTTCTTGCACGACAAACACCGGGCTTTTCGGGTGCTGACATAGCCAACGTATGCAATGAATCAGCCCTGATCGCCGCCCGAAAGGGAAACAAGATCATCACCCGGCAGGATTTCATCGATGCCATCGACAGGATTGTCGGAGGACTCGAAAAAAGAAACAAGATCATATCCCCTGAGGAGAAACGGGTGATTGCATTCCATGAAGCCGGTCACGCCGCCGTAAGCTGGCTGCTCGAACATGCACATCCCCTGGTGAAGGTCACCATTATCCCCCGCGGGAAATCCCTCGGCGCTGCCTGGTACCTGCCCGATGAACGCCAGATCACTACCATGGATCAGATGCTGGATGAAATGACAGCTACCCTGGGCGGAAGAGCGTCGGAACAGGTCAATTTTGGAAAGGTTTCCACCGGAGCGCTCAACGATCTGGAAAGAATTACTAAACAAGCCTATAATATTATCGTATATTTTGGTCTGAATGACAAGATCGGTAACATATCCTATTATGATTCCACCGGCCAGCAGGAATATTCCTTCCAGAAGCCTTACAGCGAGAAAACAGCCGAGCTAATAGATCTGGAAGTCAAAAAACTGGTCGAAAAAGCTTATCGCAGGGCACTGGATCTTATTGAAAAGAAAAAGGATAAAGTTGAACAACTGGCCAATTTCCTTCTCGAAAAAGAAGTGATCTTCTCCGAAGATCTGGAAAGGATATTTGGGAAAAGGCCTTTCGCAAAACCTTCCCAGAGCATTGCTTCGGAAATTACCTCTCCGGACAGCGAGGAATCTGCCCTGGAAAAACAGCAGACGCCCACACCCGGGGAAACGACCGTGGTGACCGAATCCCCAGCCAAAATGGCACCTGCAGGTGAGTCATCGTAATCATTACCTGCTGCAATCCCATGGAAGAAAGCACGTCAAAGGAGAAGGTTCTGAAGAACATTCGCAATGCATTGCTGTCAGGGACCGAGGTACCCTTTCAGGGCGCAGATACTGACCTGCCGCTGTTCCATTCCCCGGATGAATCACTGGATGTTGTTTTTGCCCAGGCGTTTAAACGGGCTGGGGGAATGTTTGTGTACTGTGAAAATGAGAAGGAACTGGTTTCAAGCCTTATGGTCATTCTCGAAGATCTCCACGAACAGGAACTTTTCTGCCAGGAAAAAACGATCGGGGAGTACCTTGTGAAGGCCGGTGTGTCGTTTTGTTCCGATCCGCAGGACCTCCCGGCAAGCAAGATCAGCATTACCAGCTGCGAAGCCCTTGTGGCACATAGCGGAAGTATTGTGATTTCATCCGCTCAAACCGGTGGAAGAAAAGTATGTATCTTTCCCGATGCTCATATTGTCGTCGGATTTGCTTCACAGCTGACACGCGATCTGCAACAGGCATTGGTGTACCTCAGACACAAATACGAGCCTGATTACCCGTCACTAATCTCTGTGATCACGGGACCCAGCCGTACCGCTGACATTGAAAAAACCCTCGTAATGGGCGCTCACGGTCCCAGAAACCTGTACCTGTTCTATGTTGATCATGCAGATCATTGATCAGTGCTCAAAATTGTGATATCTTTGCCGGCTGATGCGGATTACCATCTGAAACAACGTACCGGATACCTTACCGAAATGAGCAACTGGACGATCATTTACAGCTCGAATCAGCTTTACAAGGCGGAACTCATGAAACAACTCCTGGCGGAAAACGATATTCAGGCCTTTCTGGTCAATAAAAAGGATTCCGCCTATCTGTTCGGTGAGGTTGAGGTATATGTCAACGTGGAAGACGCATTTCGTGCCCGTCAGATCATCATTAAAAGTGAAAGTGAATAATTTTACACAAAGAACAATCACCGGAATCCTGTTCGTGATCGTTATGGTGGGTTCCATTGTGCTTCATCCGTTTGCTTTTGGCGCCCTGTTCCTGCTGGTTACCATTCTTGCGCTGATCGAATTCTACCGACTGAGCTGGACCGACGATCATAAACAGGGCATGTTCACCGGTCTCACAGGGGGTATCCTCCTTTATGGCCTTGTTTTTTTCGTCGCAAACGGGATCCTGCCGCCCAGAACTCTGATCGTGCTGTGGATGATCATTCCCCTGGTGGTGATCACAGAACTGTTTTCGGCGAAATCCCGACCTTTTACCCATATTGCCTTTACCCTGCTGGGTGTAGCGTATGTTGCACTTCCTTTGTCAGTGCTGAACGCTTTTTATTTTTACGGATTAAACCAGCCTGAACCTTCCTATGCGTTTTTGCTGGGTTATTTTATCATTTTGTGGCTCTATGACTCCGGTGCCTATCTCGTAGGTAAATTCACGGGCAAACATTTGCTGTTCCATCGTATTTCACCCAAAAAGACCTGGGAAGGCATCGCTGGAGGATTGACCGTGGGGATTCTCGCAGCCTGGGGTATTTCCCGTTTTTTTACCCAGCTATCCCTGGCTGAATGGATATTCCTGTCAGTACTGATCATTGTTTTCAGTACCTTTGGTGACCTGGTTGAATCCATGCTCAAGCGCAGCGTTGATGTAAAGGATTCCGGCACACTGTTGCCGGGGCATGGAGGCATACTCGACCGATTTGACGGTGTTTTGCTTTCAGCACCGGTGGTTTATATGTATCTTTACCTGGTACTTAATTAGACCAATATGAGAATTCACAAGGAGGGGAAGGGTATTATCGTTAAGCTTTCTTTGGGGGTTGGTCTGATTTTCCTCTTACTCAACATCTTCTTTCCGCATCAAACCATCATTCACGGATTGCTCTATTTAGCGGGAGTGGTTTTTATAGCCATGGTCTTCTATTTTTTTCGTCAACCAGCCGGCCGGGTTGGGAACCCTGATCCATCCCTTATCCTGAGTGCAGCGGATGGCAAGGTGGTTATCATTTCGAAAGTGTTTGAAGATGAGTATTTTAAAGACCAGCGGATGCAGGTATCTGTTTTCATGTCGCTGGTCGATATGCATGTAAATTTATTCCCGGTCACGGGTACCGTTCGCTATGCTCAGTATCATCCGGGCAAATTCCTGTTTGCCTATCATCCCAAAGCTTCCAGCCTCAATGAGCATAATTCGGTCGTGATTGAGACTCCCTCTGGTTTCCAGATCCTTATCCGTCAGATCGCAGGAGGCTTGGCCCGCAGGATCGTAAGTCTGGCCAAATCAGGTACTGAGGTGGTGTCAGGGCAGGAAATCGGGATCATTAAATTCGGATCACGGGTGGATATCTTCCTGCCACTGGATTCAAGGATCCAGGTTCAGGTCGGGCAGCATGTCCGTTGCGGGAAAACGATCCTTGCATCCCTTCCGGAACCTCAGAGGATGGAGCATAGCTCTGAAAATGAGAACACTTCGAATGTAACGGCCTCCTGATGATCTGACCGGTCATAGTTCACAAACACCTGATCCATTCCCGCTTCGCGAGCCCCCTGAATATCAACCGTCAGGTCATCACCAATCATCAGGCTTTCTTCCAGCAGGGCTCCCGTACGTTTCAGGGCATAATGGAAAATGGCAGGATCAGGTTTTTTACAACCAGCCTCTTCGGATGTGATCATATCATCAAAAAAAGGTCGCAACTTATTGATATTCAGTTTTTTATGCTGGACTTCCTCAAATCCATTGGTGATAATGTATAACCGGTACTTCTTTTTCAGGTAGGTCAGCGTACGTTCCACACCCGGGAAAAGTGTATTTTTCAGAGGACTTTCCGTCACATAATAGGATGCAATGGCTTCAGCCAGGATAGGATCATCCACGCCAAATTCCTTCAGCGCCTTGTCGAACCGGCTGACGTTCAGGATTTCTTTCCGGATCCCGCCACCCCTGTACAATTCCCATAGCGTCAGGTTGATGCGGGTGTATTTTTCAATGAATGACTCAAGATCCGTTATTCCTTTTTCTGCCAGACGAAAATGCCGGTGGATCTCTTCAAAAGTCAGGCGCGAACTGGCGTCAAAGTCATAGATCGTTTTATCCAGATCGAAGAATAAATGGTGGTAAGGTGGCATAATAAGATCAAAAATCAAAGATCAAAAAGCAAAAATAGAAATATTAAAAAAAAAATTGCGGTGTTTCATGGTTTATTCAAAATAATGTTGTATCATTGCAGTATCATTTTAGTATCATTATAGTATTAATTTAAATCAAACTGATATGGAAAAGGAAAAACTGTATACACCGGTGTCGGGTTATCTTGGATTGTTTGTTGCATTCCTTCTGATCGGTGTACCCATTGCATTGCTGATTCTTTACAAACCCCTGTGGCTGATTGCGGTTCTTGTCGTCGGAATTTTCTGCCTGGTGGGATTGATGGTGGTCAATCCCAATGAATCATCCGTACTGGTGCTTTTCGGCAAGTATGTCGGAACGGTGAAGAAGAATGGTTTTTTCTGGGTGAATCCATTTTTTTCGCGCAAAAAGATCTCGTTAAGGGCCAGGAACCTGAACAGTGAACCGATCAAGGTGAACGACAAGATCGGGAATCCGATCATGATCGGCATCGTGCTGGTATGGAAAGTGGAAAACACCTTTAAAGCTGCTTTTGGTGTGGACGATTATTCTCATTTTGTGGATATCCAGAGCGAGGCTGCCATTCGGAAACTGGCGGGTCATTATCCGTACGACAATTTTGACGATGAGCAGGCCGAGATTACATTGCGCTCGGGTGGTGAGGATGTGAACGCCGCATTGGAGAGGGAGCTTCAGGAAAGGCTGGATCTTGCCGGGATCAATGTGATGGAATCCCGCATCAGTTACCTGGCGTATGCATCCGAGATCGCCGGGGCCATGCTGCGCCGCCAGCAGGCGACAGCCATCGTGGCAGCACGGCAGAAGATCGTTGAAGGCGCTGTCAGCATGGTGGAAATGGCGCTCGCCCAGTTATCCAAAAAGGAGATCATTACGCTGGATCATGACCAGAAAGCGGCCATGGTCAGCAACCTGATGGTGGTACTATGCGCCGATAAAGACACAACCCCCGTGGTAAATGCCGGAACCATCCATCAATAGCATTACCCGTGGCCGCGAAGAAATCATTTGTCCTGCGATTGAATCCGGAGCTGCTGAAAGCTGTGGAGAAATGGGCTGCTGACGAATTCAGGAGCACCAATGGACAGCTGGAGTTCATCATCAGTGCGGCACTGAAGAAGGCAAGGCGGTATCCCAGGGAGAATAAATATCCAACATACGAACATACGAAGTAGAAGGCGAAGGGAAGGTAGAAGGCGATTTAGGATTAGATTGCAGAATCATGATTTCTTCATTCCAATCGTCGATCTCCTTCGCCTTTAACTTCAACTTCACCTTCGTATGTTCGTATGTTGGATATTCAGAACCGCTTCCCCTGAAACGTATCTCTTTCCTCCAGCCTCCGTTCGATTCGTCGCAGCACCTCATCATAGCGGATCCTTCCCCATTGGGGAGCCACCAGAAAGCGCGGGGGAGCTTCGCTGGCAAAACGTTCGATCATGATCACGGGAGACAGCTTCTCGGTGAAGTCGATCGCAAAGTCGATATATTCCTCAAGACCGAACAACGCGAAGCGTTCAGGATCCTGCTGATATTCCCTTTCCATCTGCGTGTTGCGGAAGATTTGCAACTGGTGCAGTTTGATCATTTGCAGCGGAAGCCGTGACAACATTTCAGCCTCTTCCAGCATCATCGCTTTTGTCTCACCGGGTAACCCCAGAATGATGTGCCCCCCGGCCGGTATTCCTGCCGCAGCCGTCATCTCAATGGCCTCGACGGTCTGGCTGAAATCATGCCCGCGATTGATCCGTCGCAGGGTTTGATCATAGCAGGATTCAATGCCATATTCGATCATGACATAATAATGCCCGGCGATTTCCCTGAGAAAAGTCAGCTTCTCACTGTCCATGCAATCCGGGCGTGTTCCGATGACCAATCCTGCAACCTGCGGGTGCGACAGCGCTTCACCGTAAAGTTGCTTCAGTTTGCCAAGCGATGCATACGTGTTGGAATAAGGTTGAAAGTAAGCAAGGAAATGGTTTGCCCTGCGGTAGCGGTTGATATGAAAGTCAATCCCTTCGCTGATCTGCTGCGTTATGGTCTTTTCAGGATCGCAATAAGAAGGATTGAACGCGTCGTTATCACAATAGGAGCAGCCTCCCTGGCCAAGGGTGCCATCCCTGTTCGGGCAGGTAAAGCCGGCATCAATGCTGAGCTTTTGTACGCGCCCGCCGAAAAGTTTCTTTAAATGCTCAGTGAAGGAATTGAACCTTCGCTGGTGCCCCCAGAGATAACTCCTTTCCCGGAGCGATGAATGCATGATCCTGATGAATATGCGGTTCTATTTCGTTGCTTTCTCCAGTCGTTTCATGATCGAGAAAATGAATATGGCCGACAACAGGCAGCACACAATGAAAATGAGCCAGAGTTGCCATAGTTCCAGTTTACCCCAGAAGTCACTCCCGATAAAGAGCAGTTTGTTCCCAACCGCAGTGGCCAGGAGCCATCCACCCTGCATCAGGCCCTGGAAACGGGAAGGAGCAACTTTCGAAACAAAGGACAATCCCATCGGACTGAGGAACAATTCTGCAATCGTCAGGATCAGGTAACTGGAGATGAGCCAGTAAGGCACCACCCGGGAACTGTCGGGAACCGGATTGTACTTGATCTCCCCTGCAGCGTTGGTATACTGGAGTTCATGGGGTGATACCAGGTTCACCGATGCAATCAGGATCACCATGAATCCGATAGCGGCGATGATCATCCCGATGCCGATTTTCTTGGGAGTGGATGGTTCACGATCCTTCCGGCGCAGCCAGGAAAATACCGCCATCACCGGAAAAGTAAGGGAAACAATGAATAACGGATTAAACGACTGGAATACTTCGGGTGCAATGGGATTGGAAGCATCGGCACGGGTTACAAAATAATAGGTCAGCGCTCCCAGGGCAAGGAACATGATTCCGCCAATGAGCCGGTTCACACTCTTTTTGTTGAAGATCAGGATCAGTCCGGCGACGGCACCAATGAAAGCCAGTATCGATTCCAGATTAAAGAAAATGTTGGTAAAGGGTCCTACTTCCTTGACGGTATAATCCCGCGCGAAGAAGGTCAGCGTCAATCCGTTCTGGTGAAACGACATCCAGAAGAAGATAACCACCGCGAACACCAGGAGCAAAGAGACAATGCGGGGTCGCTCTTCCCGGGTCGAGATCTGTACGATCAGGGCCACAAAACCGATGAACAAACCAATAGCCAATCCCAGGGCAAGGTTGTTCAGCAGGAAATGAAAAATGATGGTGACAACCACCATAAGTCCCGCAGCCAGTAAGATACCGATCAGGTTGTTCCGGAGTTTAAGGTTACTGGCTTCTGGAGTGGCCTCCTGCACTTTCTCCTTTTTGGGTAAGTAGTTGTTGAAAATGATGTAGACCAGAAGGGAAATGATCATGGCTCCTGCCGCAATGCCAAAAGCGTAGTTATAGCCTCTGGAAAATGCATCAAGGTAAGTGTGGGCAAATGTACTGAGATCGGTCACTGCAGCACCGGAAACTTTATCGGCAAGGGTCTGGAACGTCAGTGGATCCTCCAACGTACCGTTCAGGTGAGCATGACACATGGCCGGCAAACTGCCATCATGCAGAAATCCCTGCGTTTTAAGGAACCAGTTCCGGATTCCCGTTGCGACAAATGGTGCGAAAAATGCCCCGATGTTGATCCCCATGTAAAAGATCATAAATGCTGAATCCCTTACCTTGGAATATTTTGGATTATCGTACAGCTGACCGACCACAGCCTGAAGATTCCCCTTGAACAATCCGTTACCAAGGGCAATGGTGAAAAGGCCTGTGATGGTCAATCCCAGCGGATTTCCAGGGAATGACATGATGATGTACCCGGTAAACATGATCAGGATACCCATCAGGATCACCAGTTTGTATTTACGGGTGGCGTCCGCAATGATTCCTCCGACAAGCGCCAGAGCATAGATGCCGAAATAGAACCAGCTATAGTATTCGCCTGCCTGTGATTCGGAAAGCCCATACCTGGCCTGAAGAAATAATACAAGGATCGCCATCATGGTGTAAAAGCCGAATCGCTCTCCCATGTTGGTAAAAAAGGCCACAATCAGCCCTTTGGGATGTTCTTTTAACATAAGTGAATGTTTTAATGAATGGGTAAAATGAATTTTATCTGATCAACTGACAAAAGTAAAAAAAAATCCTTCCCTGTAATATTTTTCCCCTTTCATCGTCTTATCATCGTATGACCCCAAAACAATTCACAGAAGAGATTTTTCCCCTGAAGGATAAACTGTTCCGGTTTGCTATGAGGATCCTGGATGACAGGGAAGATGCCCGGGATATGGTTCAGGAGGTACTTGTCAGGCTTTGGGATCAAAATACAGAGCTCCATAAGCTCAGAAATACGGAGGCATTTGCCATGACCTTGACACGGAATCTCTGCATCGACTGGCTGAGGACCAACGGAAGGATCCTCAGAGGCGATACGCAGGAGATCATGATGATCGATCCGGTGACTCCCTACGACCTGACCGAGATCAGGGATTCGGTCAAGCGCATCAACCACCTGATCAATCATCTTCCGGATCAGCAACGGATGATCCTTCACCTGAGAGACATTGAAGGGTACGAGTTTGAAGAGATTGCCTCTATCCTGGATCTGAACCTGAATGTGATCAGGGTGAACCTTTCAAGAGCCCGTAAAAAGATCAAGGAAGAACTTAATAAAGTACATCAATATGAACTTCAACGAAATTGACCGGCTGCTGGAGCGCTACCTCGAGGGTAGTACCTCCCTTGGTGAGGAACAGATCCTTCAGGATTTTTTCTCCCAAAAGGACTTACCAGATAGGTACAGACCTTACTGTGAAATGTTTCAAGGCTTCAAGGCAGTTTCAACAAGCCGGCTGAACGATCGCAGGTTTGAAAAGGAATGGCTGTCCCGGCTCAAGGAAAAGTCCGGTGCTTCCCGTTCGTTTTTTTCAACCAGTCGCTGGTATATCATCAGCGGGATTGCTGCAACGATCCTGCTCGTCATTTTACTGGTTATTCCGTTCAAAAAACTGCCGGTCATGAACCTGTTCTCGCAAAAAATCGAGGACACCTTTGATGATCCCCGGCAGGCTTACCAGGTAACCATTCAGGCTCTGTTGACCGTTTCTGAAAAATTCAATGCCGGAACGGATCAGATGAAGGGTCTGAATAAATTGGATAAAGGCCTGCAGGAAGCCGGGATGATGCTGACGTTCAACAAGGGCATCAAGGAAGTGAGGGAACTCGATCGGCTGAACAAGGATGCCAGCCCGGTTGAAAAGTTAAGTAAAATGGATGAAGGGAGGAAAGAAGCGGAAAAACTGTCGAAATTCAAGGAAGAACAACTCGAAATCAATAATCTTTAAACATTAAAATCAATGAAAACATTAGTATTCAAAACATTACTGATTTTACTGCTTTGCAGTCCTGTTCTGCTATCTGCACAAAACAGCCCGATGGACAAACTTTTTCAGAAATATGCAGGAAAAGATTGCTTTACATCGGTCTCGATCTCCAAGGATATGTTTCAGCTGTTCAGCGATATCGAAGGAGACAAAAACGATAAGGATTTTGAAGAATTTCAGGGGATGATCAGCCAGCTCGATGGTCTGAGAATCCTTACCTATTCAGAGGAGAACGATTGCAAGGGAATTAATTTTTACGAGGAACTCACGATCGTTTATCCGCTGCAAAAGTATACGGAACTGATGGTGGTTCAGGAAAAGGATGAAATGGTCAATTTCTACATCCTCAAGGAAGGCAACAAGATCCCTGAATTGCTTATGATCGCCAGGGAGCCGGGCGAAACCGTTGTTCTGAGCCTGACCGGCAATATTGACCTGTCATACATATCCAAGCTGGGGAAGAGTATGAAGATCGAAGGGCTGGACAATCTTGAGAAGATCGAAGAAGAGAAATAGGTCACTATTAAAAACGGTATCTCACCTGGATTTTGATATCGCTCCTGTGAGAGGTCTGTGTCTCATCAAGGCCTGAACCGGTGACAGATTGATCACGGTACATCGTCCGTGCATAGCGTATCCATAAGTCAAGCCAGTCGCTGAACGCATACCGGATCATGAGATTGATCCTTTCCCCAGCTGAGTAATACGCAGGAGCCGAGAAGGCATACAGGACATCCCTTTCATAAGCATAGATGCGGTTGCGATAACTACCGATATCAAAAACAGCATAGCGAACGGCTATTTCAAACGGACGGTTCGCCGGAGCATAAATCAGATCCGCCGCAAGTAAGTAACCGGGCTTTCCGGTAGCCCCGTCTGTTCCCGGGAGGTTCATGTAAAACAGGTTCTTCAGGGTGAGAGAAGAACCGGCACTGTAATGGAATCCTGCCGAAAACAGAAAAGAAGTCAGCTCCTGAACCGGTTTCATCACCGGTAATGCATCGGTTGCGTTCTGCGCGTTGGTTTTGTATACCAGGCGAAGCTGGCTCTGCCCCCTGGATGACAGTTTCCAGGTGGATGAAAGATAAAATTCTGCTCCGGTCGAGGGTTTATTCAGACGGTAAGAAATCCAGGGAAACCAGACCATCGTTGCACCGCCATTACAGGATAATGTCTTGGAGATCAATGATTCAAATGACCATGACAGAATACTTTCGTTACTGTTGGGCTGGTGCCTTCCATAGGATGAGGACAGGGGATTGTAGAACCGCGTGGGATAGTGACCATACACCAGGGTATGCTTGAAACGGGGGTGCGCATACCAGAGCATCCCTGCAATCATCCCGACGCTCTGGCCAATCCTGCAGGTTGCCTCACCGAAAATCATCACATGAGGAAGTAACAGGCGGAAATCAAGACCTACTACGGTCATCTTGCCTCCCGGGTCAGCAAAACGTTTGTACAGTGCCTCCGGAGTGATGAATGCCGGATGATACTGGTTCCGGAATCCCGTGATGCCCACTTGGATGAAATGATTTCGGAAAGTGACGTGCCCGCCGAAAAGAAGATTCTGTACCCTGTTCCGGTTGCTGAATTCATTCGGGGTGCGATGATATCCGGTGGTCACCAGGGCTTCGGTTCCGTCGGTTGGGTCAAGTGTATCGCCCATGTTCAGACGGGCATCCAGTTTTTTATAGGAACAGAAGACCACCCATCCCACTTTTCCTGTCTTCATCGTGGCGGCAACTCCCCTCAGTCCACTGGATTCATTGGAGGAAGTATGGGGCCGGGCAGGGTTAGAAAATTTATAAGGCTGGTATAATCCCCTGGTTGAACTCATCATGCCGGAGCTGTTCAGGGTCAGTCCCTGCCCGAATCCCAGCTGGTAATCCCCGATGATCAAGGATTGCAGTTTTTTACCCGGAGTGATCATCAGGCAGCCTGCCTGATGATCAAATCCCTGTTTCTGGGTACCCCTGAACAATTGCTCCCCGGCATCTTTTTCAGCCACAAATCCCACGTTGATCAGGTTGCCTGCCTTTGCCGTAAACCTGATCAGCACCCTGGAGGGATCCCCCAGGTATTTTTCCCCCCTGGTGGTTGTGTCCTGTGAAGGAATAAAGCCATTTTGCGTTTCCAGCATGCGGCCATACCTCACCATTAGATTTCCCCGGGTCTGTTTTAACAGCAGAAGAGGATTCAGAACGATTTTTTGATCGTTAGGCAGGACACAGATTCGGGGCAGGATCTGCACTATGGTCGAACCATCGAATCCGGGGATCGCGTTCAGTTCATAAATGGTCAGCAAAGGCCCGTATTTACGCTTGTAGTCTTCCAGGTTCTGGATCTGTTCGGGGCTCAGTTGAAGATTCTCGGCCAGCATGAAAGGATCAGCTTGATTCAGGTCAACCCTGTTATGAACCGATAAATCCCTGACAGCAACCACATCGCTGGCATCCAGGTCGTCATCGTAGTGACCGGCAAGTTCCTCCACAATGTATTCATTTTCTACCGGAAGATTCCCGGGTACAGAATCAGCTGTCTGTGACGATATCCGCCATGGAATCAAAGTCAATGCAATCCCTATACAGTACAGTCCGGGCTTCATTCGGGGAAAACGTTATCGAGCGACGAACCGGAGTGAAACCTGGGGGAACCAGCCCAGTTGCTGGTGCATGGTGGCCGACAGATCAATGAAGAGCCGTTTCCAGTGCGTACCGGTCCCGAAGGATACCTGGACCGGATGGGCCATAATGCCTGAACGGAACGTAAGGGCAGGGGACAATTGATATTCAAATCCGGCCATGACCTGGATATTGCCAGCAGGTTCCTTTTCAGCCTGCGCCGTAAGGACAATTTTTTCGGAAAGGTGATAGGCCATCCCCATCTGCAAAAGGGAATTTCCCGTGCGGATGCCCCCATTTTTTCCTGTCTGCCAGTTCACCGGATCCACTATATGCAGGGCCAGAAAGAGGTCAGCGGTAAGCTGGGTGATGATCCCTGCGGCAAAGCCCGCCTGGCTGTACCGGTACTCCTTTTCCATGGCGAAAATGAAGGAATAGGTAAGTTGAAGGCCTGCATGAAAATGCAGTCCAAAACTCCTGGCATAGGTGATCCCCAACTCATTTTCGTTATAGGCAGCATGGCCGTATCGCGTAAAGGAAAGTCCTGCCACACCCGGCCGTGCGGGGATAAGCAGGAAACCGGCCTGGTAACCCAGCTCTTTCATCATGAAGCGATTTTCGGCATAGATTCCGCACTCCAGTGTCGAGCACGAAACCATGCCTGCCTGGTTATTGATGATCCCCCAGGGATCAAAAAGCGCTATGGAGGCCTGGGCCAGAGCTGCCGATCTTCCTCCTGCCGGTATGGATCCGGTTCCGGCAAATCCGCGCAGAGCCATCAATGCCGAAACCATCAGGAACATCCAGGTGCCCAATCTTGTCATCAGGTCATTTCTGTATACCAGTTAATACGATTTGGGCGATTTTGTGACCCTGCCGGAAGGTAAAACTTTCTAATTTTTCATACATTTATAGCGAAAAATCCCAGAGCGAATGAATACAGGTAAAATTTTAGCCTTCCTTGAAGAGTTGCAACAGCATAACACCCGGGAATGGTTTGAGCAGAATAAATCACGTTTCAATCTTCTGCGAAGTGATTTTGAATCCTTTCTGAACAAACTGATCCCGGAAGTCTACAAGTTTGACCCGGGCATCGGGCTGCTGACGGCCAGGGATTGTATGTTCAGGATCTACAGGGATGTTCGTTTTTCAAAGGACAAGGCTCCCTATAAGACCAACTTCGGAGCTTTTATTGCGGAAAGGGGACGTAAGAGCCAGAAAGCCGGTTACTATTTTCATCTTTCTCCGGAGGAATGTTTCCTTGGTGGTGGAATGTACATGCCTGCACCGGAAATATTGAAAGAAGTGAGGCAGGAAGTCTATTTCAACACGGCTGAATTTAAGAAGATCCTCAGGGAAAGCTCCTTCCGGCAGGTATATGGCGGATTGCACGATATGGAGGATAAATTAAAGAAGCCACCCAGGGATTATCCTTCGGATTTCCAGGATATTGATCTACTGAAGCATAAGAGCTATACGGTATGGCATACGGTGACAGACGATATGCTCGGCAGTCACTCCCTGTTGGATGATACTGTACAGAAATTCAGGGTCATGGCTCCCTTCAATGCGTTCCTGAACCGGATCTTTACCCGGTAAGGGTGAATCAGGCGTCGATGTTTGCGTAGCGGGCATTCTTTTCGATGAATTCCCGGCGCGGGGGGACCTCATCGCCCATCAGCATCGAGAAGATCCGGTCGGCTTCCGTTCCGTTCTCGATCGTGACCTGACGCAGGGTACGGTAAGCGGGATCCATGGTGGTCTGCCATAGCTGTTCGGAATTCATTTCCCCCAGCCCTTTATAGCGCTGCACATGGACGCCGGTATCTTTACCGTTGGGTGAAAGCTCAAGGGTGAGCTTATCGCGCTCTTCCTCGGTCCAGCAGTAACGTTCCTCCTTACCTTTCTTGATCAGGTAGAGAGGGGGGGTGGCAATGTAGACATGTCCGTTTTCGATGAGCTCTTTCATATACCGGAAGAAAAAAGTCAGGATCAGGGTTGCGATATGGCTTCCGTCGACATCCGCATCGGTCATGATGATGATCTTATGGTAGCGCAGCCGGTCAAGGTTCAGCGCTTTGCTGTCTTCTTCCGTTCCGATGGAGACTCCCAGTGCGGTGAAGATATTTTTAATCTCTTCGCTGTCAAAGATCTTGTGCTGCATAGCTTTTTCCACGTTCAGGATCTTACCCCGCAGGGGCAGGATAGCCTGAAATCTGCGGTCGCGGCCCTGTTTGGCTGTCCCTCCCGCTGAGTCACCCTCTACCAGGTAGATCTCGCACTGGACAGGGTCTCTCTCGCTGCAATCCGCCAGTTTCCCGGGCAGTCCGGAGCCCGAAAGCACACTTTTGCGCTGTACCAGTTCGCGGGCTTTCCGGGCTGCGTGGCGGGCAGTGGCAGCCAGAATGACCTTATTGACAATGGTACGGGCTTCCTTGGGATTTTCCTCCAGGTAATAGGTGAGCAATTCACTGACCAGCTGATCCACGGCACCCATCACCTCTGTGTTGCCCAGCTTGGTCTTGGTCTGACCTTCAAACTGCGGCTCCAGTACTTTTACAGAAATGATTGCCGTGAGCCCTTCGCGAAAATCATCTCCATTGATATCGAATTTCAATTTGGAGAGCATCCCTGATTTTTCGGCGTAGGTTTTCAATGTACGTGTCAGCGCCCTGCGGAATCCAGCCAGGTGGGTGCCCCCCTCATGGGTGTTGATGTTATTGACGTAGGAATGTATATTTTCAGAGAAGGAAGTGTTATAAAGCATGGCAATCTCCACCGGGATCTCGTTTTTTTCTCCCTCTATGTAGATGGGAATCTCCATCAGTTTCTCCCGGTTGGCATCCAGATACTCGATAAAATCTCTCAATCCGTTTTCAGAATAATAGGATTCTGAAAGGAAACCTCCATTTTCATCTTTCTCACGGTAATCGGTGATCGTGAGGGTAATCCCTTTATTCAGGAATGCCAGTTCCCTGAGCCGTGAAGCCAGGATTTCGTAACTGAACTCTTCAACGATAAATATGGAATCATCGGATTTAAAGCTGACTTCCGTGCCTGTTTTCTGTGTTTCCCCGACAATCTTCACCGGATAGGCGGGTTTACCGCAATGGTATTCCTGCTGCCAGACTTTCCCCTCACGGCTCACCTTGACGCAGAGCCAGGATGAAAGCGCATTGACACAGGAAACTCCCACCCCATGCAATCCCCCCGATACTTTATACGAACCTTTATCGAATTTTCCCCCTGCATGGAGTACCGTCATGACCACTTCCAGTGCAGAGCGTTTTTCTTTCTCATGAATGCCCGTTGGTATGCCTCGACCGTTGTCAACAACCGTTATGGTATTATTTTCATTGATGTACAAATCGATCCTGTCGCAGTAACCTGCCAGCGCTTCATCGATTGAATTATCAATGACTTCGTTCACCAGGTGGTGAAGTCCTTTCTCGCTGACATCCCCAATGTACATGGCCGGTCTTCTCCGAACCGCTTCCAGTCCCTCCAGCACCTGAATGTTATCCGCAGTGTAGTTCTCACTGGCCAGGAAATTTTTTTCTTCGTCAGTCATAATCAATTACTTAGACTAAATGATGATCCTATGCAAAGGTACGGATATTTTCAATAGGAATTACCCGGAAACCGGATCATATTGTGGGTTTTTATTAACAATTTTCTTTGAAAATTTATAATGCCAAAATGCTCAGAATGCGTATGTTACGCCAATGAGTCCGTTCAATTTCTGACTGGCATAATGGTTCCAGCGGTAATAGCTTTTATTGGTCAGGTTATTGAGCTGAATAAAGCCCGACAGATTCTTGTTGTAACGGTATTCCACCCCCAGGTTGACATCCAGATAGCCTTTCAGGGTAATGGTCTCTTCCAGGCCGTCTTCCCAGGTTTTTGCATATGCCTTTCCATAGCAGATCAGGCTTGCACTCAAAACGAACTTTTCCTGAAGGTTATATTTCCCGGCGAGCATCATATCAAATGCCGGTTTGTGCCATGCTTCGGATTCGTGATCCAATATGTATTGATAATAGTTGGCCATCAGCGAGAATTGAAGTTGATCCGTCTTCTGGAAGGTGACTTCGGTCGTTCCATGGATGATCTCTCCGTCGTCGTAAATCACGGTAAACTGATTCATGAGGTCTTTATTCCTCTGCGTGGAAGTATCGTTCACGAAAAACGCAAGGTTGTCATTACCGGAACCGGCGATTTGCACCATCCAGTCGACGAATTTACCAATCCGTGTACTGATACCGCCGTACAGATTGTACTTCTCGCTGGTAAACCTCATCTGCGGAGCAGCGATCAGGTAAGGATTTTCATCGCTGAGTGCTTTGAAGTGGTAACGTTCCAGTCCCCCTTTCAACCCCAGGTAAACCTTCAGGGTGTTGGGCAAAATGGTGACAGCCGCTTCCACCAGCGGGTAAAAATGGAATCTGGAAAGAGAGTCAACGGCAACCGCCGCGTTGAATCCTATCTTCAGGCTGTATTCATCCATGGTGGCATTTAAAATAGGTTCCAGTACGATCCGGGCACTGGTCGATTGGGTAAGGGTATCCTTATTCCCATAGACATCAGCACCGATCTTCACCGCAAGGTTCTCAGCATCTGTAAATTTCATCATCCTTAGATCCTTATCCAGTTTTACCCCCAGATTGCCATGATGCTCCTGGGTATGATCGCGGTTAAAGAGATAGGAATAGCCCAGGTCGGCGCCGGTGTTGACTTTTTCGCTGTGATGCCTGTTCTCCAGCATCGCCCGGAAACCGATCAGGTTGTAGGTTTGTTTGAGCCTGGCTTTTGTAATGTCGTAGGCTTCCGCAAGCGAGTCATCATAGCCATAGTAATGCACCATAGTCCGGTCGTAAAGAAGATTCCCTGAAAGGGTTTGGTTTTTCAGAAACTTTTTCCCCCACACCTCGACTGCATTATCACTCTGGCTGCTGGAGGGATGATTTTTCATCTCACCCGATGAAAGGTGGCGCAGGTGTGCGCCAAATGCAAACTTTCTGGAACGAAGGCTCCCGGCAAAAAATTCGAGATAGGGCGTCATATAGTTTCCAAATCCGCCCCGGATAAAGTTCCGGTAAAGCTTTTCGATGGGTTCACCAGCAATGGCCACAGGTTTGATGGGCTTGGGATCGAAAGTGGTCTGGATGAGCTGATCCTGAATGGAATAACTGAGTGCTGGTTTCTGCAGATTCTGCGCTTCGATGCGGGGATTCTGGCTGATTTTGAATGCTTCGGCGACCGTGGGCTTATAGGGTGAAATGACCGTGATCTCTTCCGAATAAGGGATCTCCTGCTGGGCTGACGATGGTAACGAAACACAAACACCCGTCAGCAGGCAAACGATGATCCCCCTTGCTTTCCATACGGATCTCCACATGATGTTTGATCTCTTTTTCATAATCAAAATGCATCGGATGGGTTAAAATCCATCTTCATCCGGTTCCTCCTCCTGTGCAGCCTGGTCCTGTGATGCTTTTTCCATGTTGAGGATGGCAGTCAGCTTGCCGGTGGCCTCCTTTCGGAGATCCTCACCGGGATAATTGTCAATGATGCTTTGCAGCGTTTGTTTGGCCTGAAAGTAATTACCCGTCCCCGCATAGATATCGGAGAGAAGGATAAATCCTTTTGCGACCCAGTAGTCATACGAGGGATACTGGTTGATCAGGTCGAACGTAAGTTTTTCAGCTTCAGGGTATGCTTTATTATCGCAGGTGATCCAGGCGATCGCATACTGCGATTCGGCAGCACGCTCATCCTGAACCAGATCACATACACGCTGAAAAGCTTTCATGGCCTTGTCCGTTTGACGAGTAGCAAGAGCGGATTTACCCAGAATAAAACTTGCCTCAGCCTCCACTTCGGTTTCCGTGATTTCTGAAGCCAGTACTTTTTCGGCTGCGGAGGTGGCTTCCCCGAAGTTTTCCGTCCCGTAAAGGCAACGCATTTGCCCGATCAGTGCCGTAAGGTAAACGCTTTTTGTGCTGGCGGCTTCCTCCAGGTGCTGATAGGCTTCCAGGGCTTTAGGCAGATCACCCATGTTGTAGGTGATCGCAGCCACGCGCATCAAGGCATTTTCAGTGAACTGGGTGGAAGGTTGTTGCAGTACATACGTAAAACCTTTCAATGCAACTTCCGGTTGCCTGTTTTTCAGTTCGCATTCGGATCGGTAAAAATAGGCCCGGGTCAAAAAGGATCCCTGGGGAAAACGATCGATATAATCTGTGAATCCCTGCATGGCTGCTTCACAATCTGCTTTTCTGTACCGGTCCTCTGCAGTGAAATAACTCAGTGAATCCTGAGAAGCCAGTGACATGTCGGTAAAAGTCAGGGATTGGGCATAGGTAAGGTATTCATTCACCCGGTTCAGATCCACATAGATATTCCGGATGATCTCCAGTGCTTCCCTGGATTCCTCTGAACCCGGATAATCGGAGATAACCTTTTTCAGGGTAGTGATGGCCAGGTCATTGCTGCCGTTGTTGTAATAGATCAGACCACTTTTCAGCAACGACTTTCTGATGTATTTGCCGGCAGGATAATCCTGTGGGATTTTTTTAAAATACTCCAGTGCTTCATCGTCACTGTTCAGTAAAATGCAAGTTATGCCCAGCTCATAGAGCACCTCTTCCGTGTACGTTGAACGCGGATACAGGGTCAGATATTCCTTCAACAGCTTTGCCTTATGTTCAAAATCACCTTTTCCACCGTAAGCCAGCGCCTTTTGCAGCATGGCGTAATCACTGTCGGCAGCTCTTTTCTGAAGAGCCTGGTCATAATAGCCAATAGCTTCATCGTACGATTTATTCACAAAACTGCAATCCCCCAGCCGCAGATAGGCATCGTTCATGATCTGGACATCCGGGTATCCTTCGTTGATGAACTTTTTAAAATATTCCACAGCCCGGGAGTAATTTTTCTGGTTGTAATAAGCATAGCCCAGGTTGTAGGATGTCAGGCGGTAAAGAGGATGATGAGCGGCAGCCTGCTGAGAAAGGAATTCCCGGTAATGTTCGATGGCAAAATCAAATGAACCCACCCGGTAGTACGACTCGGCCATCCAGTAGTAGTTGGCAGCATGGATGTCTCTGTCAAGGGGAAAGTCGAGCGATTTTTTGAAGAGGATTATCGCTCCTGCAAAGTCCCTGTTGTTAAAAAGTTCGATTCCCCTGAAATGTGCAGTTTTTTGATAGGCCCGCTTGAGCTGTTCGTCCTTGATACGGATTTTATCGATCGTTTCCAGGGCTTCCTGATAATGGCTGGTCGACATAAATAGGTTGACCAGGTAGAGGTTAGCTTCATCCAGGCGACTGGAGGCAGGATAATCGGAAATATATTGCCTCAGGGCCCTGATGGCTTCGTTATAAGGGTCAAAGGACAGGTCATAGGCCAGTTTGGCATAATTGAAAAGGGCATCTTCCCTGATGGCCTTATCGAAATCCATTTTATAGGCAGAAAGAAAAGCATTCAATGCGAACTGCTTCTGACCGGTCTTAATGTAACAATCTCCAAGGTGATAAAAGGCATTCTGTGCCAGGGAATCCTGTTTGCTGGTCGTTTTCTGGAATGCCTGTATTGCCTGGGTGTAGGATCCTTCTTGATACCAGGCATATCCCAGCTGGTACCAGTCCTGAGGCGTCATAGATGAACCGGGCGATTTGCTGTATTTTTCCAAAAGGGGAAGGGCATCCTGATAACGGCCGGTTTTAAAATAGGCTTCGCCCAGCATCCTGACCATGTCGGCGTTTTTCCTGTCATCCATCAGCCCGGTCATCTGGGTGCCCAGTGCGATCACTTCATCATATTGGTGCTGTTTGAATTTGATTTGAAAGATGTACAGAGGCACAACATCTTTAAATGTTTCATCCTCTGTGAGCCGTTCAAATGCCTCCAGGGCTTTATCCAGGTCATTCTGCTGATAGGCGATATGGGCATAATAGTAATTCGCCGGCCCCTGATACATTGACTCAGCATTCAGAACCTTCTGAAAGGACTGTTCTGCCATGGGCAGGTTGTTCCCTTTCAGGTAACAGTAGCCGGTCTTGAAATAATATTCATACTTTTGCTCGCTGCTTAACTGACGAATATCTGTCTTTTTGAATGCATCCAGTGCGGGTTTGTATTCCTTTTCCCGGTAATGAAGCCTGGCCAGTTGAAATTGCGCCAGCAGAGCCATTGTGTTTTCAGGATACATCCGGATGAAATCGGTGTAAAGATCGGTTGCGTCCTTATGAAAAAGCTCATAGGCGCACAAAGCATGATAGTAGGAAGCCTGGATCCGGGTAATGGAGCCGGGATCATCGATCGCTGTCAGGACCTTTTTAAAGACCTCCTGCGCAGCGGTATATTTCTCCTTTTGGAAAAGATCCATAGCCAGCCCGAAACTTGCCTGCGGATCATCATATTGTCGCGTGCGTTGTGCCAGTAATGATGAAGCGGTGAACATAACCAGCAAAGATCCCACAAGGATGTGCAGGAAAGTTTTCTTCATGATCGATCCGTAGGTTTACCTGATAAAATTAGTATTTATCCGTCCGATGGGAGTGCGATAGGTTGATTACTTATGAACAGGAAGCTTTTAACAAATAAGGATAACGAAAAGAGGGGGAACTTAGTATTTCACTGCCGGTTTAAAAAAAGACAGCCGTTCTGTAAGCCGGATTCTGTTCGTCCCGGTTTTGGCCGGGATCTCTCTGTCATTGATCTGGGACGGATATCACTATCCGCCTCTAGCAGCCTACCCATCCCGGATGACCGGGTTGAACCGGCGCCAGGGCGAGCAACCCTGGTCCCTGAGCATGATCAGGGATTTCCGGGACCTATTTGGCCTTGCAACCCATAAGGTTTACCCCTCCTGGATGTCACCATGCAGGAGCGTAAGCTCTTACCTCACGTTTTCACCCTTACCCCAAACGAATTCAGGGCGGTTGTTTTCTGTGGCACTTTCTGTAAGGCGCTGACCCAGGCCAGACCTTCCTACCCGTTAAGTAGTATGGTGCTCTCTGTTGTCCGGACTTTCCTCTGCCGGTACCAGACCGGCAGCGACAGAGCGAACGGCTGTCAATGTACGTTGATGGGATATTTTTGCAAAGATAAGCATTTTTCTTGTTCCTGTTGCCGGTAATACACCCATTTCCCGCAGACAGCCGGCCACTGCCCGTTGTAGGTCACGGCGTTCACTCCGTCGAACGAGGGGCTCCCCGCAACGGGCTGCAAACTCAGATATTGTCGGGTATGGTGACCTCGATCGCGCCGGCTCCGTAATGTTCGAAGGGAGCATCATGAAAATCCAGCCCGCCAAACTCTTTCAGCATTTCCTGGATAGCATTCTTCAGCGTGCCGTTGCCGATGCCATGAATGAAAAAAACCCGGTAATAATGATTTTCCAGCGCACTGTCGAGGCAACTGGAAAAATATCGTGTCTGAATAGCGAGGATCTCATGGTTTTTAAGGTCCGAATAATCATCCACGAGTGAAGAAATATGAAGGTCAACCTCGGCAACGCGGGAACCAATACGATGCCGGTCGATCAGGATCTGCGGTTTCACCGGTTCGGCCTGTGCAGGCTCAGGTTGCGGTTCACCGTATTTTTCCTGTGCTTCCGGTGAATGTATGTCCAGTGATCCTTTCATTTCGTGGATCCTGTAGATCAGGGCCTTTTCCTGAAGTAGATTCGAAGACTGGTACTGAACATCCTTGTAAAATTTCATGGGCTTGATCCTGAAGGCACTGCTCACCGGCATCAGTATTCTGGAGTCCTGGTCACGATGGAACAGCAACTGAATAACACCCTGACACCATTTCTCAATCTCCTCACGTTCAATGGTTTCCAGCTGGAGTTGTGAATCAGCGGGGATCACATCATAATCAATGCCTGTGTACCCGGTTGCACCTTTCAGAAAAAAGCTGATCAATACGTCATAACCGGTGAAGTTGATGATCTGTATATCCATGGGACCCGTCATCAGCCACTTTTGATCCTGGGGCACAAAGGCAAGATAGATGCCATTGGGATATTGGTTTTTGGAAGCAAACCGGATCAGGGGTGTGATTTTATGATCAAATTCCGGTTCAGGCTGAACGGCAGGCTTTGCGTTGAATTCAACGGGCTTTTTGTTGCTGTAATACTCCGAGATATCATCCATCGGTATGAGTTCACTGATCCGTGTCGGGATCTCAAAGCCATCTTCTATGGCGACATTGACCATGGAACTGCTCAGGATTTGTGTCACAACACCTCCGCCCCGTTCATTCAGGAACCTCACCCGGTCACCCACGTTAAACTTCATCTTTTTTTCTGCAAAATTAGCAATTAATCTTTCGAGTGCAGGCTCCAGGCATGTTCCTTGTACGCAAATCCCTTATTTCCCCCAACGAATTCTGTATCTTTGCAGGGAATGTTTTCCTTTGGGGTTTCAATAAACTGTTAAGCCTGTAAATATGAACCGAACGGGAGTTTTTTACGGGAAGTTATGTAAGAGGCTCCTCTCTGCCTGCCTTGTGTTGGGAATATGCACAGGTTTGGTAGCTCAAAGCAGTTTGAAGGGCATTGTCATTGACAATGAGAGCAGGGAGACTCTCTCTGAAGTCACGCTTTACCTTTCACCCGTTGGCAGGGGGACGGTAACCAATCCGTGGGGTAAATTCAGCATGGATAACCTTGAGCCTGGAGCGTATACACTTGAAGTCAGGCACCTGGGTTACGAGATATATGTGAGCAAGGTGCTGCTGGAGAATGGACAGACACTCAGCCTGCGGATACTCATGATTCCTGAGGCCAAAACCATCGAAGGGATTGAAGTGAAAGACTATTCGGAAGGTAGTTCCGATCCTGCCAGACTTCCCTATATCAAAACGGTGGTCGCAAGGGAGCAGATCATCCAGACATCAGCAACCGATATCGGAACGTACATACGTGCTGTGCCCAATGTATCCGGAATACGCAAGGGTGGATCCACTGTTGACCCTGTGATCAGGGGATTCAAATACGGGCAGCTGAATGTCCAGGTTGACGATGGGCAAAAGGTTGAGGGGGGATGCCCCAACCGGATGGATCCGGCTTTATCTCACTTCGAGATTGAGGATCTGGAAGGTCTTGAGATCCTGAAGGGGCCTTATTCATTCCGTTACGGAACCTCTTTCGGAGGCATACTGAATCTTCAGACGCAAAAGCCAGCGCTGCATGACCAGTTCAAGGTGGAAGGATCGGCCCTGATCGGCTACACCAGCAATCCTTCGGGGATAAAAGGACACCTTACCCTCAACGGGGGTAACCGGTTCCTTGCCTTTGGACTGTCAGGCGGCATGAAAGGGAACGGTAATTACAGCGATGGTAGCGGGAATACAGTAAAATCGAAAAACAACCGGTACAGTATCGCAGGGCAGGTTTGTATCGTTCCGGCCCGACGGCACAATCTGCAGCTGTCGTACCGTTACTCCCTGGGGCGCGATGTATCCTATCCGGCACTCCCCATGGATATGAGAGAGGATGTAACCCGGCTGATGGCTCTCGATTATACCTGGGATCTTCCCCATGCGAATGCATTACCCATCAGCGTCAAGATGTACAGGTCAGAAGTGAACCATGAGATGGACAACAAAGACCGTCCCAATTCCGATACCGTTGTGGCGGTAACTACCGTCAGGGCTGTTAATTCCGGGACCAGGATCGAAGGCGGATTCAGGGCCGGCAACAGTTTTCTGCTATCCGGGATCGACCTGGAGCATATCACCAAGGACGGTGACCGTGTGAAGACGCTCATCCTGCAGCCTACGGTTCCGGTTTACACCGAACCGGTATGGAACAACGCCGTCATCACCAACCTGGGCTTGTTTGCAGAGTACAGGCAGACCCTCCGGCCGGTGGATCTGATCGTATCCGGCCGGCTGGACTATAACCAGGCCAATTCCGGTGATATCACCTTTGAGAAAATGGGAACGATCATCTACTTCAGTGATGAAAACCGGTCGGATTATTTTAACGTAAGTGCCAGTGCAGGAGCTGTATATCATATGAATGAGCATCTTTCACTCAGCCTGATGCTGGGACGGGGTATCAGAAGTCCGGATATGGTTGAACGATTCATCACCCTGTTGCCTGTGGGGTATGACAATTACGACTACCTGGGCAATCCCTCATTGCAACCGGAAGCCAATCACCAGATCGATCTTACCGGCCGTGTGGAACATCCGGGATTCGGTAACCTTGAGGTCAATGGATTTTATTCATGGATCACGGATTATATTACAGGTCAGATCGTGCCACCGGCAGAACAGAAGCCGGCGACCGCAGGTGTCAGGGGAGTGAAAAAGTTTTACAACGCCAATCTGGCCCGGTTCAGGGGATTTGAGGTGACCTATCGTTCACCGGCCTCCATGCAATGGATCCTTCAGCTTATCGCCTCCTGGACACATGCAACCGTTGATAAAGCGGTCAGGCATGTTGTAAATTCCAGTGGGGAAGTCACCGGAACCGAGGTCATTGAAAATGATCCCCTGGCAGAAATTCCTCCCTTCGAGTCCACCCTGGTGGTGGGTTATCCATTCCTTCATGGAAAGCTGATTCCCAGCGTAAAAGGCAGGCTGGTCACCCATCAGAACGATGTTTCGCAGGCGTTTTATGAACAGACCACACCGGGTTTTTTTGTTGCCGGTATCTCGGTTTCCTATTTTCATAACCGGCATTTTACGATCACAGGTGGTATTGACAATCTATTTGATAATGCATATTACGAGCATCTGAACCGACGCGTTATCGGCACCACGGATGACCTGTATGAACCAGGGACCAATTTCTTTATCAATTTATTATTCAGTCTTTAACCGGCGTTTTAGGTTCCACACCTAGGTTACTGAAAATAAAAGCCGCAACGTCGGCTGTCTCCTCGATGACCTTTGCCGTAGGTTTTCCGCCACCATGTCCGGCCCGGGTCTCGATCCGGATCAGGACAGGATTGTCGCCCACCTGATTTTCCTGGAGCGTGGCTGCGAATTTAAAGGAATGTGCAGGTACAACCCGGTCATCATGATCAGCTGTGGTGATCAGTGTAGCGGGATATTCTGTTCCTGGTTTCACTGCATGCAGGGGTGAGTATCCAAGCAGGTAGGCAAACATGGTTGAATCATCTTCGCTGGTACCGTAATCCACCGCCCAGAAGTGCCCGATGGTGAATTTATGATACCTCAGCATATCGAGAACCCCGACAGCAGGAAGCGCCACTTTGAACAGATCAGGCCGCTGGGTCATGCACGCCCCCACCAGCAGCCCCCCGTTGGACCCGCCCGAAATGGCCAGCCTGCCGGGATTTGTGTACCCCTGTTTGATCAAATATTCTGCAGCAGCGATAAAGTCGTCAAATACATTCTGTTTGTTCAACAGGGTGCCGGCGGTGTGCCAGTCCTCACCGTACTCTCCCCCGCCACGGATGTTGGGGAGTGCATATACGAATCCGTTTTCCAGGTATACCAGCCGGCTGATGCTGAATGAAGGGGTCATGCTTATGCTGAAACCTCCATACCCGTAAAGCAGCGTGGGATTCCTGCCATCCAGTGTCAGGTCTTTCCGGTGGACGATGAACATGGGTATTTTCGTGCCGTCCTTGCTCTCATAGAATTCCTGTTTTACGACATAGGCATCCGGATCAAAGTCAATGTCCGATGTTTTATATACCGTAGAAAGGTTATTATTGACATCGTACTGGTAAATGGTTGTCGGGAATGTGAAGGAAGTGAAAAGATAGAAGGCAACCGGATCATCTTTGGTTCCGGAAAACCCTCCCAGCGTACCGATGCCCGGAAGAAGAACTTCCCCGAGGGAGAGACCGTTGTAATCATAGATAAAAACCTTGCTGCAGGCTTCTTTCATATACTCGGCAAAGATCCTTCCGCCAATAACCGAGGCTCCTTCCAGCACCTCTTCCTTCTCGGGAATCAGGTCATTCCACGATGCAGTCCCGCTGCCTTCCAGGTTGATCCTGACCAGTTTCTTTCTCGGGGCGTTCTCGTCGGTCAGGATCAGAAATGCATTATCAATGTTATCAATTACCCAGTATTCATGATCAAAACCTTTCACCAGGGGTATGAAGGGTGAATCTACCCTGCTCAGATCTTTATAGCTGAGCGCATTGCCGTAGGTGGATTCCGATTCATACAGGAATAAATAGCGCTCATCTTCCGTGGTGCCGCAGGTGTAATTCCGCAAAGGGTATTCCGGGTTCTCATAGATCAGCACATCCTGTGACTGGTCGGTCCCCACTTTGTGATAATAAACCTTATGGTTCTTGTTTTGTGATGAAAGTTCCATACCCTCTGCAGGCTTATCGAACCGGCTGTAATAGAACCCGTCATCTTTCCATGAAATACCTGAGAATTTGATCCATAAAAGCTCCTCAGGGAATTTTTGACCGGTCAGAACATCCATTACGTAGATCTTGTTCCAGTCGGATCCGGCCTCAGCAGTTGCATAGCCTGCATAGCGGGCATCCTTTGAAACACTGAATCCGGCCAGGGCAATGGTCCCGTCGGGCGACAGGGTGTTGGGATCCAGCAGTACCCTGGGTTCTCCGTTCAGGCTATCCTGAAGGTAAAGGACATTCTGGTTCTGAAGCCCGTCATTCCGGGAGAAAAAATAATAATTCCCCTTCCGGTACGGGACACTGTATCTTGGATAATTCCAAAGTTTTGTGATGCGGCTGACGAGCGAATCCCTGAAGGGAATGTTCTTAAGGTACCCGAACGTCACAACATTCTGGGCGGATACCCATGCCTCCGTTTCTTTGGATGTGTCGTTTTCAAGCCACCGGTAGGGATCAGCAACCGTAACCCCAAAATACTCATCCGCGACATCTGTTTTTTGGGTTGGTGGGTATTGGATCGCCTTGCGCGGAGAGCAACCCATTAACATGATCATACTGAAAATAATTGCAATACTGAGTAAATGTTTCATAAGAGGAATAAATTAGGATCCGCGAAGCAGTCAATGGACTTTCTGCCAAAATAACTGCATTTTGTAAAGGTTACCGTTACCTGTTTTAATTTTACGGCAAATTTAGTCAATCCTTTTTTTCATTCGTTTTTAAATATCAAAATCCATGACGAAAAGAATCGGATCCCTGACCGTAATGATGCACAACTACGGCATCGATGACTTTCAGGACAATGAACTGCATGTTGAAACCTATCCTTACACGCGCTCTGTTTTTGATGACCAGGGTAATGCAGTGGAGGAGATCACATTCACAAAGGAAGGAGAGACTGAGTCGCGTTATGTTCGGAAATATGATGCACAGGGAATTTTAACGGAGGAGCTCTATTATTCAGGGGAGGATCTTACCGACCGCCGGACATTTGAGCGGCGGAGTGACGGAAAGCTGATCAGGGAATACCGGCATTATCTGGACGGCTCATTGGACACCATAAGTTATCTATACAATGACCAGGACCAACTGTCCGAGAAGGTTACCAGGGATGATGAGGATTTTCTGGAGTCCAGGACCCTGTTTGAATACATGGATTCAAGGCTGGTTGCCGAAAAGGAGACGGATGGTGAAGGGGAACTGATCTCGGAGAAAAAGGTTGTGTACAATGACGCCGGGCATCCTGTTGAGCAAATGGAATGGACAAGGGAGAACGATTACAGGATGCGGTTGGCGGAGGAGTTGGATGAACAGGGGATGCGCATTCGTTCGGCAAGGTACATCAATGGCAGACTTGTCGAACGAATGGGCTACCAGCACGATGAAAAGGGACAGGTGTTGCAGATGACCGAAGAGAATGAACGGGGAAGTTCTATCTATACGTTTGAATATGATGCCCTTGGCAATATGACGTTACAGGAGGAGCAGGACCGGGAGGGGAGGGTGATCAGCAGGATAGAGCGAACCTATGACGGGGAGGGGAGAATTCTTGAGAACAAAGTTTTTATCGATGGACAGGGCAGGCGCATGAGTCAGCATTACCGCCTGGAGTATATTTATACGTTCAACGGGTAAATTTTTTCTTCCATTTGCCGGTCAGGTAGTAGCTGTACTGAAGAAGAAGGCCCAGGCACCAGGCAATGGGTATTCCCCACCATATTCCGTTAATATCCAGATGCTTGCTAAGCCAGTAGGAAGCCGGCACTCTGACCACCCACAGCACGAACAGTGTGTTGAACATGGGGATCAGGGTGTCGCCTGATCCGCGCATGACGCCACCGATGACGATCATAGTCGAGAAAACCATATAGAAGGAGCTCACGATGACAAGGTAGCCTGACCCTATGCGAATGACCTCTTCGTCGCGGGTGAACAGTTGCATCAGTTCATGCCGGAAAACCACAGCGATCAGGGTCATCAGGATGCTGATCATAAAGATCATCCGAAGGGTGGCGAAGAATCCGGTGCGCGCACGTTCCATTTTACCGGCACCCAGATTCTGCCCTACAAAGGTGGCAAGGGCGGCCGCAAAATTCATCGCAGGCATGGAGGCGAAAGAATCAATGCGCATACCAATGCTGTAGGCAGCGCTGGCATCCGCGCCAAAGGGATTCACGATCCAGAACATCGCCAGAAAACTCAGGGCTACAAAGGCTTGCTGGAATCCCACCGGAAAACCAATGCGAAAACTTTTCCTGAAAATACCCCTGTCGAAGTACATCCTCCTGAAGGATAGGTTGATGATCTCATGACGACGGTTGAGGTAAATGATGGCCATAAAAAATGCAGCCGCCTGGGATATGACCGTGGCAATAGCGACTCCTGCAATACCCCATTTAAAAACCAGCACAAACAACAGGTCAAGGAAGACGTTCAGGACGGTCGAGAAGATCAGGAAGTAAAGAGGCGTCTTTGAGTCGCCCAGTCCGCCCAGGATGGCTGCTGTTGCGTTGAAGCCAAAAGAGAAGATGACACCCGTAAAAAAGATGTTCAGGTAAAGCTTTGCCAGGGGGAGCACTTCGGGTGGAAGATGAATGAGCCGGAAGATCGCTTCACTGGCAAGTAAGCCAACGGCTGTGACCAGAATCGAAGCGGAAAAGATAAAAATGTACAGGGTATCAATGGTGCGTTTGACATTGTTGATATCCCTGGCACCAAAGTACTGTGCAATGACAATGGTGCCACCGGTACCGATACCGATAATGAGCGAGATGAGCGTAAAGACAATGGGGAAGGAAGATCCGACCGCGGCCAGTGCTTCCGTGCCTATGAACCTGCCCACGATGATGCTGTCGGCAATGTTGTAAAGCTGGTGAAAGACACTACCCAACAACATGGGGATGGCAAAATTGAAGATCAGCCGGGATTCGTTACCGGAGGTAAAGTCTTTCATGGAAACACAGCATACACGGGCGAAGGTAAGCGAATTTTCGACTAATACTCATACCCGCCGGTATCCATCTCTATCTCTTCGCCGTTGCCGTTACGCTGTTGTTTTTGCTTGTAATTGTTGATCTTGAAACTCAGGGCCAGGTTGAACACCGGCGCTTCCCGCGAGAATTTATCATAGGAGTAAAAACCAGCTCCTTCTGAAACAGATTCACGTGTGGCTGTTCTCAGGAGATCCCTTCCTGAAAGGGTCGCGGATAGTTTCCGCTGGAAGAAATCTTTTCTGATCGCAAGGCTGGTCATAAAGAAGCCTTCTTGGCTGCCCTGGGCAGTGATCGTCGGACCCCGGTAAATTGCAGTCAGTTGTAACCGTATATCAGCCGGAAGCTTAAAGGTGGCATTCAGACGGGTGTCCCAGCTGACGGTTTCATCGTCTGTATCCTCACCTTCCACATTGCCCTGCAGGCGGTAATAGAATACGTTCAGGCTGGCGTTGATCAGCAGCCAGTTGGTTAATTCCAGGTTCGCCATCAATTCGGTACCTGCTGCATGATCCCTGTCCATATTGACCGAAGTATGCTGAATAATACCATTATCGAGAAGGGTCTTGATATGGCTGATCTTATTTTTTGTGATACGGTAATAGCCTTCCAGTGACAGGAATGATTTGCTGAAACGGTACTGATAGCTCAGATCGTAAGAGTCAATAAATTCGGGTTCCAGTGCCGGATTCCCGACACGAACGTTGTATGGATCCATGTAGGTGATGGTTGGCTCAAGATCCCAGCCACGGGGACGATCGACGCGGCGGCTGTAACTCGCCAGCAACTGGTGTTTCTCCGTAAATTTTTTCGATACATGAAGGGTAGGGAACAAGTCAAATCGGTCGATAAGAAATGAGCTATCGCTTGCTGAAGAGTAGATATCCCTGTAATTGTACTCTCCCCGCAGGCCCAGCTGGAAACCGAATGTCTTCACCTCTCCTGACCAGGTTCCGTACAATGAATGGATCTGTTCGGTGAAATCCATTTCGGTACTGTAGAGATCGCTGGGGATCCATTTTTCAGCATCATAATCATATTCATTGTAAATATAATCCTCTGGATCGGATTCGAGTCTGAACTGATAACCCGCTTCAAGGGTCGTCTGATTCCGGAATGGTTTTGTATAATCTGTCCTGAACCTCAGGTTGCGCGAATGCCCTGTCTCCGTTGTCCGCACACCGCTGGGAAAAAGGTCATCAATGGCATAGGTTGAATCGCTGTCATACTCGTATTGTTCTTCCCATTCATCTCCCAGCCGTGAGGAGTACATCAGCATGGCTTCCAGTTTATGGCCGTCTCCTTTCAGCATCTGATACAGGTTGAGCGAACCTTCGTAAAAGTCGCCCTGGCGCCGGCTTTCATTTTCTGAAACGTTATAGGTATTGGTTGAATAAGGTTCGGTGAACAGATGCTGTCGTGTCTGCCCGTCCCTTCCGAATTCATGTTCACCATACCTGCCCGAAAGGGTCAGCGTGGTGCGGTCGGTTATAAAATAATCCAGGCCACCTTTCACTCCCCATCCATTACGGAGCATATTATCGTCCACATCCGACAGACGGATGGTGGTGGTATCGGTTGCAATGGACTCATTCCGCATGGTGCCTTCTCCTTTGTGCCTGTTGTTGTTGTAATTAGCTCCCACGAAGAAATTGACCTTTCCGGTCCGGTAGTTCAGCAAGGCATCCGTGGAGTACTTGTTGCCCGTACCGGCTGAAGCGTTAATGATGCCATTATAACCTGGTTTCTGTTGTTTTTTCATGACAACATTGATGATGCCTGCCAGTCCGTCAGGATCATACCTGGCCGAGGGATTGGTGATGATTTCGAGTCGTTCCACCGAACTGGCAGGGATCTGCTGCAGTGCATCCGTGCCCTGCAGAACGCTCGGGCGGCCGTCGATCAAAACGGTATAGCTGGAGCTGCCGCGCAGGGTAACATTTCCTTCTATATCCACCTGTACAGAGGGTATATTTTCAAGGGCAGTCACCACCGAGGATCCATCAGCCATGATATCCTGGCTGACATTGACCACCTTTTTATCAATGCGGTATTCAACCCGCTGTTTATCAGCAACCACCTCAACCCCTTCGAGACTGGTCATGGCAGGTCTCAGGGTGATGTTACCCAGGTCGACGGTCTGTGACTTGGGTGTGATCATGATCCCGGGCAGGTATTTCTTTTCATAGCCGATAAAGTTGACCAGCAGGTAAAATTTACCGAAGGGGAGTTCGGTAAGCCTGAATTTACCGCTTAGGTCCGTCACCGTTCCGGTGACCATAGTGGAATCCTGTTCACGGAACAACACAAGGTTCACAAATTCCATCGGCACAGCTTCAACCTCTTCCAGTACGGAACCGGTCACGATGCCTGTCATCGGCATCTGTGATGCATTCCCCATTCTCTGCTCCTGCGCTGCCAGTCCCATCCAGCCCAGCACTGCGATCATAATCAACACCAAATTCTTCATAAAGAATAATGAGTATAGTATTATTGTGGGATTGATTCAACCATGAATCAACCGTATTAGACGATTAAATCAATGAATAGTTTAACAATGATTAAATTAATTCTCCTCTCTCCTCTCTCCTCTCTCCTCTCTCATCTCATACACCACCCCTCTTTCCCTGAGGCCTTCCAGGATAAATTCAACACAGAGATGGTTCTTCCCGATAAATTCAGGCGGAGAAATTCCTTTTTCCCTGTAAAGGCGGTGAGCGATCATCCTTACGGCCATGGTGGCCGTGTAACCTGTGGTTCTTGCCATGGAGTGCACCCCGGATACCGGATCGTAGGTATCGTACAGATCCCAGATAAACCGCACGGGTTCATGGTCTTTGATTCCTTCCACGATAACCTGCATGATGGTGATATCTTCCTCGCCCTCGTTCAGTTTCCATTTCGGGAAAAGCAGGCGGGTGGTCAGATCCAGCGGCCTGATGCTTGCGCCGTGGATTTCGATGGGATCCGTACTGAAAAATCCGGCGTCGCGGAGTACCCTGATCTTTTCAATGTGCCCTGCATACCGGAGCGTCTTTTCGATCATGGTCGGTGCCTGGATGGTCGCCATCAGGGTGCGAAGGCCATCGCTGTTGAATGCTTCCAGGGTACCGATTCCTGGAAAATCCAGCAGTTCAGGATCCGACAGGGCTGGTTTGATCACCATCTGACCCCTATCCACAAAACGGGCAGGGCGCGTATATTCCTCGATGACATCCACCGGTGAAAAAACAGCTTTGTACTCCCAAGGCCATTGCCTGATACGGGGCAGACCGCCCACATAAATGGTCACCTTTTCGGTTTTGTCAAGCATCGAATCGGCATACCCCGTCAATAAATTGCTCATTCCGGGAGCTACACCCATATCCACGACAGCAATGACTCCCATGCTTCTGGCCCGTTCGTCAAGGGTGAAGATATCCTCCGGTGAAAAGGCGATATCCACAATATTCTTTCCGGCCTCGATTACGGTTTTCAGGGTCTCATATCCCAGATAACCCGGAACGGCACTCAGGACAATGTCCTGATCCTGGATCAGCTTTTGAAGATTCCCCTTGTCAGCCAGATCGGATGTTATCCGGATTCCTTTAAAATCAGCTCCCAGTTTGTCGAGGTTGGCCGTCTGTCTATCCACCACGGTAATGATTAAATCGGGATCATTCACCAGGTCCCTCACCATGGGACCTCCGATTAAACCGGCACCTAATACAATGATTTTCATTATGTTATTGTTATAAGAATTCAAACGAAGGGATTTGCAAAGTTCGGAAAAAAATTGACAGGTTTTATGATCGTTCAGCGGATACCACAGGAAGGTCAGTTTAGCCTCTGACCTTTCTTTTTCAAGTGCTGGAACTGGGTCAGGATGACCCCTGCAATGACAATCAGGATCCCCAGTATTTTATGCAGATTGAAATATTCTGAAAGGATGAACCAGGAGAAGAAAGCGGTAAAGATCGGGATGAGATTGGTAAAGACATTGGTACGGCTCACGCCGATTTTTTTAACACCGTAGGTGAACAGGATATAGGCAAATGTTGAGGCGAAGAGGGAGAGCTGGATCAGTGCGGAGATGGTTCTCCAGCCGGGTTTGATGGTTATAAATTCGTTCAGGTCGAAGATCAGGAATAACGGCAGGAAATAGAGTACACCGAAAAGGTTCTGCCAGGCGATGATCGAAACCGGATCATACCGTTGGGTAAGTTTCTTCAGAAAGGGAGTGTAGATCACTGCAGAAATGACGGCAAAAAAGAGGAATCCAATTCCTGCAGGAGAAGCGCTGATGGTCATGTCACGGTTGATGAGCATAAGCAGGATCCCTGCAAACGACAGAACGATGCCGGCAATGTTCAGCCACGAGATTCTTTCCCTGATGATGAACCAGGCTGCAACAGGCGTTAGCAGCGGAATGGTTGCGATCACCACAGCACTGATGGACGGGCTGGTGTACTTCAATCCGAAATTTTCACCGATAAAGTACAGGAAGGGATTGAAAAAAGAGGCGATCAGGAATAATCCGACATCCTTCCTTCTGATCCGCTCCAGTTTCCTGGTGGCCAGCAGCACCGCCATCAGGATGAAGGAAGACAGCGCCAGCCGTAAAAAAATGGTGGTCACCGGCGGGTAGCAACGAAAGACAATGGATGTCCAGATAAAGCTCATGCCCCAGAAGATCATCGAGATGATGATCAATCCATAGGCGATCCTGTTTTGGTTTCGTTCTTCCAAGAGCTTCGACCGGTTAGCGGGGCAAACTTAAGGATATTTTTTTGGGATTTTTGGAAACTTTTTGTAACATTTCAGGTTTGCAACGGTCTTTATCAAAAAAATCCTCTTGGAAGTTATTTATAAGAATACACATCAGGAACTCATCGAGCAGTGCAGGGAGGGAGATCAGCGAGCACAGCTGGAATTGTATAAAATGTACTATAAAACCATGTATAATACCAGTTTACGGATACTCGGCAGGCCGCAGGATGCGGAAGATATCATGCAGGATTCCTTTCTGGATGCCTTCCGGAATCTGCACGAATTCAGGGGTACCTCAACTTTCGGAGCATGGTTCAGACGCATTGTGATCAACAACTCCCTGGATGCATTGAAAAAGAATGCGGGGCTTACCTTCATCGAAGAATATGACCATCAGATTCCTCATGAAGAACAGGATGATGAGGATATTTCCCTGAAAGTGGAAGAGATCCGCCAGGCTGTTGGTGAGTTGCCGGCAGATTACCGGATTGTATTGTCGCTACACCTTTTCGAAGGGTATGATCACGATGAGATCTCAACCATATTGAATATCTCCAACAACACATCCCGCATCCGGTATTTCAGAGCGAAACAGAAATTGCTGGAGATCATTAAGGAGTCACGCATCCGAAAATTCATTATCTGACCTTATATCAGCTGCATATTATGGATAAGCTCGAACATCTGGTCCGCAACAAACGACAGGAATTTGATCACGCTGAACCCCCGGAGGATCACGTCGAAAGATTCCTGATGAAATTGCAGGAGTTTCACCATCCGCGGAAAAAACCAGCCTACCTCAACAATATCTGGCGGGTGGCAGCAGTGGTTTTGATCATCATTGCCGCTTCATTCACCATTAATTATTTTAACCTGATCCCCAGGTCCGTGATGAAAGGTACAGCAGCTAGTGAACTTCCTCCTGAACTGAAAGATGTGGAAGTGTATTATACGACACTTACCGGTGAAAAGCTTCAGCAGATCGAATCCCTGACCACTTCGAAAGAAGAAGCGGAAAGGATTAGGAAACAGGCTCTTTCCGAGGTGGATGAACTGGAAAGCTCTAACCTCCAATTGCAGCAGGAATATGTCGCCAGTGGTAAAAATGAAAGAGTGATGGATGCCATTGTCAATAACTACCGGATCATCACCAGCCTTCTTGACCATATCATCAATGAATTATCATCAGGAAAAGATATCGTAAATTCAGAAAATCCATCTTCCTAACAATTACGCAACACCATGAAAATAAATGAACTACCTGTTATGCGCCTCCTGCTCATCATCCCTTTGATGACAGCTGTTACATCCGTGAACGGCAGCGGCGACAAATTCACCCGGACGATCAGCAAGGAATTCACGATTGGTACGAATGCCCATCTCCATGTCGATAACAAATACGGAAAGATCCATTGTGCGAACTGGGACCGGAGCGCCGTTTCGCTGGAAGTGACCATTTCGGTGGATGCAGCCAACGAAGAGAAAGCTGACAGGATCTTTGATATGATCCGTGTGGAAATGCATGGATCAACTTCGGAAGTAGTGGCCGAAACGGAGATAAACGACGCATTCAAGGGCAACAATGACCGCGTTTCCATTCAGATCGACTACATGATCCACATGCCGGAAAAAATTGCCTTATCCCTGGATAACCGATTTGGAGACATTTATATCGAGAATGTGCAGGGCCCGGCTGAGATTGACCTTAGCTATGGAAGCATGGAAGCCAAAAGCATGATCCATAATGATAATGATCTTGAAATCAAATTCGGGAAGGCATCCATTGAAACGATGACAGGATGTGCCGCCGATATCAAATATTCCGAATTCATTGTTTATGACTGTAAGAATATGGATATCGAATCCAAGTTTTCCACAGCGAGGATCGAAAAAGTTACCGCAGCCGATATTGACTCGAAGTACGATACGTACACGATTGGCGATATGCAGACGGCGGATATCACCGCTGAGTTTACCACCCTGAAGATCGCCAAATTGCTGAAACATATCGGAGTCTATTCAAAATATGGTGCGTTCCAGTTGAAATACATTGCTCCAGGCTTTGACGATGTCAGGATTGACAACCAGTACGGAAATGTTGAACTCGGAGTTGATGAAGAAGCAAGCTTTCAGCTGGATGCTACCATCAGGCTGGGCTCATTGAGCTATCCAAAAGAGAAGGCTTCTGTCGTCAAGGATGCTGCAGATCCGGTTACCTCCTATTACCGCGGTGTCATTGGAGATAACAAAAGTACAGCCTCACAGATCCATATTGAGAGTGCCAATGCGGGGGTGATGATTAAAGCGTGGTAGAAAGGCGTAAAGGCGTAAAGGCGCAAAGGCGTAAAGGCACAAAGGCACAAAGGCACAAAGTAATCTTGATAGTAGAATGAACATTTTAAAATTTTAGCGTTATGATTAGATTTTTAATAACAGGAGTGATTTCTGGTCTTATGATCAGCGGAAGTTTTGCGCAGGTTTCCCAGGAAAGGAATGTTGATCCTTTTAAAGCCATTGAAAACAGGAGTTCAGTCGATCTGTATATTTACCAGGGGTCTTCACCGCGGGTTGTCATTGAAACGGATGAGTCCGTGATGGACAAGGTGGAAACGTGGGTGCAGGATGGCATACTGGTGATCGATCTGGACAGGTGTCCCATGAATGTTAAAACACTGAAAGCACATATCACGGTCACCGATCTGGAGCGTTTGCATTTCAACGGATCCGGTGACTGCCGGACCGAGACTCTACTGGAGGTCCCTCAACTGGAGGTCAGGGTTAATGGTTCGGGTGATACCCGGCTGAAGCTGAATACCGATGCCCTTGATCTTCGCATCAATGGATCCGGGGATTCCGAAGTTGAGGGCACAGTTATAAATGCTCATATTGGTGTCAATGGATCAGGGGATGTTTTCCTTCATGGCGGAAACATGAAGGAATGTACGGTGAAACTTACCGGCTCAGGTGACGTTGAGCTCTCGGGCACCACGGATATCCTTACGATCAAACAGGTCAGTTCGGGTGATGTGGATGCAGATGACCTGAAGGCAACGGTATGTACCATTGATAAATCCGGTTCAGGGGATACCAGTGTCTGGATTGATGGTGATCTGTCGGTGACCTCCAGTGGATCGGGAGATGTCTATTACAGGGGGATGACCCAGGTGAAATCCATTTCCGTGACCGGCTCAGGAGATGTCCGCAAAATCAGGTAATCAGAATGGATTCCATCTCCCCCTCCTTGCTCGCAGGGAGGGAGCCGGGGGGTGGGTACATTGACACATTCCCCGGTGCTTGCACCGGAATTCGGGTAGTGTCCCGATAGCTATCGGGGTGCCCTGGGGTCCATCCCATTGATTCCCAATAGCCTCATAAATTCTTCTTCGGAAATCATCTTAATGCCGAGGTTCCGGGCCAGTTCCAGTTTTTTAGGCCCCATATTGGCACCTGCCACGATCATATCGGTTTTGGAGCTAACCCCTGAAACATTGCGACCTCCGTTGACTTCAATCAATCGCTTGATCTCTTCCCGTGAAAAACGGGTAAAAACGCCGCTGACAACAATTGCTTTGCCTTCGAGCCTGTTGGAAACCAGTTCCACCTCCTCCCGGCCGGCTTTCAGGTGAATACCGGCTTCCTTTAACCGCTGGATCAGCCGGATGTTTTTCGGATTCTTGAAATATGCCCGAATGCTTTCTGCGATCTTTTCGCCGATCTCGTCCACCAGTATCAGTTCCATATAATCGGCTTCCATTAACCTCTCGATGCTTTTATAGTGCTGAGCGAGTCTTTTTGCGACCGTTTCCCCGACGTACCGGATCCCCAGCGCGAAAAGGACACGGGAAAACGGCACTTCCCGCGATGCCTGAATGCTTTCAAGGATATTATTCACTGTTTTTTCCCGAAAGCTTATTTTTTTCTCCTTTTTGTCAGGTCCTGCGGCATAGATTTTTTCGAGCCCATAAAGCTCCTCATACGTCAGCAAATAAAGATCAGCAACATCCCTGACAAGGCCATTGTCATAAAGCATTCCGATTTTCCCTTCTCCCAGGCTTTCGATATTCATGGCCCTCCGGCTGATAAAATGTTCGAGTCTGCCCTTGATCTGTGGCGGACATCCCTCTTCATCCGGACAATAGTGAATGGCTTCCCCTTCCTTACGGACGAGCCTGGTACCACATTCGGGACAGGTGGTGATGAAGTCCACGGGTACAGCTTCGGGTGATCGCTGCAACAGGTCAACGCCGGCGATTTTCGGGATGATCTCTCCTCCCTTTTCCACAAGAACAGTATCTCCAATACGGACATCCAGTTTTTTGATGATGTCGGCGTTATGCAAGGAGGCCCGTTTTACGATGGTTCCGGCAAGGAGTACAGGTTTCAGGTTGGCCACCGGCGTGACCGCACCGGTTCTCCCCACCTGAAAGTCAATCGAAAGCAGCCGGGTCGCTACTTTCTCTGCCTTGAATTTATAGGCGATGGCCCATCGGGGTGATTTGGCCGTAAATCCCAGATCCTCCTGCTGCGCGTAAGCGTTCACCTTCACAACCACACCATCAATGCCAAAAGGTAGATCATAACGTGCTGTATTCCAATAATTTATAAAATCAAAAATTTCTTCCACCGAATGGCATTTTGCAATATAGGGAGAGACCTTGAGTCCCCATTCCCTGGCTTTCATCAGGTTGTCGTAGTGATTATCAAAAGGCAGTTGTTCTCCCAGCACATGATAGAGGTAACAATCGAGAGGACGGCGTGCAACCAGGGCTGAGTCCTGCATTTTCAGGCTGCCTGCCGCTGCGTTCCTGGGATTGGCAAACAGAGTTTCCCCGATCTCTTCCCTTTCCTGGTTGAGTTTATTAAAACCTTCAAGGGGAAGAAACACTTCCCCCCTGATCTCAAACGCAGGGGGATAATCACCCCGCAGTTGCAAAGGGATCGAACGTATGGTTCTTATGTTGCTGGTAACGTCATCCCCCTGGATCCCGTCACCCCGGGTAGCTGCCAGCTGCAGCCTGCCCTCATGATACCTAAGCCCGATGGCAACGCCATCAAATTTTAGTTCACATACGTAAACAATGTCCCCGCTGATCAATTTTCTCAGGCGTCTGTCAAACTCGGTGACCTCTTCTTCTGAATACGTATTGCCGAGGGAGAGCATGGGGTAGTCATGGACCACCTGCCGGAACTCCCTGGTGATTTCTCCTCCAACCCGCCGGGTCGGAGTATTTGGATCAACAAGCCCTGGAAACTCGTTTTCAAGCTTTTCGAGCTCTTTCATCAACTGATCGAATTCGACGTCGGTGATCACGGGATCGGCCAGCACATAATACCGGTAATTGTGCTCATGGATCTGATCCGTCAGCTCCCTGATCCGTTGTTTCGCTTCCTCGATCGTCATAATCAAAAATCAAAAATCAAATATCATATTTCAAATCAGATATCATATATCGTTAACCGGCTCTCTTATCCGGATAAAAGTCCCTGTTGCGGTAAATGATCACCGTCTGGTTGGCATTGACGGGATTGAGCCAGGAAAGGAACCGGTCCACCAGACCGGGCTCTATCCGGGTTTCATAATCAATGTTGGGAAGAAGGTCTTTGATCTTATTCACCCGTTGTTCGATATCCTTATCCTGGAAGAGGAGTACAAAGCGGGGGTATTTTGCCTTACCATAGACCTCAAGCTGGGTTTTCAGGGAGTCCACCGGGTGGGTGCCGCTGATGGAATAAACATTCAACCGTTCACCGTAATAATACGAGGGAGGGATCAGCACCTCGTGCCGGAAGGTGTCATCGAACAGTACGAAATCAATGCCCGCGTATCGCGACAGGTAGGTCATGGATTCCACACGTGCTTTTTTCGAGTACATGGTAGTGACGAAGGGTAACAGTGCAAGATTAATGATCCAGAAGAATATCCAGCAGGCAAAAAGCAAACGTCTGCTATGCTGCCAGATTCCGGATTGCTCCGTAAATGCCTGCCATCCGCTCACTCCCGATATGATCAGAAAGGGAACGATGGGTATGATGAACCGCTCCTGTTTGTTAGGGAACAGGGAGTGAAAGATCAGGAAAAGAAGGACCGGAAGGAACAGGATCAGCTGCTTTTTCCAGTTCCTGATCAATCCGGTGAAAATAAAGACACTTACAGGCGGTATGAGCATGACCAGTAAAAACACAAGGTAGTTGTACCATGGGCCCGTGATGTACTCCAACCGGTGGTGGATGTTGTACAGGATATATTGTTTGAGTTCTGCGAAGGGTGTATTCCAGATAAAGAAGTCAATCACACCCTGCGTCAGCAGGATGGAAGCAGCCAGTCCAAGCACAAAGGACAGACTTTCCTTCCATTTTTTTTCCAGGAGTAAGGCAAGCCATACACCTGCAATGTACATAAACACCTGGTACCTGACGGCAAAGGCAAGTCCAAACATGAAGCCTGCCATCAGGGTTTTCCATTTCCATCCGGGTGAGGTCTTCAGCAGATACCAGGTACCCAGGACCATAAAGGGGATACAAACGACTTCGACAAGGTTTCTGACACTGAGCCACGGCATGAACCAGAAGACAGCAAGCAGCAGCCCGGCTGTACGGGCGGATTTTTCACCGGCGAGTACCAGGGTGATCCGGTAGCCATAATATACGGTGATCAGCGAAAAGATGGCATGGATCAGCCTGACAATGAGCATCTGGGTCTGCGGCGAATGGATGGACAGGGATTCCAGGAGGAGGAAGACGATGTACATAAAACCGGTATAAAAAAAGCTGTGACCTGATGGGCCCTTGTTCTCCTCACTCCAGGGAAGCCAGTTATCGTAATCCTGTCCGATTGCCCAGGAATGGGTAGGTTCAATGATGATGAAGTGATCGTCATGCATGCCAAATCCCCTGGCAAACACGGCGGCAATCAGCCGCAGGATGATGGCCAGCAGCATAATGACCGCGAGGGGTTTTTCCTTCCAGTATGTCATCAGTAGTCTCATCGTCCCATTCAGCCAGGGTAAAATGGATGTTTCAGGCCCTGCAGTCCATACACGGGGTCATTATTCATCCCTCTCGGATCAGTTCTCTGATTTCGGCAAGATGGATATTCTTTTTCTCCTGTCGCAGGTGGGTGGCAGAAGGAGTGTAGTAATCGTGGTGGATCAGAAAATTCAACTGCAGTCGGTACCATTCATACAGGGATGTCGGAAAAATGTTCAGCTGACTCCATTCATAACGAAGGCGATGAGCGATCATATAGAAATCATCCCTGCCCAGGTAATCGAGATCTGCATCGCACAGGATCTTTTCGAGACGGGTATGTGCGCTTTGCGGTAATTTGGTCGACAGGATCATTTTATTGATGATCTCAATATCCTGCTCGGTGTATCCAAAATCAGGAAGGTATTGCCTTGTGATGATCCCTGAAGCTTCTTCATGGTCACCGTACTGGATCAGCATCCCCGAATCGTGAAAAAGTGCGGCTGTTTTCAGCAGCAGCAGGCCGTGTCCGTTTTCCTTTTCCAGTTGTGCGAGCCGTTCGACTGATTCAAGAACGTCGAGCGTATGTTCGAAATTGTGATACTGCAGCTCAGGCCGCAGCTCGTTTTTCAGCTTGTTGATGATAAATTGCCTGGCACCGTCAAAGTCGATCATCGGATGATGAAAATATTACGTCGTAAAAATAGGAATTTATTCATTTTAAACAGGATAGTTCAGTAAATTTTGTACGATCTCTTTTCTCCGGGAAAGGTTATCCTACCGCTATACATAATTCAGGCGTAACAGGTCTGCCAGGGAAGGATCGATGAGGTCCTTTCGTCGGATCTCATCAAAAAATTCCATCAGGTCATTGACTTTCAGGTTCTTTTTTTCTTCACCGGAAATATCTTTGACGATCTTTCCCTGGTGAAGCATCAGGATTCTGTCGCCCAGATGAATGGCCTGCTGCATCGAATGGGTAACCATCAGGGTAGTAAGGTGATCTTTTTCGACGATCTCGCGGGTAAGCTGGACGACTTTAGCAGCCGTTTTAGGATCCAGGGCGGCCGTATGTTCATCCAGGAGCAGGATCTGGGGTTTCACCCATGCAGCCATCAGCAGGGTAAGAGCCTGCCTTTGTCCGCCTGAAAGTTTTCCGATCGGTGTATCGAGCCGGTCTTCTATACCCATATTCAGGGATTTGATTCGTTCCCTGAAAACGGATCGGTTTTTCGCAGTCAGGGCCCTACCCAATCCCCTGGGGTAACCTTTTTTGGCTGCCAGTGACAGGTTTTCGGACACGGTCATATCCGGTGCGGTACCGCTGAAGGGATTTTGGAACACTCTTCCGAACTGAAGTGCGCGCTTGTGCTCCGGAGTGTGTGTGATGTCCCTGTCATTCAGCAGGATCTTGCCCGAATCAGGCAGAAAAACGCCGGCAACCGCGTTCAGGAGGGTTGACTTTCCACTGCCATTTGTTCCCACAAGGATTACAAAACTGCCGTTGCGGATTTCACAGCTGATTCCCTGCAAGGCTCTGACCTCATTGGGAGTACCCGGATGAAAGGTCTTGCGGAGATCCATGATCTGGAGTATGGGCTTACCGGGTGTCATTCAGCAAGGGTTTGATTCGTAGTTTTTTCATCAGTGCCGGAAGTACCAGGGCGATCAGCACGAAAAGCGCCGTGATCAGTTTCAGGTCGTTGGGGTTCATTCCCAGCCGGAGTGCGATGGCGACGAGTATTCTGAAAAACACCGAACCCATGACGGCACCGGTGATCAGGAGCCCGACACTCCGGGCATTAATGAGCGCTTCTCCGATGATTACGCTGGCCAGTCCCCATACCAGCATTCCGATCCCCATCTGGGCATCCGCAAATCCCTGGTACTGGGCGAGCAAAGCACCGGAAAGCCCGATCATGCCATTGGCAAGCCCGATACCCAGGATGATCATCCTGTCGGTGTTGACCCCCAGCGCCCTGATCATCTGCTGATTATTTCCGGTTGCACGCATGGCTGTACCAAAATGACTGGAGAAAAACCAGCGTAATATCCATCCAACGAACGAGATGGTGACAAGCAATGCCAGCGCTTGCACCAGGTGCCGGATAGGTACCGTCCAGCCTGCCAGGAGCATGGTGTCGCTGCCAGGGAATAAGGTATGAGCCAAGCGCTCCAGATACGTGAAAAGGGTGGTCTGCGTCAACAGGGGAATGTTGCTTTTCCCCATCACATGCAGATTGATTGAATATAAAGCGGTCATGACCAGGATCCCGGCCAGCAGGGCATTGATCCTGAATTTGGCATGGAGGATCCCTGTGATCATCCCGGCCAGGAATCCTCCTACAAAAGCAAGCAGGGTGCCTGCCAGCGGATGAAGACCTCCCTGGATGGCAGCTGCAGCGAGTGCAGCACCTAAAGTGATGGATCCTTCCACGGTGATGTCCGGAAAATTAAAGATGCGAAAGCTGATAAATACCCCCATGGCAAGCAGGGAGAGTATCAGTCCGATGATCAGTGAGCCGATCAGTAAACTCATCGTTGCGCTTTTTTCAGCCTGTTTTCATGTTTTTTATCTCGCCAATCCATAGGGTTCCGGCCAGGAACTCACTTTCTCCGATACCTGCATGGGGCCGTTCATCATTCACCAGATGCAGGATCGTCTCAAACTGGTGTTCGCCGAACAGCTGTTGAATCACCTCCTGGGGTTTGTCCCATTGTTTTTTCAACGGGTGATAGGAAAAAACTGCCGTATGGAAATGTCCCCAAAATGGAGATGAGGTTTTCAATGGTCTTACAAAGCCGTTATCTGTATCCTCCCGAATCCGTGTGGCAATGCCTGTGGTCAGGGTCAGCTTACCGTTAAATTCAGGCTCGGTGGTCACCGTCACCTGCTGTTTGATTTCCGGAAATGAAAACAGCGGAGCTGACGGATCACCCGAGAGCGGATCCGTGGCAAGCGAAACGCCTACCAGACCCCTTGTTTCAGCAACCATTACGATACCAGCCCTTTTAAAGGGAACCAGTTCGTAAAGCTGTGCGATGAGGTCGGTGAAGTGTAGCTTGTCCTTCAGATCCATCATTTCGAAATGGACTCTGTGGGAATATTCCCCTTCAAAGAGCATACCGTACAGGAGGTTGACCTGCGGGATCATCCGTCCGACCCTGCTCAGGTAATCCGGCTTTTTACGGCCATCGGTTGGCAAACAGGCAATGACATCTCCGAGCCCGATAAATTCACCCATGCGGTGGCAATAATCCCCAAAATCATCACCAAACGCGCCGATTCCCACACCGTACAATCCGGAATGAAAAGGGAGGGTGTGAACGCTTTCAGGAATGATTCTGCTGCTGGCCAGATCCCCCGCAGATCCGATCGTTATCCCGGTGAGTTCTCCCTCCGGACCCATTTGTTGGACGGTATACCTGACCTGTCCCAGGCAGGATTCCTGAACCTGGACCGACGGTTCCTGCTTCTTCCGGTGTTCTTTCCCGTGCAGGAGCATATTCAGACCTGCCATATCGAGCACCGATTTTACCTGGGGAGAGGAACTGGCAAGCATAAAAGAACCCTGGATCTCTTTCAGTTTTTTATAGTGGTGAACAAATACCCGGATACCCGCTGAACTGATATAGGTAACCCCGGTTGAATCCAGGGCGATGGAATAGAATCCCTCATGAATGCACGCATCGATTTCCTCGCTCAGGATGGTCGACCAGTAGGCGTCGAGTCTGCCGTTCAGAACAATCAGAAGTTGTCCTTCCCGGTTTTCTTTACGGATCGAAAATGGCTCACTCATCTTATTCTGTATCAATCAAGTATGCCTGATAGGCAGCAGGTATCTTTATCTCTAGTCTTTCAGCAACCTGTTTGTTGATCAGGATGTCTGTTTTACTGACGAACTGAAAGGGTATTTTCGCCGGATCTTCACCGGCAATAACCCTGGCGAGCACGTAAACGCCTTCAATGCCTGCCTGGAAGTAATCCCTGGCAACCGCAGCCAGCGCGCCATTTTTGATCTGAGGGGAGTCAAAGGTAAAACAGGGTAAGTTGTAATCATTGGCCACGCTGATGATCTGAGGAAAAGCGGCTCCCGTTATGTTGTCGACGATCTGGCAGATAGCCTGGATATCCATCGAAGCCAGCGACTGAATAGCATTTCCGATTTCTGAAGCAGAATTCACAGGTACAGCAACAAGGGTCATGTCATGTTCAGTGAGGGTGGTTTCAAAGGTCTCCTTATTCACTACGGCATTCACTTCCGATGGATTCAACAGCGTACCGACCCTCTTTGTCCCTGGCATCAAGGCATTGACCAGGCTAACCATTCCCCTGAAATCCGAAAGGGTAGAGATCCCCGTCATATTGGGCCGGTGTTCGGTAAAAGTGGTACCAGCACCTGCCGTGACAGGATCAGCCACCGTGGTAAAGATCACGGTCTTGTCCGACAGCTTTCTGCAGGCAGCCTGAAGGGTGGGAGTGGAGGTCGTTATAACGAAATCATAGGGCTTGGTGGCTACCACATCCATGATGCTGTTCAGCATGGTGATATCCCCCTGGGCATTCATGATCTCAAGCAGGTAATCCTTATCCGCCATCAAACCGATCCGGTTCAATCCTTCTTTGATACCCTTTTCCGTAAATTCTGTAAAAGGGCTGTCGGAATATTCGATCAATGCCAGTCTGATTTTTTGAGACGGCCATCCCTTGCCTATGCCTTCCCTGACATATGCCCTGAATTCAGGAGTGACTTCATTATGCAGAAGAATGGGTACCGTATTGTCCTGATAGGCTTTAACCTCACTGCGGGTATCCGGATTACGGTTGTTTCGGTCAGTGAATAGCAGGATGAGCGCTACCAGGATGATCCATAACAATCCTTTCAGAAACGTGGGTATTTTTTTCAACCGGTGCACGCTATCGTCAGCATTTTAGTGTGGGCTGTACCTGACAACCATCATGGTGATGTCATCGGATTGCTGGGCACCCAGGGTAAAGGCTTCCAGGGAAGAAGATACCTGCTGAATGATCTCTCCCGGCGTATGCTGGCTGGCATCTTTCAGGGCTGCTTCAAGTCGCGATTCGGAGTAAAGCTCATAGCTGATGTTCATGGCTTCTGTCACTCCGTCGGTATAAAGGAAAAGCGCATCCCCGGGTTGAAACTGTGTGCTTTTCTGATGATAGGGAACGTCTTCCATTGCCCCCAGCACAATGTCTCCGGTTTTTTCCAGCCCCCTGACCGTTGAATCCAGGCCGATGACATAGGGGGGATTGTGGCCTCCGTTGGAATACTCAAACGCACCGGTCCGTGTATTCAGAATGCCATAGAAGACCGTTACAAACATCTGGTTCACACTTTCCTTACAAAGCAGCTGGTTGGAGTATTCCAGGCATTCCTTTCGCGAAAGTCCCTTGATGGCCGCGGCCCGGATAATGGTCCTGCTGACGGCCATATAGATCGCCGCAGGAATTCCCTTATCGGATACATCGGCGATCACCAGCCCGATATGGTCATGATCGATCATGAAAAAGTCATAGAAATCACCTCCGACCGACTTGGCAGCAACCATAAAAGCATGAATGTCGAAATCATTCCGGTCAGGAAAGGGAGGAAATTTCTTGGGGAGGATTGCATGCTGGATCTCAGCAGCAATGTTCAGATCATGTTGCAGGGAAACCAGTTCTTCATGTTCCTCATTCGCCTTCTTGAGGATCCTGATCTGATCAATGGTTTTCTGGATCGTGATCTCCAGGTCGTCAAAATTGATGGGTTTGGTAATGAAATCGAAAGCACCCCGGTTCATGGCAGTCCTGATGTTGTCCATATCTCCGTAAGCAGATACGATCACGGTCTTCAGGGCGGGATTTTTCAACTCATTGAGCCTGGCCAGCAAGGTCAATCCATCCATCTCAGGCATGTTGATATCCGAGAGGATGATGGAGGTATCCGGGTGCTCCAGAAGTAGCGCCAGCGCCTGCAGACCATTGCCGGCAAATTCAAATCTCCGTTCGTTTTCTTTCAGTTGTTTTCGGAATTTCTGACGAAAAAGGATCTCCAGATCCAGCTCATCGTCAACGATCATGATCTTGATG
>JAGONC010000047.1 GCA_017993235.1 Lentimicrobiaceae bacterium
CGGAGCAAGAAATACAAACGCCTGTCGGGGAAGTACGGGCAGCGGGCGCTGCTGTGATTGCGGAACAGGTTACAGGTTGCAGGTCGAGCGCAGCGAGATCCCGCGAAGCGGGATTACAGGTTGCAGGTTGAAGCGCAGCGGAGACTCCGCACTAGTGGGATGGCCGGTTGGAAAGTGATGAAAATCGGGTGTCCGGTATAATTCAGTGTGATCCCGGGCTATCGGGGACAGGATTTTAGTAAAATTATTTGAACGAAAGCTCAATGATAAAATTACTGCTGATCACGATCGTACTGATCGCATTTGCCTTTATGAGCATTGGCATTAAAATGCTGTTTAAAAAAGGAGGCCGGTTCGAGAAACGCTGTAGCAGTGTGGACCCCAAGACCGGTGAAAACCTGGCCTGTACCTGCGGTTCAGGTGAGGGAGGGGCTGATTGCCGGAATAATTTGCAATCTACGGATCCGTGATCCTGTGCATCCGCACGGTTTATTCATTTTCCTCCGCAAGTATCTGATGGATACCCTGTGTCATCTCCGTTTTTAACTCACCGGTGGCATCGGAGTAAATCATGTAAGCGTCCAACTCCGGATGCAGGGAAAGGAATGCGAGTGATTTGTCGAGACCCATGACCAGCAGGGCGGTAGCATAGGCGTCAGCCTCCCAGCAGCTCTTCGCTCTAACAGAGACGCTGAGTAATGAATTTCGTGTGGGATAACCCGTGGTAGGATCGATCGCATGGGAATACCTGACACCGTCTTCCTCGATGAATTTTCTGTAATTCCCCGAAGTGGCGATAGCTTCGTCTTTCAGCTCCAGAACAGCTTTCAGCCGGCGGTCATCCGACGGTCTGGCTGCAGGTTTCTCGATCCCTACCCTCCATTTCGAACCATCGGGCTTCAATCCCCGGGCAAATACCTCACCCCCGATATCGATCAGGAAAATGTGGATCTTTCTTGATTCCAGAAAAGCAGCGAGCAAATCCACTGCGTATCCCTGTGCAATCGCATTGAAGTCGATCCTGAGCCGTGGATCCTTTTTTATGACCCGACCATTCTCCATCTCAACCAGCCGATACCCGGTAAATCGCAGAAGACTGTCTACCTTCAGCGAATCCATGACAAGGCGGTTTTCAAAACCAAAACCCCAGGCATTGACCAGGGGGCCGACGGTCATATCGAACGAGCCTGAGGTGATGTGCGAGATCTCCTTACTTTTATTGAAGAGATCCATGAACCAGTCGTCCAGTATTACCGCGGTGTCATTTTTGTTCACCCGTGACAGGATGGAGTTTGGATTCCACAGGGATGCGCATGCATCAAATGCCCTGAGGATCGAATCAATATCCTGCCGGAAATTCCTTCCATCGTAATCATAATACGTTATGGCATAATACGTTCCCTGAGTCTGGCCCTGGAGGGTCATCTTCTGGTACACTCTGGAACATCCTGTACTACAGGCGATCAGGATAAGAGCAAGTGTGATCCGGTAGACCATGGATAAAGGTATCAGTTCAATTATCCCCCGAAATCGTCAAAAGCGATCATTTCGCTTGGCACACCATAATCGTCAAGCATTTTCAAAACCGCACTGTTCATCAGTGGGGGGCCGCACAGATAGTATTCGATCTCTTCCGGTTCGGGGTGATGGGAAAGGTAATTATCCATCAGTACCTGATGGATGAATCCCTTATACCCCTGCCAGTTATCTTCGGGTTTTGGTTCAGACAGCGCGACATGGAATTTAAAATTCGGATGTGTCCTGGCAATCTCCTCAAATTGTTCTATATAGAATAATTCTCTCCTGGATCGGCCACCATACCAGAATGTTGCTTTCCGTGTGGTGTTCCGGGTTTTAAACTGATCAAAGATGTGTGATCTCATCGGGGCCATTCCTGCTCCGCCCCCAATGAACATCATCTCCCGTTGTGTATTTTTAATAAAAAATTCGCCGTAGGGCCCGCTGATGGTGACTCTATCGCCCGGTTTCCGGGAAAATATGTAGGACGAACAAATACCGGGATTCACATTCATAAAGCCGCCGGTCTTACGGTCGAATGGCGGTGTGGCAATGCGGACGTTAAGAATGATGATATTGCCTTCAGCAGGTTCATTGGCCATGGAATAAGCCCTGAATACCGGCTCACCGTTCTTCATTTTCAGATCCCACATGCGGTACTTATCCCAGTCTTCCCGATATTCATCTTCCACATGGATATCGTTGCGATAATCCACCTGGCAGGGGGGTACATCCACCTGGATATAGCCACCGGATCGGAACGTAAGATTCTCACCTTCCGGAAGTTTCACCTTGAACTCCTTAATGAATGTGGCAACATTGCGGTTGGAAATAACTTCACATTCCCATTTCTTAATACCGAAAATCTCAGGATTGATATGGATCTTCAGATCCTGCCTGACTTTCACCTGGCATCCCAGACGCCAGTTTTCATGTTGTTCCCTGCGGGTGAAATAGTTGACTTCGGTTGGCAGTATGGAACCTCCTCCTTCAAGCACCTGGCAGCGGCACATCGAGCAGGTTCCTCCTCCGCCGCAGGCAGAGGGCAGGAAGATGCGCTCATTGGCAAGTGTTACCAGGAGAGAAGATCCGGGTTCGACCTCCAGTTCTTTTTCATCATTGATGGAAATCTTTACCTTACCCTGCGGGGTCAGTTTTTTTCTGACAAACAGCAGGATTCCGACAAGGAACAGAATGACCACCAGGAACACCAGTGTCCCAGAAATAATCACCGGTCCGGCACCTATGAGTAAAAGCATTGCAGATGCGATTTAATTGGCTTATAACTTAATTCCTAAAAAGCTCATAAAGGCGATGGCCATCAGGCCTGTCAGGATAAATGAGATCCCAAGGCCCCGCAGGGGACCCGGGATATGCGAATACCTGATCTTCTCCTTGATCGCGGCGATGGCCGTAATGGCAAGCGCCCAGCCAATGCCTGATCCCAGTCCGAAAGCCACTGTCTGCCCAAAATTTTCAAACTCCCACTCCTGCATAAACAAGGATCCCCCTAAAATAGCGCAATTCACGGCGATCAGGGGAAGAAATATCCCCAGGGAGTTGTACAGTGCAGGTGAAAACTTCTCAATGACCATTTCCACAAGTTGCACCATAGAAGCAATGACAGCGATGAACATGATGAAACTCAGAAAATTAAGATCAACGTCGGCCAGGCGGGGGCTTAGCCAGCTCAAGGCACCGGGTGTCAGCATATACCTGTTGAGCAGGTAGTTGACCGGAACGGTGATCACCTGGACAAAGATAACGGCAACACCAAGCCCGAGTGCGGTTTTCACTGACCTGGAGACGGCCAGGTAGGAGCACATACCCAGAAAATAGGCAAAGATCATATTGTCGATAAAAATCGACCTGACAAAGATATTGATGGATTCTTGCATGGGTCAGTGTTTTGGAGTGTTTCAGAATTCTTCGATCAGCTTCCGGTTACGGGATCGCTGTATCCATATGATGGTCCCGACCAGGATCAGGGCGGCAGGGGGCAGGAGGAGGAGCCCATTATTGAGATACCCTGCCTGGTAGAAGGACTCAGGTATGATCCGGTACCCCCATAGGGTACCGTTACCCAATAGCTCCCTGAAGAAGCCGAGTGCCAGCAATATCCAGCTGTAGCCCAGACCGTTCCCGATACCATCCAGAAAAGAAGGCCATGGCTTGTTGGCCATGGCAAAGGCTTCCAGGCGTCCCATCAGAATGCAGTTAGTAATGATCAGCCCGACAAAGACCGATAGCTGCCGGCTCACATCATAAACGAACGCTTTCAGTACCTGGTCAACCAGAATGACCAGTGTGGCCACCACGGTAAGTTGAACGATGATCCTTATCCGCGATGGAATCCCCTTTCGAAGAAGCGAGATTACCACATTGGATAAGGCCACCACAACGGTGACCGAGAGCGCCATAAAAAAAGCAGGTTTCAGCTTGGCCGTCACCGCCAGCGCTGAGCAAATCCCCAGTACCTGAACGGTGATCGGATTCTCACTGTTCAAAGGATTTGTGATCAGCCTCCTGAACCTGGGGGAAAATAAGGATTCCTTTTCTTTTTGCTGCATGCTCATCGTATACTGCTATTTTGTTAGATAAACAACATAACTTTCCAGAACATTATCGAATGTATTGCCCAGACCATTACTGGTGATGGTTCCTCCTGAAACGGCATCCACTCCATGAATACGCATATTTTCGGGCAACTTGTCAACCCCTCCCTTGACCGGCCTGACCGATATAAATTTGCCATCTTCATCAAATAACTTCTTCCCTTTGTACTGGTCGCTGAACCAGTACTGATCAATTTCAGCACCCAGTCCCGGGGTTTCTTTATCATGCGAAAATTTTGCTCCGCCTATCGTGTTCATATCCGTCATCAGTGCAATATTACCGTAGATCGGGCCCCACAGTCCCCGCCCATGGATCGGAATGACCAAAAAGGTATCACGCTGATTTACGTATTTATACAGAGGCAGGACATAATCCTGATTCATGGCTTTGTGTTTAAGTTCCGCCTTGAGATCGATCTCAAAGGCACGGCTTTCACCTTTGATGAACTGTTTCTGCTTTACATCATAGATACTGATTTCTTCACTCTGCTGGTTGATGACGATTTCCTGGGTGATCAGCTCGTCATAGAGCTGGACTGCATTTTCTGCTGTCGGGCGCAGATTGCATGCTTCAAGGATCCCTCGCATTTTGGCAATGGCCACATTTTTATCCTGTAAAGGCTTAAGGATCATTGAAGCGGTTGAAAGAACAACCGCAACAAGGACCACCAGGATGACAGCGTATCTGAATATATATGTGTTACTCATCGTAGTAAGTATTTCCTTTCATTTTATCATACATGTGCGACCTTAGCTCTTTTCATCCGGCGGCGGATATTTGCCTGAACAACATAATGGTCGATCAGGGGCGCAAAGACATTCATCAGCAGGATGGCCAGCATGACGCCTTCCGGATAGGCCGGATTAAAGATCCTGATCAGGATGATCATGGCTCCAAGGAGGAATCCATAGATCCATTTACCCTTATTCGTTTGCGCGGAAGTGACCGGATCGGTGGCCATAAAGACGACGCCGAACGCAAATCCGCCCATCAGAAAGTGATAATAAAAAGGCAGCTGCATATAGTCGTTCGCGCCGATTACATTCACCAGCAGTCCGAGAAATGTCGTTCCCAGCAGGGTGGCCAGCATGATCCGCCAGCTGGCAATGCCGGTGAAGAGAAGGATGACGGCACCAATGAGAATGGCGATCACGGAGGTTTCGCCAATGGATCCGGGTTCCAATCCGATAAACATGCCCATGGGATCGTTGATCAGCTGAATATTTCCTGTAACGGCATGCCCAAGAACCGTTTCACCGGAAAAAGCATCTGCTTTACCAGCGATCCAGACCTTATCGCCCGTCATTGCAGCCGGGTAGGCAAAAAACAGAAATCCGCGGGCCAGGAGAGCCGGATTGAGTACATTCATCCCGGTTCCGCCAAAGACCTCCTTGCCGAAGATGACCGCAAAGGCCACCGATAACGCAAGGATCCAAAGCGGAACATCCGGTGGCATAATCAGGGGGATGAGCATCCCTGTGACCAGGTAACCCTCATTGACTTCATGTCCGCGGTACTGGGCAAATATGAACTCGATCCCCAGGCCAACCACATAAGAAACAACAATGAGGGGTAGCACCTTAAGAAATCCGTACACGAAAACCGGCCAGAATCCAGGGTGAGTACCATAGGAATTAAAGTGCTGATATCCAACATTATACATTCCAAACAACAGGGCCGGGATCAGAGCAAGGATCACCAGTGACATGGTCCGTTTCAGATCGATACTATCCCGGATATGACTGCCTGAGAAAGTGACCTTATCAGGTACAAATAAAAAAGTTTCAAAAGCATCGAACGTCGAATGCAACTTCTCAAACCTTCCCCCCTTTGAAAACTGGGGTTTCATTTTATCAAGGTATCTTCTGAGTGCTTTCATTCCATGCGGATTAACATACATTTCACCTTCCGTTAACTCATTTCCTGCCTCATCAGATCCAATCCTTCCCTTACGATGGACTGGATTTCGATCTTCGAGGTATCAATAAATTCACACAGCGCAAAATCTTCCTCATCAACTTCATAGATCCCAAGGTTCTCCATAAGGTCTATATCTTTGATCAGGATGGCTTTGATCAGCTGTACCGGATAAATATCCATGGGAAACACCTTCTCGAACTGACCGGTCATGACAAAAGCCCTGTTAGCGCCATGCAGGTTGGTGTCGAGGCGGTATTTTCTGCCAGGGTACAGCCAGGAAAAGAAAGTATGGCTGAAGCTGTATTTTTTCAATCCCGGAAGGGCCCAACCCAGAAATTCATGATAGTTTCCCTCCGGCAGTACGGTGATCTGATGATCATAGAAACCCAGATAACCGTTTCGGTTGATCCGTGATCCGGTCAGTGCGTTTCCGGAAATGTACCTGACGTTACCCTCTTTGACATTTCCGTTGAGGATCTCAGCCACGGAGGAACCCCGAAGGACTTTACAATACTGCGGGTGAATGATTTCCGAACCGGTGAGGGCGATGATCCGGGTTGCATCATACCTCCCGGTGAGAAATAACCTTCCGATGCCAGCAAGATCCTGAACATTCACATACCAGACGACATCTCCCTTATTGATCGGATCCAGATGATGGATCTGAACACCGATGTTGCCTGAGGGATGTGGTCCGGAGAAGTAATTGATCTCCACTTTGGGATTCAGGGCAAAATCCGCTGCAACCTTTGATCCCGGCCTGGCACCCAGGTAGATTTTCCCATCAGTCAGCCTGGCCAGTACATCCAGGCCCGTCAGGCACTCCATACGAAGATCCCTGAGAAGAAATTCATAGTCGGGAGCGAGAGGGGCAGAGTCAAAACAGGATATGAAAATGGATTTGGGTTTGCCGGCCGGATCAGCAATAAGGGAATATGGACGCTGGCGAATGACCGGCCATGATCCGCTGCGGATCATCTTATCCCGCACCTCATCCGTTGTGAGTTTGCTTGGATCAGCAGCACCAAAATCCACATAATCCTCCTCCTGACTTCGATGTATGCAGATCTCCCGGATCACCCTTTTGGCTCCGCGCTTGATCTGGGTGACCTCTCCGCTCACCGGGGAGGCAAATAAGACCTGTTCATGGTGTTTATCATGGAACAAGATGCTGCCGGATTTGACACGATCACCCTCCTGTACCGATAATCTGGGGATCACCCCATGAAAATCCGTTGGTTTGATGGCAACAAAGTCGGAGATTCTCTCAGTAATGGTTGACGCAGCCTCACCCAGCAGTTTGATATCCAACCCTTTTCGAATCTTAATCGTTTTAGGCATACCCGTATAATTAAAATATAGCCTGTTCATCTTTCGGTGAACAGAAGACGAAATTAAAAAAATGCACAAACAAATATAACAGAATGTTCATATATTTTTATAAAACACCCTCGCAAAATTCAACCTCATGCCCGATCGTTCCTTTTTCTACATTTGCATGATTATTGCTGAATGGGCCCTCCATTATGCGACATTTCCTGCACATGGTCACCTATGGCTTCGGATGGGTAATCTTATCCCTGTTCGGGAGCCTGGTCTGCGCACAGGTAGGTGCTGACCAGGATTACTACCGTGCTTCCTATTTCCGATTTGAAAATTATATTTATCAGCCCTATATCCGCTCCGTGCAATTGTACCGAGACGGATTTGAACTTGCTCCCGCATTAATCCGGCTGAATACTGACGAGAGGCTCGTTTGTACATTCGATGATCTGGAAGGTGATGTGAAGGATTACCGCTATACGGTGATTCATTGCGGTTCCAACTGGCAGGCCAGCAATCTGATCTATACGGAGTACCTTTCGGGGTATGAAGAAAATCCTGTGCAGGAATTTCATTCCTCATACAACACGATCCAACCCTATACTAACTACCGTTTTGTAATGCCCTCAGAGGACATGGGATTCCTGATTTCAGGCAATTATCTCTTAAAAGTTTTCCTTGCAGGGGAAAGCGAACCGGTATTCACCCGCCGGTTCATGGTGATGGATCCGAAGGTTACCATCGAAGCCCGGATCAAGCGTCCGGTAATAGTCGGAGACAGGGACACCCGTCAGGAGATCGATTTTTCGATCTTGTCGGAAAGATTTTCGATTGAAGATCCTTATCGGACCTTACGCGTCATTTTACTGCAAAATAATCGCTGGGACAATGCCATCCTTGATCTGAAACCCAGGATGATCATTGATAAGCGGCTTGACTACAACTATGACGGAGAAAATGTATTTGATGGCGGAAATGAGTACCGCGAATTTGACATAAAAAGCATTACATACCGGTCACCCAGGATCAGATCCATCACGTTTGAAGGGGATACGCTTCATATTGTCCTGTGGGAAGATGAACCGAGGGCGTACCGGGTTTACCATACGGAATCCGATATTAACGGGAGGGTTTACATCCGATGTGAGGATGCGCAGGATATGTCAACCGAATGTGATTATGTCAAGGTCCATTTCTTTCTGAGGTTTCCTGCACCGCTTGCAGATGGCAACCTGTATGTTTTCGGTTCGCTGACGGATAATCAGTTCACCAGAGAGGGCTCAATGACCTATGATTTTGATCTGAAGGGTTACCGGGCTGAAATGTATCTGAAACAGGGGTATTACAATTATCAGTACCTGTTTCTTGGGAACAACAGCACCCGGGGGGATGCAGGATATGTGGAAGGGAACCACTTTGAAACGATGAATGAATATATGATCCTGGTCTATTACTGCCGGCCGGGATCTCTATACGATGAGCTTATCGGCGTAAATATCCTCAATTCTCCTTTCTGAATAATCACTCATACCGGAGCGACTCAATCGGATCGAGCCGGGCGGCTTTGTTGGCAGGAACGAATCCGGAAAGCAAAGCGACGGCAAAACACAGCAATACGCCCATCAGGATCCATGCCCATGGAATAAAGAAATTTGATCCGATCTGTGAGGCGATCACATTGCCAACGATAGCGCCCAGAATGATTCCGATGATGCCTCCAAGCTGGGCAATGACGATCGATTCAAGGAGAAACTGGAACCGTATGGTATGCTTCTTTGCCCCGATAGCCTTTCGGATACCGATCTCCTGAGTCCGGTCGGTCACCGAAACGAGCATGATGTTCATCAGGCCGATCGCAGCACCAAAGAGGGTGATGATCCCGATGATGGTGGCAGCAATACGCAGGTACTTGATATTATCAAACAGCATCTCTGCCAGGCTGTCACTCTTGGTGATTTCGAAATTGGCTTCTTCCTGTACATTCAATCCCCTGATGATCCGGAATAAACCGGTGGCCTCCCCTTCGATCGTTTCCAGCGACAAATTATTGGTAGCCATAACATTGATATTGAATGACCGGTTCGGTCGCGGAAAACGCTGACGTACGTTGTTGATGGGGATTACGCATGTATTTTCACTGCTGAATCCAATGCTGGATCCCTTGGACTTGATGACCCCAATGACCTTATATTTCCCCGGTCCGATCGAAATTTCCTTTCCAAGGGGATCTTCCTTGTTCTTAAAGAGCTTACTGACAATTCCCTGACCAATGATCACCACATTCGTACCGTAGTAGACATCATGTGAAGAGAGATTTCTTCCCTTTTCCACTTCATTACCCGTTGTAATCAGGTAATTCTCATCGCCTCCTACCACGTCGACGTCCGGATTGGTTTTGTACGATTTGTATTTGATGGTTGCTGCTCCTGTCGCCCATGCATAAACGGTTACATAGGAAGGCAATTCAAACTGATCCTGGAAAGTGATGGCTTCATCATACGTGATCCGTGGATAGAACTTTTGTTTTCCCCCGCCATGGAAAAACATCGAACGATTCCTGATCGAAATTGTATTGGCACCCATGGCTGAAAAATTATCCTCGAGCCAGTATTTGATCGCGTCGATCGAGGTCAGGATACCCACCAGGGCCATAATACCAAAGGCGATGATCAGTATGGTGAGCACCGAGCGCACCATATTGCTCTGAATGGATTTGAGCGAAATTCGGATATTCTCAAGGACATGGGTTTTCATTGCCTGTAAATTAATCTCCTTTTTTACCGAATGCCAGGTCGCCTGCATCTCCCAGTCCGGGAACAAGGTAGGCCTGGGCCGTCATTTCCTCGTCAATAGCGCCAGTCCATAAGGTTATCTCACTGGTCGCCAAATTCTTTTTGAGATGATTAATGCCTTCCGTGGAGGAAAGGATGGTAACAATATGGGTGTGGGCAGGCTGTCCGTAAGTAAGTAATTCCCTGTAGCACAGCTCCATGGAGTATCCCGTGGCCAGCAATGCATCCGACAGGATCAGTACCTCTCCGTCGAGGCCCGGGCAGGAGGCATAATCAATATGGATCTTAAAATGCCCGTCTTTATACACTTTACGGTAAACAGAGATGAACGCACTGCCTGCGCGGTCAAAATAATTAAGCAATCCGGTATGTAAGGGCAATCCTGCCCGGAGGATGGTGGCCAGGATCGGAGGGTTTTTAAGAACCGGGATCTCTGCCGTGCCGAGCGGGGTTACGACCTCTCTGGTTGCAAAGTCGAATGTCTTGCTGATTTCATAGGCAAATACCTGCCCCATACGTTCCAGGTTACGCCTGAACCGAAGGGAATCGCGCTGGATTTCGGCATCCCTGATTTCGGCGATGAACTGGTTCATGATGGAACCTGTACTCCCGAGATTGTTTATTTTCATAGTTAATCAATTGTAGGATCAAGATCCTATGGGTTATATCCGACAGATGAGGGATCATTCGGTTTTATTGATGATCCCTGACCACTTCGATAAGTTCCGGCAGATCCATCCCGATTTTTTTCAGATGCTCAATGGTAGGTACACCATTCGGATTCCAGCCTCTTCGGAGATAGACAGCATCCAGTAACTTTTCGTACCGGTCTTCCCTGAAGGATCGGAGAATGGCCAGTTTTTCCAATGTCGGTTTTCCTTCCGGATCAACGCCAATGAGCGTCCGCAGCTGCTTATCATAGCGTTCGGCACGCGATTCATATTCCTCAACCGTAACAGGTCCGGCAGCCCGGTAAGGCTGAGCATCGTACTTGCGGGTACCGAAACCCCTGCGGAGGTTGAAGATCCGCTGAAAGTTGTACACCCGCTCCGATTGCCGGATCAGTTCTTGTTTATCAAAAGGCTTTCCGGTGACTGCCTTATAAATAGTCACATAATTGTCAACATGTTCAGGAACCTTTGCAGGTTCATCCGTCTCGGCATTATTGACCGGTTCGACATCGTTCCATGGCAGCTTGCAAAGGCCGACCAGCCCGAACCAGGTACGGAACATGGGGAAATAATGCAATGCTTCGGCTTTATCTTCAAAAGTAGGGATCTGGTTATTCACCATATCCATGAAGATCAGCCATGCCTCATCGTGCTGGGGTCCCTTGTTGGTCATGGCAAAACCGCCCTGCTGTGCAAGGGATTCCTTGGATACATACTCAGAATATTCCAATCCCTTGTTTTCCATGCCAATATCCTGAAGAAATGCCGGGTCGCCCCACCCTTTTTCAATAAAGAGCTGTTTCATTTTTCTCACGCCCAGACCGATGATCCTGCCAAAACCTTCCCCCCTGGCCAGTTGGTGCATGGCCTCCAGCGACGCCTCTCCATTTCCGAAATTCAGCTCCAGTCCACCGGTACGTTCCCGGTTCAGGATGCCGTTTTCATAACATTCCATGGTAAAAGCCATCATTGTACCCCAGGTAATGGTGCAGATACCGTATGTGTCGCAATAAAAATTGGCTTCGATGATGTAATCAGGATCAAATATACCGCAATTCGATCCCATACCGCCGGCATTTTCGTACTCGGGTCCATCCACCAGTACCTTATGTCCGCGGTATGGGCCTGTCTTGACAATGAACTCATCCACACCCTTGGAACAGGCCATGTTGCAACCGATCCAGCAACCATCCAGAATTCCCTGGGTAAACCTCTCCTTCCAGATGTTACCATGAATACGATACGCTTCAGGATGGCTTCCATATTTATAATTATGAACGGGAAGGAGATCGTAATCATTCATAATGTTGACCAGGTGTGCGGTTCCTTTTGTCCGCATTTCCGCCTGGCTGTCGTCCAGATCTCTCATTTCCCTGTTAAAACGCAATCCGCGTTCGATGATCGCATTGACGTCGACCACATTGTTCAGATTACCTTTCACACCCGGTATCTTGACAACCATGGCCTTTATCCGTTTATTACGAAATACAGTTCCGATGCCTCCCCGGCCAGCCTGTTTAAGCCTAACCTTCCCCCGGCGGAGATCATAAAAACTGAAATTGAGCATTCCGAACAGGGAATGATCAGCAGCTGCTCCTGTGGAAACCACGCCGATATTCCGTTTATCTTTTTCATCATCCGCGTACATCTCGGTCAGCTGTTCAGCAAGTACATGGCTGTCGATGGCCTCCAGAGGCGCTTCATTGATCTCAACATGATGATGAATACCGTCGATGAAGATGATGACATCGCGGGTTGCCTTTCCCTGGATCTCCAGGGCATCGAATCCTGAAAATTTCAAAAAGGGTCCGAAGAAACCACCCACATTGCTATCCATCACCGAATCGGTCTGTGGAGAAATGGACACTACCAGCGACTTTCCTGAACCGGAGTACTGGGTGATTCCGCCAATGGGACCCGAACTGATAATGATTTCATTTTCAGGATCATCCCATTTCGTATCCGGTTGTGTCGCATCCCAGAGCAATCGCAGGCCATAGCCCTTGCCGCCAATAAATTTTTCTTTCATCAGGGGTGGAACGTCTTTTGACCGGATCTCATTTCTGGATAAATTGATGTACAGGATCTTATCTGTATATCCCCTTTCCAGGGGAGTCCATTGGTAATTCCAGTCTTTCAGTAGCTTGTGTGCTGATTTGATTGCAGTGATCTCCATCCGACTTGATTTTATAACCAACTTATAACTACGATCTGGATCGCAAAGGTAATAAATTAACGGTGAATGGGGGGCATAGGGGTAATAATTGTCATTTGTTGTCATTCATAGTTATTGGTGGTTATTCGTGGTTATTTGTAATTATTCGTGGTCATTTATAGTTATTCGTGGTTACATGTGGCTATTTGTGGTTATTTTTGCAGGTATGGTATTGGATTATGCTTATGAATATCGCTGAAAGACTGAAGCCCTGGACGGTTGGGATTGCGGGTTGCGGAGGCCTGGGTTCCAATTGTGCGGTGGCTCTGGCCAGAGTTGGACTGGGTCATTTGATCCTGGTGGATTATGATGTAATCGAACCGGGGAACCTCAACCGGCAGTATTACTTTCTGGATCAGGTCGGACAACAGAAGGTGGACGCCCTGAAATACAACATTCTAAGGATCGCACCACAGATCCGGATTGATGCCTTTGCCGTGCGGCTTACTCCTGAAACGATCATCGATATCTTCCGGCACTGTCACGTTATTGTCGAAGCATTTGACAGGAAAGAAATGAAGCTCATGATTGCTGAAACCGTGCTTGAACACATGCCCGGCATACCCCTTGTCATGGGGTCGGGGCTGGCAGGATGGGGAAAAAACCACCTGCTTACCACTAACCGATCCGATAACCTCTTCGTATGCGGAGATGAAACGACGGAAACCACGGAAGAGGTTCCACCGCTGGCCCCTAGGGTGGGGATCGTAGCAAACATGCAGGCGAATGTCGTACTGGAAATATTGCTTGAAAAAGAAGGAAATTGTTAAATGATCAAATTGCCAACTGTCAACTGCCAACGTCAAACACATGCATATCCTATTAAACAATACCCCGGAAGAAATTCTGGCAGAAACATTGACGATCAATGAATTACTGCGCTATAAAAATTTCACTTTCCGGTTGCTGGTCATAAAGGTGAACGGGAAACTGGTCCGGAGGGAAGATTATGATACGACCATTGTACACGACGGCGATCATGTCGTGGTGATGCACCTGGTCAGCGGGGGCTGAGCACCTCTGACACAACGAAGGTGCTGCCTCCGACAAAAATGACATCATTCGGATGAGCTTTCCTGCGTGCGCTGGCCAGTGCGTTTCTCACCGACCGGTAAGCTTTACCCTGAAGTCCTGCACAATGTGCCTTTGAGGCAAGCAGATGTGCATCCATTGCACGCGGGATGTCGGCCTTGCAGAAATAATAAATGGCCTCCCCTGGTAAAAGCGATAATATGGACTGGTCATCTTTATCACTGACCATCCCGAACACGATGTGCAACCGGCCGGGATTCAATGCAGTCAATTGATTGACGTTATACTGAAGGCCTTCCGGATTATGTCCCACATCGCATATGATCAGGGGATTACGGCCAATGATCTGCCATCTTCCCATCAGGCCCGTGTTCTGAAAGATCCTTCGGATTCCCCTTTCCATGACCTCTACCGTAATCGGATACCCTGATTGGGCCAATCGTTCGGCTGATTGGAGCACGGTAACGATGTTCCTGACCTGGTAGTATCCCTTGAGTGGACTTTCAAGAGACAGAAGGTACGGTATCCCGTCGCGGAAAACATCAAAACCATCTAAAATGTTACCGGTAGTATTGACCCGTGAGGTCAGCAGTGAAAAATGCTGGTCAGCGAACAGAATGGGGGCATGCATCACAGCGGATGCCCCAAGGAATACATCAGCTGTTTCATTCTGTGTTTCCCCGATGACAACCGGCACATTCGGTTTGATGATCCCTGCTTTCTCAACGGCGATCTTTTCCAGGGTATCCCCCAGGAAAGCCTGATGGTCGTGACCGATGTTGGTTATTACGCTCAGCACGGGTGTTACCACGTTGGTGGAGTCGAGCCGCCCGCCCAAGCCGGTCTCCAAAACCGCAATATCCACCTTCTCCTCCCTGAAGTGGGAGAAGGCCAGTCCGACGGTCATCTCGAAAAAAGAGAGATGGATACGGTCGAAAGCCTCTTTGTACAGTTGAACGAAAGAGGTCACTTTTTCTCTGGGTATCATTTCCCTGTTGATCCTGATTCGTTCCCTGAAATCCACCAGATGGGGCGATGTATACAGGCCCACCTTCAGACCTGCTTCCTGCAGAATGCTTGCCAGCCAGTGGGAAACGGATCCTTTTCCGTTTGTACCCGCCACGTGGATGGAAGAAAAGGCTTGATGGGGATTATCGAGCAACTGGCAAAGGGCAAGGGTATTCTTCAGGTCAGCCTTGTAGGCAGCAGCTCCTATGCGGTGATACATGGGAAGCTGGTTGTAGAGGTACTTAAGGGTCTGGTTATATCCTGGCAAAGTGGCGATGATTCAAACGTTAGTTCATTTTGATAAAAATGTAGGTGATCGTGCCTGTCTGCAATTCAGGTGCCTCAGATGAGGCCGAGAAAGTCGCCCTGAGTGCGGCGTTCCTGGCCTGGGTTCTCAGTGTAAGGTCGGCGATGGTTGTTCCTTTGGCTCCCGCTTCAGCTTTTGTTACCTTTCCCGCCCTGTCAACCCAGATGGTCACCACAACTCTGCCCTGCTCATCCGACGGGTAATCCGGTTTAGGAAGACTATTGGCCTTCCGCCCGGAAAGGCTATAGGAAACACCTCCGCCAGAACCTCCCATCCCGTCATAATTATTGGCGCCCTTCACCCCATCCGGTCGCCCCTGGTCACCCGCCGCTCCGGTAATACCCTGGTTTCCCGACGCTGAAGCTTCTTTCGAGGGTCCTTTGTAAAGCGCACTGGGATTTACGACCTGCTCAGGTTCCGGGGGTCGTTGGTCGATGGACTCCTTTTGCAATTGGTCAGTGACTGGTTCAGCCTGCTCCCTGGGTCTCTCAGTCTTTGGTTTGCTGACCGGTGTTTCCTCAACATCCTGAGTGAGCACTTCTTCCTCCGGCTGGGGTTCCGGAGGCGCCGGCTGGGTCAGGACTTCATCCGGAGATGCAGTTTCCTCCGGCTGTATCAGACCCATTCCCTGGTCTGAATAACCCAGATCAACCTCCACGCCTTCCTCTCCCGGTAAAGGCAATGGGGTTTTCAGTGCCATCAACAGCATGGCGACCAGGAACAATGCATGGAAAATAAGGGTTCCGGCAAGTCCCTTGATTTTATCCGGATTTTCACTCATTTGTGCTTTTTGGCTGTGTCGCCAGGATTACTTTATGCTTGGTATTGGATAACCGGTTTACACTGTTCACGGCGTCAATGACTGTGACAACATATTGAACGGCAACGTTTTTGTTGGCACGTAAAACTACAGAAGCATCCTTCTGACCCTGCAGTGCCCCGGCCAATTCCTTGCCGAGTACAAGTTCATCCACGGGCCTGCCATCGACAAAGTAGGCCAGCTGCTCATCGATGTAGACCGTCACGGTGGCCGGCTTAGCCATCGTTTTGCTGTCACTGGACGGAAGTAGCAGTTTAATTGCGTTGGGGGCAATCAACGTGGATGTCAGCATAAAGAAGATCAGTAGCAGGAATACCAGGTCGGACATGGATGCCATGCTGAATTCAACTTTGCGCTTATTTCTGGTCTGTATCGCCATCCGCTTTCAAAAAAAATTAATGATGTATCTGCTGTCTGGATTATTTGGCTGGTTCGTGCAGGAGATCCATGAACTCGGTCGCCCTTGCCTCGAGAATGAAGACCAGTTTTTCGATCCGGGCAACAAGTACATTATATCCGATCAGGGCAATGATGCCAACGATCAGTCCGGCAACTGTGGTGATCATCGCCTGGTAGATCCCTGTCGACAGAAGCTGGATATCGATATTGTTTCCCGCCATCGACATATCATAAAAAGCCCTGACCATGCCCACAACGGTACCCAGAAAACCGATCATTGGTGCAACCGCTGCAATGGTGGCCAGCCCGGCAATATTTTTTTCCAGCCTGGCAACTTCCAGCTTGCCAACATTTTCAATAGCGGCATTGATATCATTCAGGGGTTTACCCAGACGGGCCAAACCCTTTTCGATCATTCGGGAAATGGGAGTCGTATAACTTTTACACAGCGCATTGGCAGCATCCAGACGGCTGTTATGAACAAAGTCGCGGATGTTGTTCATAAAATTCCGGTCATCCTTCGAAGCCCGATCAATGACAATGAACCGTTCAATAAAAATATAGATGGCGATAAACGACAACAGGATGATGGGCAGCATGAGCCAGCCGCCTTTCAGGGTCAGTTCCCAGAGCGAAAGCCGCAACACGTTTTGCTGCGAGGAGAGGACAACCTCCCCAACACCCTGCGTTCCCTGTACGATTTGCAACAAAATGCCTGTCATATCATTCACGTTTATGAAGTTAAAGTTACTGTATATCAT
>JAGONC010000087.1 GCA_017993235.1 Lentimicrobiaceae bacterium
ACCTGCAGGGCAGAATGATCCTCTCTTCGGACTGGCAACTGGACCAGGGCATTCATTCTTTCCGTTTCATTCCCGGCGAAGGCAGCCTCTTTTTCCTGACCGCCCGCTGGAACGCAATGAGCCGCACCATCAAGATCCTTACCACCTCCCAGCATAAAGGGCAACGATGCAGACTCGATCTTATGGAAAGCGAGACAGGAATATCCGGATTGAAGACATTCCAGCAATCCGCCAGTTTTACGGTCCTGAGATCCGGCATCCTCGATGCCCCGGAAACTGACAAAGCCTACGTTTTCCAGTTTGCCATGAACATCCCCTGCCCCGGAAAAACTTTCGTCAACTATGAGGGAAAAGTCTACACCACCCTCCAGATCCTCAGCCAGTGCTGGCTGAAAGAAAACCTCAATGCGGGCACAATGATCCCAGGAACAATCGAACAATCGAACAATGGAACAATGGAAAAGTACTGCTATGGTGACAATGTAGCCAACTGCGACACCTATGGAGGCCTTTACCAGTGGAACGAGGCCATGCAGTACAACACCGGCCAGTGGGCAAAGGGCATCTGCCCCCCGGGCTGGCACCTGCCCATGGACGAGGAGTGGAAAGTGCTGGAAGGAGCCATTGACGGTCAGTATGGATTCGCAGATATGGAATGGGATGGGGAAGGATACCGGGGCTATAATGTGGGCAGCGGACTGAAAGAAGCAGGGACAATCCACTGGAATCCGCCCAACTACGGAGCGACCAATGCCAGCGGATTCACCGGCCTGCCCGGAGGCAACCGCGATTACAGCTCCGGCGACTTTGTCAACCTGGGTGCAGGCGGCTCCCTCTGGTCCTCCTCTGAAAATACGGCCAGCGCGTGGTACAGGGCGCTGAACTATGCCAGTCCCCATTCGTACCGTAAATACGTTGATAAAGCTGCCGGGTATTCTGTCCGCTGCCTCAAAGGGTGTGTTCCCGTCATAGCGCATGCCGGAGAAAATGATGCCACCTGCGAAAATATGGAATATCCCCTGTCAGGTGCCACCGCCGCCAACTATGCCTCCCTGCTCTGGACTACCAGTGGTACAGGATCTTTTGATGATCCAGCCTCATTGAACCCGATCTATACCCCAAGCCAGGAAGACCTGCTCATGGCTGAGGTCACCCTGACCCTCGCCGCATCCGGCGGTGGGGAATGCCCCGATGCCAGTTCAGCCATGACCCTTGGCATCCACGCGGCTCCCACTGCAAATGCAGGGGAGGACGCGGATATTTGCAGCACGCAGGGTACTTATACTCTGAGCGGGACCGCTGCCAATTACAGCACACTTCTCTGGACCACCAGCGGCTCAGGTATGTTCAATGATCCTTCAGCACCCGGTGCGGCCTATACGCCCAGTCCGGTTGATAAAACGGCCGGACTGATCTATCTGATCCTGACAGCCCAGGGCTCTGGCAACTGCAATCCGGTGACAGATACCATGGAGCTGAAGATCTGGACAGGCACTGCCAATGCAGGACCCGACCAGATGAGTATTATAGGTACTTCGACAACCCTGGAAGGAAATGCTCCAACCTTTGGCAATGGCTTGTGGCAAATTGTCAGTGGAACCAGCGGGAACATCAGTGATCCCGATGATCCTCACAGCGGATTCAATGGATTGAGCGGTCAAACCTACTTCCTGACCTGGAACATCAGCAACATGGCCTGCGGGACTTCTACAGACACGGTGATGATCAGTTTTTTTGCCTGTGGTATGGATTGGCTCTATGAAGGACAATCCTATTCTACCGTACTTATCGGGAGTCAATGCTGGTTCCAGGAGAATCTGAATGTGGGCACCATGATCATCAGCAACACTGAAGGATTTTTACAGACTGACAATGGAGTTATTGAAAAGTATTGCTATAACAACGTTGCGAATTATTGTGATACATATGGAGGATTATACGAATGGCCCGAAGCCATGCAATATGTAACCACCGAAGGAGCACAGGGTATCTGCCCTGAGGGATGGCATATTCCAACACACGGAGAATTTACCGTATTGACAGACTTCCTGGGAGGATGGTGGATTGCTGGAGGTAAGATGAAATCAACAGGTACCATCGAAGAGGGAACAGGCCTTTGGCACACACCGAATACAGGGGCAACCAATGAGAGTGGATGGACGGGACATCCGGGTGGCAATCGAGTAGGATGGGAAGGTTCTTTTAATTCCCTTGGGGAATTAGGTTGGTGGTTTACTTCCACGGAGGGGAGTCCCACTGAAGCAGCCCGGCGTATTCTCTATTCTAACGAGGCAAGGGTAGGTGCTATAGAAATTTATGATGGATTTTACAAGACAATGGGGTATTCTATCCGCTGCCTCCAGGATGACTAGGCATTCGTTTAAAGCAGAAAAATGAAATACAGGGTACATTGTGTTAAGGTCAGCAAGCACGACTTTCAGTCGGAGCTGGCGCAGTATATAAATAATCTGAACGGGGAGGTTGTTTCGGTAGTGCCGATGGTGTACCCTGTTTTCTCTTTTTCGGAATAACGGTGGATTGTGTGCTGATTGTGGAGAGGAGTACCGAAGCGAAATAATTACTGTCAGTTAGCTCTCCGTGAGCTCAGGTGACGGAGAATCTTTTACCTGGGGAAGTACTTATAAATATCTCTTCTAGGGAGGCACCTTATAAATTTGACAGCCTCTTTAGTAATAATAATTCCTATTCGATAATCGGAAAATTTGATGCTATATTCCCCAGAGGAGCCCTTTAATTTCTTAAGATGTCTGATACCCCTAAGATTTTCTGCTTGCTGAACATTAAGAATAATATTGGCTACTTTTGTTGAAACCGCATTATCTTTTATCTTCCTGATATCCTTTTGAAAGGATTTATCAATCTTTACCTCCATCCTCAAGTTCCTTAAGAAATTCTTCAGTATCAATATATTCTCCTGTCTCCCCTTCTTTCATGGCCGTCAGGAGACCGAAATCTTCCATTTCTTCCAGTGAAAATTTCCTGATAGAAATACCCAGTTTTTTGGCTAGCTGAAGAATCAGATTCAAATCTTTTTTTGAATCAGTATGTAAAAGAATGCCTTCCATACGTAAAATGATTTTCACAAAGATAACAAATCTAAAGAATGTATAGTGAGATATCTACATGTCCATGCAAAATGTAATTTGTGTATAGAATGAAATCACTGGTATGAATCCCAGGGCAAGCCCTGGACCCAAATTTCGGTGCAAGCACCGGGGAATTTACCCTTTATGACCTCTCCCTGAGGCAAAAAAGGAATTTTAGTACCTGTTGTTACGTGAACGGTTATAACCGCCTGTACGATCACCGGAATCAGGCCGGCGCTCGCCTCTTGGTCTGGCTTCGGAAACACTCAGTGCCCTTCCGTCCAGTTCGGCATCATTCAATCTCTCGATCGCTTTCATTGCCTCCTCATCGTTTTGCATCTCCACAAAACCAAATCCGCGGGATCTTCCCGAAATGTTGTCAGTGATCACTTTGGCTGAGATTACCTCACCAAATTCTGAAAAAACCGACTGCAAATCTTCGCTGGTAATCTTAAAGCCAAGATTTGATACAAATAAATTCTTCATAATACATAAAATTAATTGATTAATAAACTCTTGAGACTG
>JAGONC010000001.1 GCA_017993235.1 Lentimicrobiaceae bacterium
GGTTGATGAACAGCGGTACCCTGACGATGGCACCGGTTTCGACGGTGGCTTCTTTCAGCGTATTGGTGGCGGTGTTGCCCCTTTCGCCCGGTTCGGTGTAGGTGATCTCAAGTGTGACAAAGGGGGGAAGTTCGCAGTACAACGGCGTTTCCGTATCCGCATGAAACACGATCTCCACTTCCTGGCCGTCCTTGAGCAGGGCCGGTGCATTGATCACCTCTTCATCAATGGGTACCTGTTCGTAAGTCTGGGTGTGCATGAACATGTACGTTTTGTCCTCCTTGTAGAGATACTGATACGGCCTGCGTTCAACCCTGGCCACATCCACCTTGACTCCCGCATTGAAAGTATTGGCGAGCACCTTGCCTGTTTTTAGATTCTTAAGTTTCGTGCGGACAAACGCCCCTCCTTTACCGGGTTTGACGTGTTGAAATTCAATGATCGTATAAAGCTCGTTATCAAGCTCTATGCATAGTCCATTCCTGAAATCTGATGTTGTGGCCATTGTATGAATTGTTAAAGAGGGAACGTTGTAAAAAGAGGTGCAAAGATAATTCAAATTTGGAAACGACCAAATGCGGATCCGAAGATAACAGATATTACTGATCTGCGAGGAATTCCAGTACTTGTTGGAAAATCGTTTCCGGATCATATCCGAATTTCTCATCCAGCACCTCTGCCGGGGCTGAATACCCAAAATGATCCATTCCTATCACCTTGCCGTTCCTTCCGGTGAGTCCCTGCAGGGTAACAGGCAGGCCTGCGGTAAGCGCAAACACGGGAACTCCGTCAGGTAGGATTTCTTGCTGGTAACTGATGGGTTGCAGGCGGAAAAGTCCTTCCGAGATGGCTGAGACCACGCGTGAAGCAACAGGGATGTCGTTAAGTTTCAGGGCCACCTGGTAAAGGGTGGACACTTCCGATCCATTGGCCAGCAGGATGACTTCCGGTTTGCTGCCCCATGAGCCAACCGTGTATGCACCTTTTTGTGCCTGCAGGGCGGCCTGGTACCGGGAGCATCCCTCTGGTGCGGGCAGGTCGCTGACCGACTGCCGGGAAAGCAGGAGCGCGGTGGGGGAGGAGCGATTTTCCAGGGCCATTTTCCAGGCTACTTTTGTTTCGTTCCCGTCAGCCGGCCGAAGAACCAGCAGGCTATTCCCTCCTTTATGATTCTTTAGCTTCTCCAGCAGTCGGAGCTGGGCCTCCTGTTCCACAGGCTGATGTGTGGGACCGTCTTCTCCAACGCGGAATGAGTCATGGGTCCAGACGTAGATCACCGGTAAACCCATCAGGGCAGCCAGCCTGACAGCCGGTTTCATATAATCGGAAAAAACGAGAAAGGTTCCGCAGGCTGTGAAATATCCTCCATGGAGCACCATGCCATTGGCGATGGAAGCCATGGTAAGCTCGGAGACCCCGGCATGGAGGAAAGCTCCGGTAAAATTCCTATGTGCAAACGGTTTACGGTTCTTCAGAAATCCATCGGTTTTGTCGCTGTTGGCCAGGTCGGCCGACATCACCACCAGGTTGTCCAGGTTTGCACTGAGGTATTCCAGCACTCTGAAAGAGGCCAGGCGGGTAGCCTTGTTCGATTCGATGGGAATGGTTTCGAAATTCAGTTCAGGTAATTGCCCTGACAGGTACCGATGGTATGCTGCAGCTTCCTCAGGATGTGCTATTTCCCGGGCTTTTGCTTCGGATTTCCGTGATGCTGCGGATTTGGTTTTTTCCTGCCGGATTTGCTTATAGTAGGATGCGACCTGCGGAAAAACGGCAAAAGGTGCATCCGGGTCACCACCCAGGTTCCTGATCGTCTTTTCGATCGAGGCGCCCGCTTTGCTGAGCGGTTGTCCATGGGTGGTATAATTTCCTTCGAGTGTCTCTCCCTGTGCGGTAATGGCACCTTTGGCCATCCGCGTTTTCCCGATGATCAGTGTGGGACGATGCTGTTCGCCGACCGCTGTATCCAGCGCCCGTCTGATCTGGTCGGGATCGTGTCCGTCGATGGTCAGCACCTGCCAGCCCCAGGCTTCATATTTCCGGGCTGTATCTTCCCGGGTGACCGCGTGGGTATAGGTTGACAGCTGAACGTCGTTGGAGTCAAAGAACATGATCAGGTTGTTCAGCCCGAGGAACCCGGCGATCCGTCCGGCACCCTGGGAAATCTCTTCCTGGATGCCGCCATCGGATACGAGCGTATAGATCCGGTGCTCCATCCATTTTCCGAAACGGGAGGCCAGGTGGCGTTCAGCAAGGGCAGCACCGACAGCCATGGCATGACCCTGTCCGAGAGGACCTGAAGTATTTTCGATGCCATGCCGGATATCCAGCTCGGGATGGCCGGGGGTATGACTGCCCCATTGCCTGAAATTCCTCAGGTCGTCTTCCGAATAAAGGCCGTAAAGATAAAGAACAGCGTAAAGCAGGGTTGACATATGGCCGGGATCCAGAAAAAACCTGTCCCTCATCGTCCATTCGGGATCGGAAGGATCGAAGTTCATGTATTCCGTAAAGAGGATATGAATGAAATCTGCTGCACCCATCGCTCCGCCGGGATGCCCCGACCGGGCTTTTTCCACCATGGCTGCGCAGAGAACGCGGATATTATCGGCAGCAGCCTGTGCAACGGGGTTCATGGGCGTGTCAGCCGTTTGCATTTCGTGAGAATCCTTTCATGATACCCCTGCTGGAGCGGGCAATAAAGCTCAGTATCTCATCCCGCTCAGGGGACACGCGAAAATCAGCTTCAATGATGGCAACTGCCTGGGAGACATTATTGCCTTTGATGTAGATAAAGCGGTAGATATCCTGGATCTCATTGATCTGGGCATGTGTAAAGCCGCGGCGTCGTAAACCGATCGAATTAACCCCGATATAGGAAAGAGGTTCCCGGGCTGCTTTGACATATGGCGGGACGTCCTTTCTGACCAGCGCACCCCCTCCGACAAGGGAGTGACATCCGATATGGACGAACTGATGCACAGCGGCCAGACCCCCGACAATGGCCCAGTCGTCGATAATGATATGACCGGCCAGGTTGGCAGCGTTGGATAGAATGACATGGTTCCCCAGAACGCAATCATGGGCTACATGTGCATAGGCCATGATCAGGCAATTCTCCCCGATGACGGTCTCGTTGTTGGCCCGGGTTCCCCGGTTAATGGTTGCAAACTCGCGGACTGTGGTATTGTTGCCAATCTTGACCAGGGTCTCCTCACCGTCGAACTTCAGATCCTGCGGAATCGCAGCGATAACTGCACCCGGAAAAATCCTGCAGTTTTTCCCGATGCGGGCACCTTCCATGATCGTTACATGGGATCCGATCCAGGTCCCCTCACCGACCTCAACATTTTTTTCAATATTGACAAAGGGCTCAATGACTACGGTATTCGCAATCCTGGCCTGCGGGTGAACATACGCTAAGGGTTGTGTCATAAATTTTTGTTCTTTTTTACCAATTGAGCCATCAACTCGGCTTCTGTAACAATTTTGTCTCCGACATAGACACAACCTTTCATGTGGCAGATGCCCCTGCGGATGGGAGTAATGAGTTCAAGGATAAATACCAGGGTGTCGCCGGGCACTACTTTCTGCCTGAACCTGGCGTTATCAATCTTCAGAAAGTAGGCCATGTATTCCTTTGGATCCGGCATACTGCTCAGTGCCAGGATTCCCCCTGTCTGGGCCATTGCCTCCACCTGGAGCACACCGGGCATGACCGGCTCGTCGGGAAAATGCCCTATAAAAAAAGCCTCGTTCATCGTGACATTTTTCATTGCGATGACCTTCCGGTCAGTCATTTCCAAAACCCTGTCAATCAGCAGGAAAGGAGGGCGGTGGGGGAGGATGTTCTGGATCTCGGTGATGTTGTAGCGGGGTGGTTTTGAGACGTCGATAAAGGGAGGCTTCTCCTTCTTCACCTGCGATTTGCCATGCTCTCTGATCAGGCGCGCCAGTTGAATATTTGCACCATGACCGGGACGGTTGGCAATGATATGCCCTTTGATGGATTTACCCACCAGTGCCAGATCACCCATGACGTCCAGCAGTTTATGACGTGCGGGTTCATTGGGGTGCCACAGGCTGACATTGTTCAGGATACCCTCTTTCAGGACAGTGACCCGCGGCTTGTTGAAAAATGCGGCAAGCCGGTCGAGCTCATCCTGTGCGATGATCTTGTCGACAAACACAATGGCATTGTCCAGATCCCCGCCCCGGATCAGGTTATGTTGGATCAGGTATTCCAGTTCATGGAGAAAAACGAACGTCCGGCAATGGGAGATCTCGTCCTTGAACTGACTAAGGTGTTCGAGCGTGGCATATTGCGTTGTTAGTACATTTGAGTCATAATCAATCATGACCGACAACCGGTATGACTGAGCAGGTACGGCGATCAGTTCCACTTTATTTTTCTGGTCCTGGTAGGTAATGACCTCACTGATCTCGATGGATTCCCTGAATGCATCCTGTTCAACAACGCCTGCTTTTTCGAGGGCCTCGACATACATTTTAGCGCTGCCGTCGAGGATAGGGGTTTCCTGGCAGTCGATCTCGATCAGGACATTATCGATCTGAAGTCCGACCAGGGCCGCCAGTGCATGTTCGGCCGTCATGATGCGCGCCCCGTTCTGTTCCAGCGTCGTCCCCCTGGAGACATCAACCACACGGTCAACGTCAGCCTCAATGATAGGTTGATCTTTCAGGTCGGTACGTTTGAATTTGATCCCATGATCTGCTGGTGCCGGAAGAAAGGTCATAGTGACCTGCTGGCCCGTGTGGAGTCCGTTTCCGGAGATTACAGCTGAATTTCTGATGGTTCTTTGCAGTCCGTCCATAACGGCTGCAAACATAACCATATTATTGATTATTTACAATTTTTCTTTTCCAGATCGTCGATTCGTCTGACGTACTTTTCCAGATTCCGGAAATGGATATAGGAGATACGGTATTTTTTAATATCAAACGCAGGGGCTCCCATTACGGTCTGATTCGTTTTAATATTTGTCGTGACACCGGATTGTGCGGCGATTTGAACATGGTCTTCAATGGAAAGATGACCGGTGATCCCTGCCTGCCCTCCGATCAGACAGTTCTTCCCAATATGGGTGGATCCGGAGATCCCCGACTGAGCTGCAATGACGGTGTTTTCACCAATCACCACGTTATGGGCCACCTGAATCAGATTATCCAGTTTAACGCCCTTCCGGATCACTGTCGAGCCCAGCGTGGCACGGTCAATCGTGCAGTTGGCCCCGATTTCCACTTCATCTTCAATGACAACATTTCCGATCTGGGCAATCTTCTGGTAGTGATGATCCTCCTGCTGCGCAAAACCAAAGCCGTCCGACCCGATGACCACTCCAGGGTGAACGATGCAATCATTGCCGACCTGGCACCCCCTCAGAATCTTCACACCAGGATGAAGAAGGGTCCGGCTCCCGATGATCACATCGTCACCAATGTAAACCTGCGGGTGTATCCTGGCTCCATCACCAATAACCGCATGCTCGCCAACGACACAAAAATCACCGATATAGACATCTCTGCCGATCCTGGCAGTATCAGCCACGGATGCATGCGGCGAGATGCCGCTCCTTTCACCGGTTTGCTTGTTGTAAATCTCCAGCAGCCGCGCAAAGGAACTGTAGGGATCCTCCACCCGGATCAGCGTGGAGTGGATGGGGAACTCCGCGGTGAAATCCTTTCGGACAATGACGATGGAGGCCTGTGTTTTATAAATATAAGGAGTGTATTTTGGATTGGCAAGGAAGGAAAGAGTGCCCGGAATTCCTTCCTCTATCTTGGAGAGCCGATCGACAGTTGCCTTTGGATCCCCATCCACGGTACCATTCAGGATCCCTGCGATCTGTTCAGCGGTAAACTGCATCTGTTCCGTTTTTTAAAGTTTATTTTCGGGCAAAGATAGGTTGAATATTTACGACACGGGATGGTTCAAAGCCAAATTTTTCGGATAGCACAGGTAATACTTGGTCACCATTTTTGACAACAGGGCCACACTCAGTTGTTCGGAAGCTTTTTCCAGTTCGGTGACTCTTCCATCCCTGTTCAGTACCTTGATCCCATCGGTATACTGGTCATAGGCCTTATTGGAGATCAGGTCTGTAAATACCAGATGATCAGAATGTTCCAGGGGTATTTTGAATTCACGGGCTGCAAGTTCCTTCATCATCCCGACTTCTGCTGCTTCAAAGGGGGCATTTCGAATTTCTATTTTAAACAGGTTCCTCATGACCAATCCTTTGCACAGGAGCGAAAGGATGTTGTCAGCATCGGAGGTCCATACTTTGATCGAGGTGAAAATATCTGCATCATCCAGCATAGCCAGTATTTCCAGCAGTTCGGGTCTCTCTGTCAGGTCGTTTGCCGACAGATGGTTCTTCATAAATACCGACAGCGCGGGGGTCATGAACAGATCGTGTCCCTGAGCGATCAGCCAGCGTGCTCTTTCCAGCAGGCTCAACAGCATCTTTTCAGCCGCGATCACCGTTTTGTGCAGGTAGACCTGCCAGTACATCAGGCGACGGGCCACGATGAATTTCTCGATGGAATAGATCCCTTTCGCTTCAACCACAAGTTCATCATCCACCACATTGAGCATGTCGATGATCCGTTCGGTATTGATCACTCCTTCTGAAACCCCGGTATAAAAACTGTCGCGCCGGAGAAAATCCAGCCGGTCGACATCCAGCTGGCTGGACACCAGTTGATGGAGGAATTTACTGGAGTGTCTGCCCGTGAATATTTCCAGGGCCAGATCCAGGTCGGCTGTTCTTTGCCTGTTGAGGGATTGCATGAACCGTACGGAAAGTTCCTCATGGGAAAGTCGGTGGACGATGCGGCCCTCCAGAGTATGGGAATAGGGACAGTGTCCGATATCATGCAGCAGTATAGCCAGCAGTGCCCCATTCTGTTCCTCCCCGGAGATAGGGATCCCTTTGAAGCGAAGCGTATCGATCGCTTTTTGCATCAGAAAGGCTGCACCCAGAGAATGATGGAACCGCGTATGAAGTGCACCGGGATACACCAGGTCCGTAAGCCCCAGCTGCCGGATGCGGCGAAGCCGCTGAAAATAGGGGTGCTCAATGACATTGAACACCCTTTCATCCGCTATATTGATGAATCCATATACCGGATCATTGAAAATTTTCCTTTTGTTAAAAGAGGATGACCTTCCTGTATTCATTAACTTTGTATCAATAAAAAGTAACCGGTCGGACAATAAAATCCAATTTTACGACTTTATTTTAATAAAACCAAAGCGAGCCTGAATAAATCCACCTTCCTGAACCGGCTGTTGGATGCAGGACCGGTTCAATCAATTTTATCCAACGAATAAGTTAACCATGGCAATACAGATTTTATGGGTTGATGATGAGATCGATATGCTCAAACCGCATATCATGTTCCTGCAGGAAAAGGGCTACGATGTGTTTACTTCCAATAATGGTGATGAAGGATTGGAGATGCTGAATAACCGTGCGTTTGATATTGTTTTCCTGGATGAGCAGATGCCTGGGTTGTCCGGAATCGAGACCCTGACCCTGATGAAGAATAAATTCCCGAACCTGCCGGTTGTAATGATCACCAAAAGCGAGGAAGAATCCATCATGGAGGATGCCATCGGATCGAAAATCTCCGATTACCTGATAAAACCTGTGAATCCCAAGCAGATCCTTCTCTGCCTGAAAAAGAACCTGGATACACGGAAGCTGGTAAGCGAAAAGACCACACTTGCCTACCAGCAGGAGTTTCATACGATCGGCTCGGAAATTTCGATGGATCTCACGTACAGTCAGTGGATCGAGATGTACCGGAAGATCGTTTACTGGGAGCTTGAGCTGAACAATGCGCAGGATGACCATATTGCCGGGATCCTGAAGCTTCAGAAAGAGGAGGCTAACCGGGTGTTCGCTAAATTTGTTGAATCGAATTACCAGGGCTGGATCAGCGCCCGGATGCCGGATCGCCCCACCATGTCGCATACCCTGTTGAAGGATAAACTGTTCCCGTTGCTGAACGGGAATAAATCCTGTTTCTTGATCCTGATCGATAATCTTCGCTATGATCAATGGAAGACCATCCAGCCCATCATTGAAGAGTACTACAGGGTTGACCAGGACGATCTTTACTACAGCATTCTTCCGACAACCACACAATATGCGAGGAATTCCCTTTTTGCAGGATTGATGCCTTCCGAGATCGCCAGGAAGTACCCGCAGTACTGGGTGGATGAAGAGGATGAGGGTACCAAGAATCAGTTTGAAAGCGAACTGCTGGGTGAGCAGCTGAAACGTTACGGAAAGGATATCCGGTATTCGTACCATAAAGTGCTCAATCTTTCCTTTGGCAGGAAACTGGCCGACTCCCTATCCAATCTGCTGGGCAACCGGCTGAACGTGATCGTGTACAATTTTGTTGACATGCTTTCCCATGCCCGTACCGAAATGGAGATTATCCGTGAACTGGCCGATGACGAACCGGCCTACCGATCCATCACCCAATCCTGGTTTGAGCATTCACCCCTGCTGGATATCCTTCAGTACCTTTCCGAAAAAAAGGTTCCTCTGATTATCACCACCGATCACGGTTCTGTAAGGGTCCAGAATCCTGTTAAAGTGATCGGCGACCGGAACACAACCACCAACTTGCGGTATAAAAGCGGCAGAGCACTGAATTACAAGGATAAAGAAGTATTCGAGATCAAAAATCCCGAAGAAGCCTACCTGCCCCGCACCAATGTCAGTTCCGTCTATATCTTCTGCCGGCGGAATGATTTCTTTGCTTACCCCAATAATTATAATTATTACGTAAATTATTATAAAAATACTTTTCAGCATGGTGGGATTTCCGTTGAGGAAATGCTGGTACCTTTCATAACTTTGTCACCCAAATAGCCACCTGCACAATGGACACGCTGCGATGCGACCGTGTTGAAGATCTGGATCATGTATCGCTGGAATTATTGTACCGTTATCCGGATCAAAGGGTCTTCGGATTCTATGGTCAGCTGGGTGCTGGAAAGACCGCGCTGATCAAGAACCTGTGCAAGCAGTTGGGTGTCGTGGATCTGGTGAGCAGCCCGACGTTCTCCATCATCAACGAGTATCGCACCAGGGATGGGGAACCGGTGTACCATATGGACTTTTACAGACTGACAAGTCACCGGGAGCTGCTGGATATCGGAGCAGAGGAGTATTTCTACAGTGGATTTTACTGCCTGATTGAGTGGCCTGAGAAATTTGAAGAACTTTTACCAGATAATTGCGTATACATCAAAATTAGTGTCGACGAGACAAATCAGTGCCGGATCATTCAGATTGAGGGGATGACCGGTATTCAGACCGTTTGGAATGATGCAGGAACAAGGAAGCCATTATAATTTTTCCGGAGCGGAAGGATTGATGCCGAAGGAGGAAACGCTGGAAGTGACCCAGCGGAAAAGCCGGATCCGATTGGGGGTTCCGAGGGAAATTCATTTTCAGGAAAAACGGGTTCCGCTGGTGCCGCAGGGTGTTGGACTTCTGGTGGCCAACGGGCATGAGGTGATCATTGAATCAGACGCAGGTAAGGCGGCCAACTTCTCCAATGAACAATTCAGCGACGCAGGTGCTCATATCGTGTATTCACCCGGGGAAGTCTTTAAGGCAGATATCATTTTAAAAATTGTCCCACCCTCCCTTACTGAAATCGAATGGTTGACATCGCGCCAGACTATGATCTCTGCATTGCATCTTGCCGGGCAATCGGCTGACTATTTTAAGATGTTGATGAACCGGAAGATGGTTGCCATAGCCTTTGAATACATCATGGATAAGACCCATACCTATCCGGTGTTGCGCACCACCAGTGAGATCGTAGGCAATGCGGCCATCATGATCGCCGCAAATTACCTGGCGGATACGGATTATGGAACGGGATGCATGCTAGGCGGGTTCTCGGGCATTGCACCCACGGAAGTGGTCATCCTGGGTGCCGGTACGGTAGGCGAATACGCTGCAAGGGCTGCCCTGGGACATGGAGCTTCCGTGAAGGTGTTCGACAATTCGGTGTACCGGCTGCGCAGGATCCAGAATAACCTTACCACCCGGATCTTCACCTCGATCCTTCAACCGGGAATCCTTTTAAGTTCATTAAAACGGGCAGATATTGTCATTGGAGCCATGCACTCCGCCGAAGGAAGAGCCCCTGTGATCGTGACCGAGGAGATGGTGCAAAAGATGAAAAGGGGAGCAGTGATCGTCGATGTCAGCATCGACCAGGGCGGGTGTGTCGAAACCTCCCATGTTACGTCGCATCATGACCCGGTTTTCAGGAAATATGACGTTACGCATTATTGCGTCCCGAACATTGCATCCAGTGTTCCCCATACGGCATCGTATGCACTCAGTAACTATTTCGCACCCATTTTATTGCGCCTTGGCGAGACAGGCAGTATTGTCAATCTCCTCAATGCAGACAAGGATTTCAGGCAGGGCGTTTACCTCCTCGGGGGAACCCTGACAAAAAGTATGATCAGCGACCAGTTTCATTTGCCTTTTCAGGATATCGATTTGTTGATGGCGGCGTTTCATTAAAAAGACAAGTATGGCAATGCGTATTCTCAGAGCGGAAACTTATCCGATTGTCATTGGAGAAGATATTTTCGAAGAAATCCAGACCCATCTGCGTGAACCCGAAATGAAGGATGTCATGTTCATCATCCTGGTGGATGAGAACACACGAACGCTGTGCCTTCCCATGCTGATCGAAAAGCTGGAACAGTTGAAGGATTGTACTGTAATGGAGGTACCCAGCGGCGAGGAACGGAAGAATATTCAGACCTGCCTTGATCTCTGGCAGAACTTGATCCAGCTGAAAGCCGACAAAAGTACCATCCTGGTTAATGTGGGAGGTGGAGTACTGACTGATATCGCAGGTTTCATCGCAGCAACCTATAAGCGGGGCATACGTTTCATCAACTTTCCCACCACACTGGTCGGACAGATCGACGCGGCATTTGGTGGCAAGGTTGGCATAAACCTGTCGGACATGAAAAACCAGATCGGAGTTTTTGCTTATCCTGATGCCGTATACGCTTTCCCACCCTTTTTAAATACACTTTCCAGCAAGGAAAAGCTCAGCGGTTTTGCAGAAGTGATCAAGTATGCCCTGATCATGGACCAGCACTTCTGGAAATTGCTGAAAAATGTGAACTTTGTCCAGATTAAATTCTGGGACGATATCATTTACCGTTCCGTGGAAATCAAGAACCGGATCGTTAAAAATGACCCCTTTGAATATCGTCTGAGAAAGCGATTGAATTTTGGCCATACCATCGGTCATGCTTTTGAAACTATCGCGATGGACCGCAGGGATAAGTCCATGACCCATGGTATCGGCGTGGCCATGGGAATGATCTGTGAAACCTTTCTTTCCTGCCAGCGCAAAGGTCTTCAGTGGGAGATCATGGAAGAGATCGCCAGCTACATCCTGGGTAACTTTCCGTATTATCCCCTGGATGATCAGGATATGGAGAACATCCTGACCGTCCTTCAGCACGATAAAAAGAATCCTGGCGAAGCCATCAATTTTACACTGCTGCCATCCCTGGGACACGCTTTGATTGACCAATACTGCACACCGGACGACATCCTGAACTGCCTGCAATTTTACAGGCAACTCGACTGAACAGAATCAAACGATATGTTTATTTTTGTCCGATGGATTTAATCAGGAGATCATGAACCCCGAAGTGGATCTGTTTGTACCCTGTTTCATTGACCAGCTCTTTCCGGAAACCGGGATGAACATGGCCCGGATACTCGGTAGGTGCGGTTTGAAGGTGAGGTACAACGATCAACAGACCTGCTGCGGACAAATGGCCTTTAATGCCGGTCACTGGGACGAGGCCAAAGCCATGGGGGAAAAGTTCATCAGGGATTTCAGCCATACCCGGTATGTGATCGGCCCTTCCGCATCCTGTGTGGGATTTGTCAGGAACTACTACCGTCTGCTGTTTCATAATAGTGCCTACCATGTTGAATATAAGCAACTTGTAAGCAGAATCTATGAATTTACCGATTTTATGGTGAATGTGGCCCATTGCGAAGATGTGGGTGCACGATTTGATGAGTTGGTCACCTACCATGATTCCTGTGCTGCTCTGCGTGAATACGGGATCAGGGAAGAACCGCGGATCCTGCTGTCGCATGTGAAGGGACTGGAACTGCGCGAAATGAAAAATACAGATGAGTGTTGTGGTTTCGGGGGGATGTTCTCCGTGAAATTTGAGCCCATCGCGGTTGCGATGGCCGAACAGAAGGTCCATCATGCACTGGATACCGGAGCTTCGTACATTGTGTCAACCGATGCTTCCTGCCTGATGCATCAATGGGGGTACATACAAAAGCACCAGTTGCCCATCAGGGTCATTCATATCGCCGATGTACTGGCGTCAGGGTGGTAAAAGGATCAGTTGTATCTTTTTCCGAAAGAAACACTCAGAAACAGGGTGAGAAAATAATATTCCTTGTCGTTATAGGCCATTACCGGGATTGGATTGGGGAAAACATCGATTATGGCTCCCAGTTCCAGGTTTTTGATGGAGGTACTGTAGGCACCGAAGTCGAATGAGAATCCTACTTTCCCGTAGATGCCGGGATATACTTTCAACTCATTGAATCCTTTAACAAAAGAGGCCCTGCCGTAAATATTATCCGTAAAATGCTCATCCGGATCGTATTTTTCAGTGGTCAGCTTGTATTCGTAATAGTACGAGGATATCGAAACCAGGTTAATAATGTTCAGGTAAACAGGCTTGGCCATTCCGACCGAAACACCCCCGATGTAAAAATACCGGAGCTCAATCCCGCCCCAGTAAGGTTTAGTGGCTATCAACCGCTGGAATCCATAACCTCCCCGGAGAACAAACACGCTGTTCAGTTTGCCATAAGCATAACTCTTGGCATTGGTAAAATAGGGATTGACGACACGGACCTCCTTGGGGGATCGCATATCCACCAGACTGAAATCCAGCAGGCGTTTCTTGAAAAAATTGACGTTTTTCCCTTTCTGGAATTCGATCCCGAAACCCTGGGAATGGAGAATGATCCCACCCGAAAATTCCTTGGTGAGCAGAACACTGTCGCTGTATTCCATAAAGATATCCTCGTTATCACGGAATGGATCCTCCTGGGCAGCCAGCATCACGGTAAAGCATGCCAGCAAATTAATGATCAATCCCGAGCGAAAGACAGCAATCATAGTGGTGGAAAATGATTCTCAAATATACGCTGTTTTTTTGAGAAAAATAATATAAGGACAGGAAATTCCAGGTTCCCCGGAATGAACGGACGAATCAATATTTCTGTTCAATTTGATATCTTTGTGTTTCCCCGTATGCCGGACATTTTTCCCTTGTCTTGCACGAAGAAATCACCATGACCAGTAAAACGGAAGCAATGATCAAAACCGCTGTTTTTTTTATTCGAGTACCCATAATTGTTGCTTTGATTAAGGACGAGCAAAATTAGCCGAATTTAGCTATATAACAAATTTTTTATGAACTTATTGTCCTGCCGGATTCATTTTCAGCATCAGTGGAACCGCATATTTTTGTATCTTTCCCGCTGATTTCATATCGGCTTTTCTATGCACGAAGCCCTTTATTATGAAAAACGGACGGACGGCGTCATGTGCACGCTCTGTCCCCATTTCTGCCATATCCGGCCGGACAGGACCGGTATTTGCCGGAGCCGTTTTCATCGTGACCGTATCCTGGTGTCGGGCAATTATGGAAAGGTGTCTGCCCTGCATTTTGATCCGATTGAAAAAAAACCGTTGTATCATTTTTATCCCGGCAGGATCATTTTCAGCATCGGAAGTACAGGGTGCAATTTACAATGCTCGTTTTGCCAGAATGCCGGGATCTCCCAGGTTTCTCCGCCGGAATATACCACTTCGCAGGAGTACACCCCGGGGCAGTTGCTGAATATGGCCTTTCAGCATCATGATAACATGGGTGTTGCTTTTACCTATAATGAACCTGCGGTCTGGTATGAATATATGTTTGATATTGCCCTGCTATCACACCAGGCCGGATTAAAGAATATCATGGTGACCAACGGATTCATCAATCCGGCTCCTCTGCAGCAACTCATGACGGTGATGGACGCTTTCAGCGTGGACCTGAAGGCCTTTACGGAAGAGTTTTACCGTAAGATCACCCGGGCATCGCTGGAGCCCGTGAAAGAAACCCTGAAGTGCATCCGGCTTGCCGGAAAGCACCTTGAGATCACCAACCTGGTGATACCCACCCTGAATGATGACGAAGCTGTTTTTGAAACGATGTGCCGGTGGATCGCGGATGAACTTGGCGCGGGTACGATCCTGCATCTCAGCCGCTATTTTCCGACCTATAAAATGACCATTCCGGGCACCGCGGCCCAAACCCTGATCAACCTGCGGCACATAGCCATGAAGTACCTGGATTATGTTTTCATTGGCAACATCACTCTACAGGAAGGAAACGATACGGTATGCGCCAGATGCGGTACGACCGTCATTTCCAGAAGAGGGTATGTAACCTCGATCTCCGGGCTGGATCCCTCCGGTAATTGTGCAAAATGCGGTAATCCCATCGCAATCGTATGATTTTTCTCACACGTCATCAACTCATGCCTGTGCAACGGATCCCTGCCTCACTACTGACCCTGGTCCTTCTACTCATCCATTGCGCCCCGGTCAATAAGATGAGCTATTCCAACCTTGCCTATCTGTACAATCCGGAACAACTTGATTTACATATGGATTGCATGCCTTACCACAGCAGTGATGAATCAACGGAATTCTTTTTTTCGTTTTCGCTTGATGACCTGCTGTTTGAGAAGGAATCCGACAAGGACGATTACCTGGCAAATTTCAACGTACACTTTGAATTATTCGATTTTTACAATACCCGGATGCTGATCGATAGCGGAACAAGGATTTACCCTGATCTGGTCCGGAATGAACCTGACAGGCCGTTCATTTCTTCATTTCCATTGAAAACAAGGTACCCCGACAAATTTGTGCTTAACCTGACCCTGACGGATATGAACAGGAAACATGCGTACAGCACCTATTCCGAAATCCTGAAATCTTCGGTGAACTCACGGCAGAATTTCCTGTTATCGGATGAGACCGGAACCCTCCTGTTTCAACCCTATCTTGAGCGTGACCAGGAATTCAGGTTGATGTTCAACAATCCGGAAACACCCGAGCTGTTTGTCCACTACTACCACCGGGATTTTCCCATTGCGGGCCCGCCTTTCCTGGTAGCGGATTCCGTTCCCTTTTCCCATGAACCCGACAGCCTGTTCCGTGTGAAGCTCCTCCGCGGCGAAACGGATCTGCTTCGTCTGAAGGAGGAAGGTATTTACCTCTTCAGGGCTGATACCACCCTCAAGGAAGGATTTACACTTTTGCGGCTGCATGAGGGATATCCCCGGATCATTCATTCTGTTCAAATGTCTTATCCGCTGCGTTATCTTACAACCCGCCGGGAGTATGAAAAGATCGAAACCCATCCGGATACAAGACAGGCAGTGGAGGATTTCTGGCTGAAAAATGCCGGGAATCCTGACCGGGCTGCCCGGATGATCAAACTATACTACACAAGGGTGGAACAGGCCAATCGTTTGTTCACCTCTTATCAGGAAGGATGGAAGACCGACCGGGGGATGATCTATATCATCTACGGCGATCCTACAGTTGTCTACCGCCAGCAGGATACCGAACAGTGGATCTATGGAAAGGAGGGAAATATCCTATCCATCTCCTTTTCTTTTATCCGGGTGAACAATCCTTTTACCGACAATGATTTTGAACTGGAGCGGTCGGCCGACTACAAGGAATCCTGGTATATAGCAGTGGAGAGCTGGCGAAGGTAAAATCCTTCTCAGTGATACAGCAACGTATCCGGAATTTCCTGCCGGGTCATGCCCATCCCCTCAAGATACACCTTCAGTTCATCGGAGCCTGACCTTTCAAAGAACCGTACCCCGATGGAGTGGTATCCTGCTGACAGGGCACACTGGCCTTGCTTTTCCACCATGCCGTGAAGTCCGTCATTATCCGCCACCAGCAGTTCATTGATGAGCAACTGGCTGCCGTCGTCAGAAGCAACTGACAGGATATAGACACCTGTCGCAGGAATACGGAGATATCCCCTGAACAGCATTCCATAGTTTTCCTTCTGGTTGCCTTCCAGGTCATGAATGGCAGGTACAATTCCGGTTTGTACGGGTTTGATTTTCTGGAAATCGGGCAGGCTATCCCACTCACCCTCAAATAAGGAAAAGGTAATACCGGGTTGTGGATGGGTAATGTCAAGGGATCTGGCAGGTTCTGCTTTTTGAAAGGTCCGGGAAGCTGTTCGGCTTACCGCTTCTTTGCCCCTGAAACAACGGGCATTCAGCTCGGAGGTCTGTGTGATGATTACCGGACCGGCAGCAAGGAGCGATGCAGCCGAGGGCTCTGATCCGTCGAGTGTGTACCGGATCTCCACCCTTTCCCGTCCGGATTTCAGGCTGATGGAAAGGGAATCGGTGAAAATGTCTCTTCTGGCAATGATCTCCGGTGGAACATCCACATCCGGTTTGCCCGTAATGTCGAGAACGACGACGGTATTGACCGTATCGGGGCACTGAAGGGGCACATTAATGATCAGGGTATCGCCCGACCGCTGGATAGTCAGCTTGTTTTTCCCTTGATCTGAAAGGAGATAGGAACGTTCAGGCTTATTAAACAACCCTGGCACCTTCAGCTTCCCATCCACTGGCCAGTTAAAGACCTGCAGGTACAGGCGTGTTCCCGAAGCTATTGATTTCGATGTACAGCGGCCCCAGGGAAGGTAGGTGAAAGGACTTGCCACAGTGCCATAAATGGCCTCGCTGTTCACCACCATCCATTGACCGATATCCCTGAGCCGGTCGATGCTTTCCTGCGGAAAGGTCCCCTGTGCGGTTGGCCCCACATTTAACAGGAAATTTCCTCCTTTTGAGGCGATGTCGGCCAGCATACGTATCAGGCTGGCTGATGATTTCCAGTTCTGGTCGGCCTTGTTGTATCCCCAGTGATCGTTCATGGTCATGCAGGTTTCCCAATCAACTCCCGGAAGTCCTGTCGCCGGGATTTCCTGCTCAGGTGTGCCATAATCCCCGGCAAATTCGCCTTCCTGGCTGAAGCCGGCCATACTTCCTTCCCGGCCGACATCCACCCGGTTGTTGATGATGATGTCGGGCTGTAATCCCCTGACATATTCATACAGGTCTTTTCCACGCTTGTGGTTCCAGGTGCTTTCCCATTCCCCGTCAAACCAGAGTATACCCAGGGGACCATAGTTGTCGGTAAGCTCCTTCAGCTGATCTTTCATGTGCTGAACATACCGCTCAAAATCAGCGCCTTCCGTTGTACGTTCTGTTTCCCAATCCCTTCGGGGCACGTAATCCGGGTGGTGCCAGTCCATGATCGAGTGATAGAAGCAGAGCCGGATACCCTCCTGGTCACAGGCAGTTCTGAGCTCAGCAAGAACGTCGCGCCGGAAAGGGGTCGTCATGACATCAAAATCGGTATATTTTGAATCCCAGAGGCAAAACCCATCATGATGCTTTGAGGTGAAAACAATGTACTTCACTCCTGCCTGACGGGCTGTCCTGACCCATTCACGGGCATTGAAATCCACGGGATTGAACTGCTCTGCAAATTCATCATACACTTCCAGGGGAATCTGCGCGGAATGACGGATCCATTCCCCGTAATGGGTCAAACCGTTCCATTCACCTGCCGGGATGGCGTACAAACCCCAGTGGATGAACAATCCGAAACGCGCCTCCCTCCACCAGTCCAGCCTGTCTTCCGTGACGGACTTGGGAGTTTGTACGGCGTTTTGACAGGAAAACAGCCCCATCAGCAATGAGAAGCCGAGGGCTCCAGAGATCAAATGGTGCATTAATTTTTTCATACGCTTGATGGATGATAAAGCATCCCAAATTACGAAAAAATGTGAATGGGATTATTATTAAATTTGAAATCGGATTTCGGGGGGAGTTTTTCGGGATTCCGTTGTGGTTCATTTAACGATCAGTATTTTGCAAAAGGATTTGTACATCTATGGGCTTCGTCCGGTACTGGAAGCGATCGAGGCGGGTAAAGAGGTTGAAAAGCTGATGATCCAGAAAGGCTTAAAGGGGGAGCTGTCGGCTGACCTGCTGAAAATAGCCTCCGAACATCAGATCCCGGTGCAGTGGGTACCGGTGGAAAAGCTGAACCGGCTGGCGGTGAAAAACCATCAGGGTGTGATTGCCATTGCATCTCCCATCAGCTACTTCCGGATCGAGGATATCATTCCGGGATTGTTTGAACTGGGCAAGAGTCCGGTCATTCTGATCCTAGACGGACTGACGGATGTGAGGAACGTAGGTGCCATTGCACGAACTGCCGAATGTGCGGGGGTCGACGCGCTGATCATACCGGTAAGAGGCTTTGCCCAGCTCAATGCTGATGCCGTGAAAACCTCCGCCGGCGCCCTGGCCAGGATCCCCGTTTGCCGTAGTCCGAATCTCTACAGAACCTGTATGTACCTGAAAAATTGTGGATTGCAGCTTATTGCCTGTACGGAAAAGGCATCGGTTGTGTATCACCGGATCAATTATCAGATTCCCTCCGCCATCATCATGGGTGCAGAAGATAAGGGTATATCGAGCAATCTGCTGAAGCTGGCGGATCAGCATGCATCCATACCCCTTCTTGGAGAGATTCAATCCCTGAATGTATCGGTTGCCACCGGCGTGATCCTTTATGAACTGGTCAGGCAACGGCAGGGATAACATTACCCATGAGGAATACCCTGGTAAAATATTGCTGTGAGATCATCCTGCTGGTCTATATCATCCTGTTCGCTGTCTTCAGGCACCCGACCCAGGAATGGGACCGCCTGATCAACAGCGATGGAAAAGCCTACTACGCTTACCTTACCGCTATCTTCATCTACCATGACCTTCAGTATAACTTCGTTGAATCCTATGAATCGGAATATTATCCCGATGACCGTTCTGCCTATAAGGAGTTCAGGGTCAGGGTAAATGACCATGTGGTCAACAAGGCTTTTCCCGGCCTGGCGGTACTCTGGCTGCCTTTTTTCCTGCTGGCCCATCTGCTGACCCTGATCGCAGGCTTACCGGCCGACGGGTATTCCATCATCTACCAGTGGGGCATCGGACTGTCTGTCTTCATTTACCTGTACCTGGGATGCAGGTTCCTGAAAAAGTTACTGACCCTGCACGGAGCTTCCACGGCACAGGCTTCCTTCATCACCCTGGTGGTTGCTTCTGGCACAAACCTTATCTACTACACGGTCAATGAAGGCACCATGACCCATACGTACACCTTTGCACTGATAGCGGCCTGGTCGTATTTCAGCACCCTGGCATTCCGGCATGGACAGATAAAATGGCTGCCCTCCATCGCTTTCCTGACCGGACTGATCATCATCATCCGGCCTGTCAATGGCCTGTTGCTGATCACCCTTCCTTTCTGGGCCGGGAGCTGGGACAGGTTAGTTTCTTCTATACGCCTTTTGTTTCGGAAGCCGCTTTTTGGGATGACATCCCTTTTCATCCTGCTGATCATCGCATCCATCCCGGTCATTCTCTGGTATCTCCAGACCGGCAGACCGCTGGTGTACTCTTACGGTGAGGAATATTTTGATTTCGCTCACCCAAGGATCATTAAGCTTCTGTTCAGTTATGAGAAAGGCTGGTTCCGCTACACTCCGGTTGCACTGATCAGCTTTTTCGGATTGATCCCGCTGTTCCGCCGCGACAGGACCGGCATCTGGTTTTTACTGGTATTCTGGTTTTTATTCGTCTACATCTCCTCCAGCTGGTGGGTCTGGGATTACACATCCCGTTTCAGCCAGAGGATCTTCATTGAGTACCTGCCCATCAATGCGGTGATGCTGGCCTCACTGGTACCGGCATGTTCCCGCAGCAAGATCCTCATGCGTATCCTCGCTGGTGTTTTATTCCTGCTGGTAGGTTTGAATATCCTTCAGTATTACCAGTCCATGATCTGGGTTTATCCCAGGGGGCCGGTGACGAGGGAAGTCTACCGGAAGTATTTCTTTCACCTGAAACCGCAGGCTTCCGTTGAATACCCTGCTGAAGACAACATCATTCACCGGTCGCGGTTCTGTCACGACATGGAAGAGGATATCGGATGGATCCATCCGGAGGGTCATACCCAGCAGGTAGCTCATTCGGGAAACTTTTCCTCCGCTTCCGGCGGTGCTGACTCCATCAGTGCAGGGATCGACAAACTGGTCGCACCGCTTCTGCAGGGAAGCAGGGCTGTGATCATCACGGATGCCTGGGTCTACAGCATGGCTGGCAACCCGGGACTGATGATGATCGTGGATTTCATTTGCGATGGAACCAGTTATTATTATCAGGCATTCGAACTGGATCCCTACCTGAGAAGAGGCGCCTGGAAGCAGGTTCAGTTCCGTACAGCGGTTCCACGGCTGCAAAGTGACCTGGACCATGTCAAGGTCTATTTTATGAATCATTCACCGCATGTGACGGCCTGTATCGATGATGTCTGCATCGAATTCCTTTCCCTTCGCTCGGGACCTGATCCGGTGCCCGCTGTCGTTAACATCTCCGATAACATGATCCGGGAATCCAGACAAGTGTTCTATGACATGGAGGCGGATACTGCCGGAGCTCAGGCCCTGACCCTGACCGATGATCTGGCCATGAAAGGGCAGCGTTCGTCACGAATCGACAAAACCCATCCTTACAGTGCCGGTTTCCGTGGCCAGGTCGGACAGATCATGCCGGTCATTGACCCGGCAATGGAAATCAGCGCCTACATACACACCAGCGCAGCACCTTCCCGTGTGATCCTGGTCACCGATTTCCAGCGGAACCGGAAATCCTACCACTACGTACCCATCAGGCTGGAATCCTTCCTCTGGAAACAACAATGGAACTATTGTGAATTCCTGATCTCACTCCCCGGGGTCATGAAGGACGACGATGAGGTGGTGGTCTATTTCTGGAATCCCGATACTGCGGAAGTAGTGCATATCGACGACCTGACGATCAGTTTCCTTTCGCTGAAAAAGCCGGCAGTGAGCCCTGCCGGACGGAGTGGACTCCCGGAGGTAATTTCCGATTCGGTACTTTTGCATACCATGGAATACAGGATGGGATGGAAAAATGAGGGTACGCTGACCAACGAGAAAGCGCTGTACGGGAAACAATCCTGCAGGATATCGAAAGCCAATCCATACAGCGTGTCCCTGCAGGCCTCACTGGATGATGTCGTGGGTGAAAATGGACTGATCAGGATCAGTGCCTATGTGTTCACCACTTCAAAAAAATCTTCATCGGCTCTTGTGTTGGATTTCAGAAGGGATGGGAAGAGTTACCGCTATGAATCATATTACATGAACGAACGGGCCCGTTACCATGAATGGGAATACCTTACCTTTACTGCTCCGATGCCAGACGGCAGGCTGCCTGGTGATGAGGTCCTGATCTATTTCTGGAATGCTTCACATGAGGAGATCTTTTACATCGACAATATGAAAATCGAATGGATGACCTTAAGCGATTCATGGGAATGAAACCACTATCTCCGGGAAAAAAGGAACAGTTCGTTCTACTGACCATCCTGCTGGTGGCTTCTGTTTTGCGGCTCCTGCACCTGGCGGGATTTTCCTTTTCCAACGATGAACTCAGCGCACTCTACAGGATCAGGTTTGATCGGTTCAGCGATCTGGTTTCACAGGGTTTTTATGTGGATGGCCATCCCGGGGGAATCCAGGTATTCCTTTATTACTGGGTGAAAGCGGTCGGCACTTCGGAGTTTGCTGTCCGCCTGCCCTTTGCGCTGGCAGGCATCCTCGCAGTTTATGTGGCCTACCGGCTGGGAAAACGATGGTTCAATGCCGCCACCGGATCATTTGCAGCACTCCTGGTAGCCATTTTACAGTTTCCGGTACTGTTCAGCCAGGTGGCACGACCGTATGCGACAGGCCTGCTGTTTGTGCTGATGGCAGCCTGGTTCTGGACCCGGTTAATCTTTGATTATGATGAAATGAACCGGCGAATGAAAGGGATCACCATTGCCGGGTATATCCTTTCGACCACGCTTTGCATGTATAATCACTATTTCAGTTTCCTCATGGCAGGGATCATCGGGCTGTCGGGATTGTTCTTCCTGAGGCGTTCCAACAGCGTGCCCTACCTGCTCAGCGGGGCTGCCAGCATCCTGTTGTTCCTTCCCCACCTGCCGATCACCCTGAACCATCTTCGTATCGGTGGCGTGGGGCTGTGGCTGGGAAAACCCTCGTGGGACTTCCTGTTCACGCACATATTCTACATTTTTAACGAGTCGTGGTATCTTCTGGTTGTGGTCTTTGGGATCGTGGCCTGGATGATCTGGAAGCACCGTAACGCATTACGGTTCAATACATTTCAGGTGCTGTGCCTGGTGTGGTTTCTCCTGCCCATGATCACCGGATTCGTCTATTCCAGGGCAGTGAATCCGGTGCTTCAACATTCAGTCCTTATCTTTTCATTCCCTTTTCTCCTTTATTTTCTGTTTTCTTTCAGCGGAAGCGGTTTCAACCGATCCTCACTGCTGCTGTTATTCATCCTGTTTGCTGCTGGCGTGGTCAGTTTACGGGTTGAAAAAAATTATTACCATACCCAGCATTTCGGTGAATTCAGGGATATTGCACACCGCGTCGCGGCATGGGATGACCGGTATGACGCCGGCAACATCGCCCGTGCCATCAATGTCAACGATCCCTGGTATATTGATTTCTATCTGCAAAAGGAAGGATCACAGGCAACCTTCGCCCAGTATCAGAACCGGGGAGGGAAGGATCTGCTTGCCCTCAAGCATATCGTTGAACAGAGCACCACACCTCTTTTCGTCTATGCCTGGACAAAACCCACTCCGACGGAGACTGAGGAGATCGTCAGGGAGGCGTATCCCTATGTGATCGAAAGACATGAATATGGCGGTCTGTCGGCGGTGAGCTTATACTCACGCCAGGCGCCCACCCCTCCATTGCCGGACCCTGTACCTGTGCTGGTCGTCAGGAACGGATTCGAGCAGGCTGGCCGCTGGAAGGCGGATCCCGGGCACATGGACTCAGTGCACGTTTTCAGGGGTGCCTTCAGTTACCGCCTCGATGGGAAAACCGAATACAGTCCGGCGTTCGATACCGTCCTGTACAAGATATCCGGGCATCCCATCCGGTCCATCAAAGTATCCCTATGGGGGCTGATACCTCCTGCCGGCGGTAAAACGCCCATCGTGATCGCTGTGGACGATACCAGGGGTCAGAATTATTGCTGGGCATCCATGAACATGGAAAATTTTCTGGATCCATCTGTCTGGGGTAAGGCTTTTTTCAATTATGAACTACCCCGTATCCGCTCATCCGGCGACCGGCTCAAGATCTACGTATGGAATCCGGATAAATATGAGTTCAATATCGACGAGATGGAGATCCGGTTTTATGAATAGGTTGCAACGAATCCTTACCGGGTTCGCAGCGATCCTGGTGCTATTCACGGCAGGCTGTCACCGTTCCGAAACGTCCTACTGGGAGAATGGGGTCAAAAAGTCGGAGCTTTCCTACCGGGGGAAACGGATGGAAGGTGTTGCCACGTGGTGGTATGCCAACGGGAATAAACAAATGGAAGCGGAGTATCACAACAATCAGCTTGAGGGAAGATCCACACGGTGGTTTTACAACGGAGAAGTAGAATCCATCACGCATTATTCCGGGGGGCTCAGGAATGGCCCATCAATAACGTACACCGAGACAGGAAGTAAGGTGGCCGAAGAGCATTACCTGAACGACACCCTGCACGGTCCCTACACCACCTGGTTTCCCGGTGGAGGGATGTGTATCAGCGGTCATTTTGACCATGGATGGTACGACAGTACCTGGATTTACTACGACGAAACGGGCATTCGCGTTGGCGAAGGCAGGTTCCGGAAGGGAACCGGGGTGCAGGTGGGCTTTTATCCCTCGGGCAGGGTGATCAGGGAGATACCCTATGTGGACAACCGAAAGCATGGAGAGGAGAAATGGTTTGATGAGCAGGGAAACCTGACCACGGTGCTGGTCTATGAAAATGACCGGTTGATCAGGCAAAGCATGGGTGAATAAAATATCTTCGTGAAAATTCGTTTATATCAAACATTAACCGTAAATTTGCACCGTCAAATCCGAACATTGTTATTTCATTAACAATGTTTTTTTTCAATCACTAATAAATTCAAAGACATGGACATAGAAAGAATTATGCTGGACCTGGAAAAGAAGCATCCCGGTGAACATGAGTATCATCAGGCGGTCAGGGAGGTGCTGGAATCAATCAAAGAAATATACGACAACAATCCGCAGTTCGAAACTGCAGGGATACTGGAACGGATCATCGAGCCCGACAGGATCCTTACGTTTAAGGTGCCATGGCTGGATGACCATGGAAAGGTGCATGTCAATCTTGGATACAGGGTGCAGTTCAACAATGCCATCGGTCCCTACAAGGGAGGATTGCGTTTTCACCCGAGTGTTAATCTCAGCATTTTGAAGTTTCTCGGATTTGAGCAGATTTTCAAGAACAGTTTGACGACGCTGCCCATGGGAGGTGCCAAAGGGGGATCGGATTTCAATCCGAAGGGCAAGTCCAACAACGAGGTTATGCGTTTTTGCCAGTCGTTCATGCTGGAGCTGTGGCGCATTATCGGCCCGGAGATTGATGTTCCGGCGGGTGATATCGGCGTTGGCGGCCGTGAGATCGGGTTCCTTTACGGGATGTACAAGAAGCTGATGCTGGAGCATACGGGCGTACTGACCGGAAAGGGATTGAACTGGGGCGGCAGCCTGGTCCGTCCGGAGGCCACCGGATTCGGAGCTGTATATTTTGTGAATGAGATGCTGAAGCTGAAAGGTGAAGCGATCAAAGGCAAGACCTTTGCGGTTTCCGGATTCGGCAATGTGGCGTGGGGTGCCGTTACAAAGATCAATGAGCTGGGAGGCAAAGTGCTGACCATTTCCGGGCCGGATGGGTATATCTATGATCCGGAAGGTGTTTCAGGTCCCAGGGTTGACTATATGAAGACCCTGCGGGCATCAAATGAAGATATCGTTCGTCCTTTCTCCATTGAGTTCCCCGGTTCCCAGTTCCATCAGGGAAAACGTCCGTGGGAGGTGAAATGCGATATCGCCATGCCCTGTGCCACTCAGAATGAGCTGGAACTGGCGGATGCCAAACACCTGGTGGCTAATGGTTGCCAATATGTTGCCGAAGGTGCCAATATGCCCTGCACGCCGGAAGCCATTGAGACCTTCCAGGCAGCCAGAATCCCGTTTGCCCCGGGCAAGGCTGTAAACGCCGGAGGTGTTTCCACATCCGGACTGGAAATGTCGCAGAATGCCCTGAAAATGGGCTGGCCAAGGGAAGAGGTGGATGCACGCCTGCATTCGATCATGCAGAGCATTCACGCTACCTGCGTTACCTATGGAAAGGATGAGACCGGTTATGTAAATTATGTCAAAGGTGCCAATGTGGCTGGATTCATGAAAGTTGCCAATGCCATGCTGGACCAGGGAGTTGTATAATATCCGGATGATTGTGCAAAAGAGGCTCCTTCTCATGATAGAGGGAGCCTCTTTTTTATATATTTTTGCGCATCCATACTATAAAAGGATTACATTGAACATCCTCCTATGAAATCATTTACGACTGCAGACGATATACTGGATTTCGCTATCGCGAATGAGCAGGAAGCCGTGGATTTCTACGCCAGCCTTGCCATGGAAGCGAGGAATGAAGAGATGAGCCAGGTATTTACACAGTTTGCCCATGAAGAAATGGGCCATAAATCAAAGCTTCTGCATATTAAAACCACCGGACAGTACACCGTTAAAAATGAAAAGGTAATGGACCTGAAGCTGGCCGATTACCTGGTGGATATACAGCCGCATTCCGGGATGACCTACGCTGAAGTGCTGATACTGGCCATGAAGAGAGAAAAAAATGCCTTCAGGCTGTACCTGGATCTATCCGCAAAAGCACCCACGCCCGGGCTGAAGGATCTGTTCCTGTCGCTCGCCCAGGAGGAATCCAGGCACAAACTCCGGTTTGAGCTGGAATACGATGAATTTGTTCTAAAGGAGTTCTGAGCCCCACCGGCCGGCATGCATAAACGTCAGTAATCCATTCAATCCCTATCCCCGATGCATTTCGTACATCCCTATTTTCTTTTTGGATTGCTGGCCATTGCCATCCCCATCATCATCCACCTGTTCAATTTTCACCGCTACCGCAAGGTGTATTTCACCAATGTGCGGTTCATCCGCAACCTGAAGCAGGAAACGCGGAAACGGTCGCAGCTCAGGCACCTGATCCTTCTTTTGCTCAGGATCCTGACCATCCTTGCCCTGGTGATGGTGTTTGCCCAGCCCTATCTCCCTGCAAAGGAGCAGGCAGCCGATATGAACAGGAAAAACCTTGTCACAGTCTACATCGACAACACCTTCAGCATGGAATCGGTGTCGGGTAGCATCACCCTGCTGGACCTGGCGCGGAATAAAGCACGGGAACTGGCTGCTGCCTACCGGTCTTCGGATGAATTCCTGCTGATCACCAATGACTTCGAGGGAAGGTATAACCGGCTGCTCTCACGGGAGGATTACATTGAAGGGATCGATGAGATCACTTACTCGCCGGTGCACCGTGACCTGTCCGAAATCTTCAGGTATGCCTCCGATGAACGATTCCTCTCCGCGGATAAGAATCACCTGATCTATCTCCTGACCGACCTTCAGAAGAACATGTTTGACTGGCCCAAGATCGCACCTGATTCGCTGGTGACGGTTTACCTGGTGCCTCTCCAAACCGAAAAACCCGCCAATGTTTATATTGATACCTGCTGGTTTGAGAATCCTGTCCAGGATGTACTCAGCCAGACGGTCCTTGTGGCCCGTGTCTTTAACCTTTCTGAGACAGATCTTGAGAAGGTGCCTGTCAGGCTTTCGGTCAACGGCTCACAAAAAGGGCTTGCCAACGTGGATATTCCAGCCAATCGGTTTGTCGAACTCGAAATGCCCTTCATCAACTATGAACCGGGTATCCATTCCGGTGTACTTTCCCTGGAAGATTTCCCGGTCACGTACGACAATCAGTTCTACATCTCCTACCAGGTCAATGAGTTCATCCCGGTGCTCAGTGTGTACCAGGGCAGGGAGAATACGTACCTGAGGGCTGTTTTTGGGCGGGATTCGACCTTTACCTTTGATCAGTCTGACGCCGGCAGTCTGGATTACACTTCTTTCAGCAATTACCGGCTGATCATCCTCGATGGCCTTGAGGAGGTATCATCGGGCCTGGCACAGGAGCTGAAACGCTTCACAGAAAATGGAGGAAGCCTGGTCATCTTCCCGGGCGAGCAAACAAACACAAACAGCTATGAGTCATTCCTGATCACCATGGGCTCTGCATCTTACCTTCCGTTGGACACCGCCGGCACCCGAACGATCGCTATCAATGCAGACCATCCTCTCTATCAGAATGTCTTTGAAACGATCCCCGAAAACATTGACCTGCCCGCAGTGCATAAACATTACCCGATCACCCGTCTGACGCGCAGCGACCAGGAGTGGCTGATGAAACTTCAAAACGGCGACGTGTTCCTCAGTGTGCAATCGGTGGGCAACGGAATGGTCTATCTGGCTTCGGTGGGCCTGACCGACGCATTTTCGAATTTTCAGAAACATGCCGTATTTGTTCCAACCCTGTTCAATATGGCCACGTTGAGCCATCAGCAACAGAAACTGTTTTATACGATCGGGAAAGACGAGGTGATCGAGCTGCGCAGCACGATCCTGCAGGGGGATCATACCTTTCAGATCAGCAGCCCTGCTACGGACTTCGCGTTCATCCCTGAGCACCAGGTTGCGGATTCCCGAACCTATCTGTATACCCATGACCAGGTCAGACAATCGGGTAACTACATCCTTGAAACTGATCATACCCTGATCGCAGGCCTGGCATTCAATTATGACAGAAGGGAATCACTGATGGAGTGTTATATGCCGGATGAAGTGATACCGCAGTTCAATAAAGCAGGGATCCCTCACGTTATGAGCATTAGCGATACGCAACAGCCCTTTTCGCAGATCCTGGAGGAGCTCAGCCGGGGAACCCGGTTATGGAAGTGGTTTGTTGCCCTGGCATTAATGGCCCTTGCAGCAGAGGTGGCCATCATACGGTTCTGGAAGTAAAACGTTAATGAAATTTTTCTAACTTTGTCGACATAGGGATGGAAGGACAGGATGATCAATGGCAGGAAGGTGCAGCTAACCCGCCACAGGAAATAACCGGTGGTGAAGGGGAGGTACACAAGGTCAGGCATCTGTCGGGACTCTATGAAAGCTGGTTCCTCGACTATGCTTCGTATGTGATCCTTGAGCGGGCTGTGCCGGAAGTCTTTGATGGATTCAAGCCGGTACAGCGAAGAATCCTGCATGCAATGAAAGAGCTGGATGACGGCAGGTACAACAAGGTGGCCAACATCATCGGGCATACAATGAAGTACCATCCCCACGGAGATGTTTCCATTGGCGATGCGCTGGTGCAGCTGGGGCAGAAGGATCTGCTGATCGACACACAGGGTAACTGGGGAAACATACTGACGGGCGACAGTGCGGCAGCACCGCGGTACATCGAAGCCCGTCTTTCCAAATTTGCCCTGGAGGTCGTCTTCAGCCCCAAAATTACGGAATGGCGTGCATCATACGATGGTCGCAACAAGGAGCCCGTCACTCTGCCCGTTAAGTTTCCACTCTTGCTGGCCCAGGGGGTGGAAGGCATCGCTGTCGGACTTGCTTCCAGGATCCTGCCTCATAATTTCAATGAATTGCTGGATGCCTCTGTCAGCATCCTGGAAGGAAGAGATTTTATCCTGCACCCTGATTTTCCAACAGGCGGACTTGCCGATTTCAGCAAATACAATGATGGATTGCGTGGCGGCAGGATCAGGATCCGCGCCCGCATCGTCCAACAGGACAAACGAACCCTGGTGATCACCGAACTGCCCTTCGGAGTAACCACTTCCTCGCTCATTGAAACGATCATCACCGCCAATGACAAGGGTAAGATAAAGATCCGCAAGATTGACGATAATACCGCCAGCCAGGTTGAGATCGTCGTCCACCTCGCTCCGGGCGTCTCACCGGATACGACCATGGATGCACTCTATGCATTCACCGATTGCGAAATACCGGTATCCCCGAACGCCTGCGTCATCTTCGAGGGGAAACCCAGGTTCCTGGATGTAAAAGAGATCCTCAGGATATCCACCTTCCACACCCGGGATATCCTTCAACAGGAACTCCGTGTGAGAAAACTGGAACTCCAGGAAGAATTGCTTTTTGCATCCCTGGAAAAGATCTTCATCGAAAAAAGGATCTACCGCAAAATCGAAGAATGCCAGACCTGGGAATCTGTGATCGAAACCATCGACATAAGCCTGAATCCTTATAAGAAGAGATTTTTCAGACCCATCACCACCGACGATATCACCCGGCTTACGGAGATCAGGATCAAACGTATATCCAAATTCAATGCCTTCAAGGCGGATGAGGTGATCCATGAACTGACGGCGGAACTGGAGGAAGTGGAAAATCATCTGGAACATGTAACCGACTACACGATCAATTACTTCCGCCAGATACAGAAGAAATATGGCGCTGCCTGGCCCCGAAAGACAGAAGTGCGGAATTTTGATACCATCGAGGCAGCCACAGTGGCCGCTGCATCCCAGAAATTATACGTAAATCGTGAGCAGGGATTCGCCGGTACCGGACTGAAAAAAGATGAATATGTCTGCGATTGCTCGGATATTGACGATATGATCGTTTTCAGGGCCGACGGTACGTTTATCGTGACCAAGGTCCTTGAAAAATCCTATGTGGGAGAAAACGTGATCCATATTGACATCTTCAAGAAAAATGACGATCGCACGATCTATAACCTGGTGTACCAGGATGGCAAACAGGGTGGGGTGTATATCAAGCGTTTCCCGGTGGTGGGCATCGTCAGGGATAAGGAATACCTGATCACCAGGGGCAAGCAGGGTTCAAAGATCCTCTATTTCTCCGCAAATCCCAATGGCGAGGCAGAGATCATCAAGGTGTACTTCAAACCCAAACCCAAAATGAAGATCCTTTCGTTGGACTTTGATTTCGGAGAGGTAACCATCAAGGGCAGGAATGCGCAGGGCAGGCTCCTTACGCACAAGGCGGTCAGGAAAGTGGTCAAGGGAGAAGAAGGAGTGTCGACCCTGGGCGCAATCGACGTATGGTACGATGATACGGTCAGACGGCTGAACTATGACGGGAGAGGAGATTATCTGGGAGCCTTCGCCGGTGAGGATAAGATCATTACCGTTCAGCAGTCAGGCGTCTACCGGATCAATGGTTTCGATCTTTCCACCCATTTTGATGAAGATATGATCCTGATCCGGAAATACGATCCGGAGGAGGTCATCAGCGTTGTTTATATCGAGGCGGAAAGCCAGGCACCCTATGTAAAGCGGTTCCAGGCGGAATTATCAGTCAAAAAGATTAATTTTATCGGCGACGATCCCAAAGCCAGGCTGATCCTGGTCAGTTTTGATCCGGCCCCGCAATTGGAAATCCGGTTTGAGCCCAATCCCAGGAGAAAAACTGACCGGGAGATCATCCAGGTTACAGAGTTCATCACGGTAAAAAGCTATAAAGCCAGGGGTAAGCGGATCACCACCTATCCCTGCGATAGCCTTCGGTTCCTGGAAACCGTTCCCGCGGAACCTTCTGCAGAAACCCCGGTAGCAGATGAGCATCCGGAGGGACTGGCAGAGGAGGATTTTTTATCGAAAGAGCCTGTAAATGAGTCGTTTACTGACGAAGAAACCGGGGATCAGGTCACGCCTGAGGAAATACAACAATCTGATTTAGAGAAAGATACATTAGATCAGGAGAATGTCCGGCGGAAAGAGGACGAATCCCGCCAGATGGAATTTGAATTTTAGTGAAATAATCATATTTATGAAAAAGCATCTGTTATTGATCAGCAATTCCACCAATGCAGGGGAATTGTACCTGGAGTGGCCGAGGCCTTACATAAGGCAGTTTCTGGAAGGTAAAGGTGTCAAACGCATCCTGTTCCTGCCGTATGCCGGCATCAGCCTGGATCATTCCTCCCTTGAGCGATCCTACGATCTGTACGAGCAGAGGGTGAACCAGGTGTTTAATTCGCTGGGATATGAGATCTATTCCATCCACCGGGAACCCGATCCCATCGAAGCCATCGAAAATGCGGAAGCGATCGCCATTGGTGGTGGCAATACGTTTCATCTGGTCCACATGATGCATGAGCTCGGACTGATAACCGCCATCCATGACCGCGTGATGGATGGGATTCCCTACATGGGCTGGAGTGCAGGTGCCAACGTAGCCTGCCCATCACTGAAAACGACCAACGATATGCCCATAATTGAACCCGCCAGCTTTCAGTGCCTTCACCTGGTGCCATTTCAGATCAATCCGCATTACCTGGATGCACACCCGGAAGGTCATGGCGGGGAGACACGACAACAGCGGATCGAGGAATTCCTGCTGGCCAACAGGGATATTTTTGTTGCCGGCTTGCGTGAAGCCACCCTGCTGCAGGTTGACGGTGACCAGATCTCGTTAAAAGGAAACCGGCCCATGAGGCTTTTCCGGTACGGAAGAGAACCGGAAGAGTTTGAACCGGGAAGCAATATCAACCTGCTCATGGATTATGCCTGATCCAGGGCCTTTATCATTTTACCATTCATTTAATCCTATTGATCATGGAGACCAAACTTAAGGAACTGACCGAACGCATTTATGAGGAAGGTATTCTGAAAGCCCGCAGGGAAGGGGAGGAGATCGTTGAACAGGCACGGCAGGAAGCTGCACTACGGTTGGATGAGGCCGCAAAAGAAGCCACACAGATCCTGGATCAGGCCCGCCGGCAGGCGGATGAGATCCGGAAAAATATCACCGCCGAAGTCGGACTGACCACTCACCAGGCACTGGGAGCCCTGCGGCAGCAGATCATGAACCTCATCACCCTGAAAATGATCGATCAACCTGTTAAAAAGGTGTTCCAGGAGAGTGATTTCATCCGAAATCTGATCGAAGTGCTGGTCAAGAACTGGCCGGCCAGCGATAAATCTCAAGGCCTTCAGGTAATGCTTTCCGAAAAGTACCTGAAAGAGGTGAATGATTATTTCACCCTGCGTCAGCATGAACTGCTGGATGGCGGACTGGAAATTACTGGGGATGAAAACCTACCGACCGGATTCCGGATCGGACCCAGGGACGGGAATTACAGGATCAGCTTTACGGACGAGGATTTCGCCGGTTTTATCAAGGCTTACCTGCGCCCACGGACACAGCAGATGCTTTTCGGAGATAACCAGTGATGAGCAGAAACTATTACTATCTGGTGGCAGGACTTCCTGAGCTGTTCATGGAGCAGAACAAACGGCCCTTTGATCTTGCAGCTTTCAAAGCGGAGCTCAGGGAGTTTCTTCATCCGGATGATTTCAGCCTCGTGGAAGTGCTGTTTTTGCCCTATGATCATCTTAACCTGTTGAGCCTTTTGCAAAAAAAGAACACTCCCTTCCACCCCCTTGGCAAATTCAGCGCCGACGAGCTGGAAGAAGAGATCAGGGAACCCCTGGCAGTGCCTTCGTATTTTAAGAACTTCATCGAACGTTTCAGGGAAGAAGCAGATACCCCACAGGATCAAACCTGGGAAAATCAGCTCACGGAACTGTATTACGATCATGCCTCCTCATGTTCAAATCCCTTTATCCGTACCTGGTTTGGATTTGAAAAGAACCTGCGGAACATCCTGACAGCCTACACATGCCGGAAATTCGGAATGGCAGCCGACCATGAGCTTGTGGGGCAGGGCGAATTCGTTGAATCCCTGAAGAAAAGCCAGGCGAGGGATTTTGGACTCAGCGGAGAGGTGGATTTCATGGACAGGCTGCTGAGCATACTGGATAATCCGAATTTGTTCGAGCGGGAGAAAGGATTGGACCTGTTGCGATGGAACTATCTGGATGAGCTTAATACGTTTCATTATTTTACCATTGAAGTCATCCTGGCCTATGTTATCAAGCTGCTGATCATCGAAAGGTGGCTGATCCTCGACAGGTCAACGGGTGAGCAGTTATTCCGTCAGTTCCTGGAGGATCTCAGGAGCAGTTATGAATTTCCAACAGAATACACAACGCATGAGAGAAGGTAGCAATACAACCGGAAGGGTTGCAGGAGTCATTTCGAACCTGGTTCACCTTGAAGTGGATGGACCGGTTCGCCAGAATGAAATATGTTATATTCACCTGGGATCCATACGCCTGATGGCGGAGGTGATCAAGGTAAAGGGGAAGTATGCGTACTGTCAGGTCTTTGAAAGTACGCGGGGGCTCAAGGTGGGGGCCTCTGCAGCGTTCACCGGCCACATGCTTGAGGTAACGCTGGGACCTGGCATTCTTTCCAAGAATTACGACGGACTCCAGAATGACCTCGATAAGATGAAGGAGATCTTTTTGCAGCGCGGAGAGCATACATTTCCCCTGGACGAAGATGTGGACTGGCATTTCAAGCCGCTTGCGCATTCCGGCCAGGCTGTCACCGCCGGCGACTGGCTGGGGGAGGTCAGGGAGAACTGGATGGATCACCGGATCATGGTTCCCTTCAGCATGACGGAGACCTATACGGTAAAGGAGGTGGCCACGGAAGGTGATTACCGGATTCATCATCCCATCGCCACGCTGCAGGATCGCCGGGGTAATGACATACCCGTCACCATGGTGCAAAAATGGCCGGTAAAGATCCCTGTCAAAGCGTTCAGGGAAAAGATCCGTCCTTTCCGGGTGCTGGAAACGGGCGTACGGTGCATCGACACGCTGAATCCGATCACGGAAGGGGGAACCGGCTTCATCCCGGGGCCATTCGGTTGCGGCAAGACCGTTCTGCAACACGCCCTTTCCCGTCAGGCCGAAGCGGATATGGTCATCGTGGCCGCCTGCGGGGAAAGAGCCAACGAAGTGGTGGAAATATTCAAGGAATTCCCCGAGCTGGAGGATGCCCGCACCGGCCGCAAGCTGAAAGAACGGACCACGATCATCGCCAACACCTCCAATATGCCCGTGGCAGCACGTGAAGCATCTGTCTACACCGCCATGACCATCGCAGAGTACTACCGCTCCATGGGCCATAAGATCCTGCTGCTGGCCGACTCCACCTCACGCTGGGCACAGGCACTCCGCGAAATGTCGAACCGTATGGAGGAACTCCCCGGCCCGGACGCTTTTCCTATGGACCTGCCGGCGATCATCTCCAACTTCTACTCCCGCGCAGGCTATGTCATCCTGAACAATGGGAAAACAGGCTCCATTACGTTCATCGGAACAGTCTCGCCCGCCGGCGGGAACCTGAAAGAACCCGTCACCGAATCCACCAAAAAAGTGGCCCGCAGTTTCTACGCACTTTCACAGCAGCGTTCCGACAGCAAACGCTACCCGGCCATCGACCCGATCGACAGTTATTCAAAATACCTGGAATACCCGGAAGTGAAAGCCTATTTTGACGAAAATATTTCCGAACGATGGCTCGACCAGGTCATCCAGCTCAAGGACCTGCTCATTCGCGGTAAGGAAGCGTTTGAACAGATCAATATTCTGGGCGATGACGGCGTACCGCTGGACTATCACATCCGTTACTGGAAGTCGGAAGTGATCGACTTCATCATCCTGCAACAGGATGCCTTCGATAAAGTGGACGCTTCAACGCCCATCGAACGGCAGAAATACATGCTGGATAAGATCCTGCACATTTGCGACAGGGAATTCACCTTCGATAATTTTGAGGAGGTGAATCCTTTCTTCAAGCGGGTGATCAACCTGCTGAAACAGATGAATTATTCAGCCTTCAGGTCTGAATCATTCACCGATTACGAACAACAACTTGACAATGTACTATCCGAACGATTGAACTGATGGAAAAAACAGCATTTCAGAAGATCTATACGAAGATCACACAGGTGACCAAGGCTACCTGCACGCTTCACGCCGGGGACGTGGGATACGAGGAGATGGCCATGGTGGGCGGCAGGCTGGCACAGGTGGTGAAGATCATCGGCGATGAGGTTACCCTGCAGGTTTTCAAGGGAACGGAAGGCATACCGACCAATGCCGAAGTGATCTTCCTTGGGAAACCTCCGATGCTCAGGGTGGGGGAAGAGCTCGCCGGGAGGTTCTTTAATGCGTACGGGCAGCCCATCGACGGCGGACCGGAAATCAGCGGTGAAGAACGTGCGATCGGCGGCCCGTCGGTGAATCCCGTAAAACGGGAGCAGCCCTCACAGCTGATCGCAACCGGCATCGCCGGCATTGACCTGAACAATACCATTGTGACAGGCCAGAAGATCCCCTTCTTTGCCGATCCTGACCAGCCCTACAACCAGGTGATGGCCATGGTGGCCCTCCGGGCCAGGGCGGATAAGATCATCCTCGGGGGTATGGGACTTACACTCGACGATTACCTTTTCTACAAACAGGTCTTCGACAATGCCGGCGCACTGGACCGTATCATCAGTTTTGTCAATACCACCGAAGATCCTCCGGTGGAACGACTCCTGGTACCCGACATGGTACTGGCCGCTGCGGAATACTTTGCCGCCGACAAAAACGAAAAAGTGCTGGTGCTTCTCACCGACATGACCCTTTATTCGGATGCACTGAGCATTGTGTCCAACCGGATGGACCAGATCCCTTCGAAAGACAGCATGCCCGGATCTCTGTACAGCGACCTGGCCAGGATCTATGAAAAGGCGGTCCAGTTCCCCGCCGGCGGATCCATCACGATCATTGCGGTCACCACGCTTTCAGGAGGCGATATCACCCATTCGATCCCCGACAATACCGGTTATATTACGGAGGGACAGCTCTTCCTGCGACGAGATACCGACATCGGCAAGGTGATCGTGGACCCCTTCAGAAGCCTATCACGGCTGAAACAACTGGTGATCGGAATCCAGACCCGGGCCGACCATCCCCAGGTGATGAATACCGCTATCCGTCTCTATGCTGACGCTGCCAACGCCCGCACCAAACTCGAAAATGGTTTCGACCTGACGGAATATGACCAGCGTACCATGCGCTTTGCCAAGGAATATTCCGATAAGCTGCTGGCCATTGATATTAACATCGATATCACCAAAATGCTGGATACGGCCTGGGACCTGTTTAAAAAACATTTTCGCCGGGAAGAGCTGGGCATCAAAAAGGAATTTATCGACACCTATTGGTAAAAATTAAAAATTAAGGATTAAGGATTAAGGATTATTAATTAATTATCGAATAGCCCGTAGGGCTTTAAGCATTGTAACATGGCTATCAAGTTTCAGTTCAACAAAACCGCGCTCCAGGAGCTGAACAAGCAGTTGACCGTACGCGAGCGGGCTCTCCCCACCATCAAGAACAAGGAGACCGCCCTGCGCGTGGAGGTGAAGAAAGCCCGTGATACGGCCCAACAGCTGGAAATGAGCCTTAAGGTTAAGATGGCTGAATACGATAAGGCAGTGGAACTGTGGGGCGAGTTTGATCCATCCCTGCTCTCCATCCGGGATGTCCAGCTATCGGTGAAGAAGATCGCCGGGGTAAAGACACCCGTATTGGAAAAGATCGATTTTGAGACCGGCCAGTTCAGCCTGTTCAATCAGCCATCATGGATACTGGATGGCATACAGATCCTCAGGGAACTGGCTTCCGTTGCCATTGAACGGGAAGTCTACCTGCGCAAAATGCAGCTGCTGGATTTTGCCCGAAGGAAAACAACGCAAAAGGTCAACCTGTACGAGAAAGTGCAGATACCTGGTTATCAGGATGCCATACGAAAGATCAAGCGGTTTATGGAAGATGAGGAAAATCTTTCCAAATCCGCACAAAAGATACTGAAAAGCAGGCAGGATTCATCCGGGGAGGCCGTATGATCATACCCATGAAAAAATATTCATTTCTGATCTACCACAGGGACTTTCCTGAGTTCCTGGAGGAACTTCAGCAGCTTGGCGTCCTGGACATTCTGGAGCGTAAGGCGGATCTGGATCCTGCCCTTCAGGATCGTCTTCTGCTGATCCGGCAGATCAAGAGCACCATCAAGTCGCTTTCCAGACGGAAAACGGTGATCCCATCCGCCGAACCGGGAGAGGCCGACGGAATGCAGGTGTTTGAAACGATCAATCGTCTTGAAGCGGAATCCGACCAGTTGCGTCATGAGCTTGCGATGCTCCGCAAGGCGTATCTGCAAACCGCACCCTGGGGCTCATTTTCGCCTGAAACGATCCGGCGTCTGAAGGAAGCGGGTGTCACGGTCAGGCTGTTCACCTGTACAGAAAAAAGATTCAATCCCCTCTGGCCGGAAAAATACCCCGTATCGGTGATCAGCTCCTCGCAGGGGAAACGCTATTTTGTGATGTTCCAAAATGACGATACGACACCGGAGATCAACGCCGAAGAGATGAAACTGCCCGACCGGCCTGTGGATGAGGTGATGCAGGAGCAAAAACAGGTAGAAGACCGGATCCGTGAGATCAGCCATCAACTCGATGAGATCGCGGGGCGGGACATTCCTGCCCTGACCACGGAGATGCATCATCTTCAGAATGAAGCGGACCATCAAAAGGCACAGCTTCATACGCTCAGGGAAGTGGACGAGAAACTGATGATCATCGAGGGCTGGATCCCGGCTGACCGCGAAAAAGAACTCAATTCGATCCTTGACGGTAAGGATCATGTCTATTTCTCCGTGACGCCCGGCATTCAGGAGAAACCACCCGTCCTGCTGAAAAACAACGCATTTGCCAGGCTGTTCGAGCCTATCGGCAACCTGTTTTCACTGCCCGATTATCATGAGCTCGATCTCACACCCTTTTTTGCCCCGTTCTTTATGATGTTTTTTGGATTCTGCATGGGCGATGCGGGGTATGGACTCGTGTTCATCCTGGGTGCTACCCTTATAAAGCTCACCATGAGGCACAGGATCGCCAGGTTTGTTCCAATCCTGACCCTGATCCAGTGGCTGGGTGCGGGCACGGTGATCTTCGGTACCCTGACGGGAACCTTCTTTGGTATCCAGCTGCCTGAGGTAGAGCAACTTGGAAATTTTCGCAGGATCATGCTCGACAACGACAAAGCCTTTAATCTGGCGTTGATCATGGGCGCCATACAAATTCTTGCCGGAACGGTCATCCGTGCTGTCAACCAGTTCAGGCAGAACGGCCCCCTTCACAGCCTGTCGCCGGTTGGTTGGATCCTGCTGCTTCTGGGACTGGCCGATCTGATGCTTTTAAAGCTGACCGGTATTTTTGGACAGATCCTGATCTATGCCGGCATCTTCCTGATCGTTTTTTTCAGCGATCCGAAGCTGGGCATTTTCGGGCGCATTGGGAAAGGCCTGTGGGATCTTTACGGCATAACGGGTATATTCGGTGATCTGTTGTCGTATATCCGTTTGTTTGCCCTGGGAGCCTCCGGTGCCATACTCGGCTTTGTCATCAACGACATCGCGCTTCAGTTGCTATCGGTCGGACCGGTCATCGGCGATCTGCTGTTCGTTATCTTTCTGCTGATCGGTCATGCGCTGGTCATCGCCATCAGTGCACTGGGTGCCTTTGTGCATCCCATGCGTCTTACGTTTGTCGAATTTTACAAGAACTCCGGCTTTGCCGGAGGCGGCAAGAAATACAATCCATTTTCAATTAAAAAATAATTAAAGATCATTTTTATGGAGACAGCTGTTATACTTGCGTACATTGGACTGGGACTCATGGTCGGTCTGTCCGGAGTGGGAAGTTCCATCGGTGTGACCATTGGTGCCAATGCCACCATTGGCGCTTTGAAGAAGAATGATTCAGCATTCGGAAGCTACATGCTGCTGAGTGCACTGGCCGGAACGCAGGGACTGTACGGATTCGCAGGATTTTTCATCATCCTGAACTCCAACGTTATTGCACCTGCGATGACCATGCTGCAGGGTGTGGCCATTCTGGCAGCAGGGTTTGCCCAGGGCCTGGTCTGCCTGGTTTCTGCCATCTACCAGGGAAGGATCTGTGCCAATGGCATTGCTGGTATTGGATCGGGCTATGATGTTTTCGGAAAGACCATGGTGCTGGCCGTTTATCCGGAACTTTACGCTATCGTATCGTTTGCAACCACATTTTTGATCAGCAGCGCTATCTGAGGATTGTCAGGGCTGGTAGGGATCTTAACGAAAATGGTTTTTCTTAAGATCGCTTACCCATTCACGAATACGTCCCTCGCTCAGTTCCGCCTGGTTATGCTCATCCAGTGCAAGACCCAGGAAAAAGCCATCGTCATAGGCTTTGGATTCGGTGTGTTCATATCCTTCTGCAGGCCATTTTCCGACAATGACAGCCCCATGGGCCTGAAGCTCTTTGGCCAGGCGGGCCATCTCATCCACATAATGCCGGGGATACAGTACCTGGTCACCCAGTCCGTACAGGGCAACCTTTTTCCCCCTGAAATCAAGGTTCATCTTACCGAGTTTCGTGTAAAAGTGGAGCCAGGGATTGCCCGTATAGGCATCACGCCAGGAATCGGCACCCACCGTTGAACAACCAAAGATCAGGTAGGTATAGTCCTTCAACAGGTTCATATCCATATCGCGCAGCGGTATCAGTTCAGCAACGGTTTCACCCCATTCCACCTGGATTCTTTTTGCATTCAGCTCCACACTTCCCCTTTTGGGCCAGTAGACGATACCGATTTTCTTCATAATGCCGGGTTTAATGATTGACTTTTATTCCTGTTTTTTGTATGTTTCAATCAGATCGAGTATGTGCTTATCCTTACTCAGTTGCGGATAATAGGAAAACAACTGATCATAGTTTTCGTAATCCCGTATCAGTGCATCCCCGATGAGTCTATAAGCTTCCCTGACCTTGCCTGAACGGTAGGTGTAGATGGCCAGGCGGTATAGCAGATCGTTATTTTCGGGCTGCAGCTCCATTCCTTTTCTGAGTTCAGCTATGGCCTGTTGCAGGTCGCCCAGTTCCAGGTGTACATGGGAGATATCCAGCCAGATATCGGGATGCTGGGGATCGATCTGGCTCACCTGCTGATACGACCGGAGGGATTCCTGCAGCAGTCCGCATTTGTGCTGCATGTCGCCCAGCAGATACCAGTAATCGGCATTTACCGGATCCAGGTTGATGGCCTTTTTGATATGAACGATTCCTTTCAGGGAATTTCCGAGTTCGTCGTATGCCATACCGATACCGATCCAGGCATCGGCCAGTTCATTATCCTTTTTCAGTGCCAGACGGTAATTTCCGATGGCCATTTCATACTCACATAGCTTTTCATAGCATTCGCCGATGTAATAATAGGTCATGGCTTCAGCTTCTTCATACCGGAAAGTTTCCTGATAGGTCTCAATGGCCTGACGGAATTCGTTGAGGTTGGCCAGGGAGTTGGCCTTGTTGAAATACGCTGAAGAAAACCGATCGTCGATGGCGATGGCAAAATCATATGCATCGATCGCCTCATGATAATTTTCCAGGTTATTCTGGGCCACACCCAGGTTGAACCACCCGGCACGGGAATAGGGATTCTGATGGACGAATGAAGTGAAAAAGGCCACACATTCTTCCGGCCGGTTCAGGATCTCATAACAGAAAGATAATTCGAAGAGGTTGGGCTCATTATCCGGGTTGATCCCGGCAACTTTTTTCAGATGTTCGATCGCATGTTCATAATCCCCCATATTCTCGTACTCAAAGGCGATGGTGGTATAGAGATCTTCCAGGTCATCGGTGCCAGGAATGGCTTTATTGTACTCCTCAATGGCCTTGTCGTAACGCTTTAGCTGGCTGTAAACTTCTCCTTTGGTGATATGGATCTCGGAGTTCAGCGGATCCACCACCTCGATTTCAGAAAGGATCTTTAACGCTTTCTCGGATTTGTTGGAATATACAAAGTACTGGGCCTTTTTAAGCTGAAAGACCACCGAATCCGGATGTTGCTCCAGTGCCGTGTTGATGGCAACGCTTGTTTTTTTGAGGTTCTGTTTTTCAAAATAATAATCAATGATCGCCTCGAAGTCCTCAACATCAAAGAAGTAGTTCTCATTGAAGTTGACCATCCGCTCGAATCGTTTCACAACGCCTTCTACCCGTTCGTCCGTATGTTGATCTAAATTCTCTTCCATACACGAATTTGACCCAAACTTCGTTTATATTTACTGGTGACAAAAGTAATAAAAAGAAAGGTGTAACAGCGAGGGCATTTTTTTATGGCACTAATTAAATCGATTTCAGGGATTCGGGGAACGATGGGAGGATTGCCAGGTAAGGGTCTGACACCTCCTGACATCATGAAGTTTTCCGTTGGTTTTGCCAAATTCTTACTTTCCCGGAAGAGGACACGGCCGGTTCAGGTGGTCATCGGAAGGGATGCCCGCCAGTCGGGCGACATGGTTTCAGGGATTGTCTCGGGGACCTTGCTGGGCATGGGTATCCATGTCATTGACCTGGGCCTTACCACAACCCCGACGCTGGAAATCGCCGTGAGTGAGACCGGTTCATCGGGGGGCGTCATGATCACTGCCAGCCACAATGCAAAGCAATGGAACGCCCTGAAGCTGCTGAACCGGTATGGTGAGTTCCTGTCCCGGGCCGATGGCGACAAGGTCCTGCAGCTGGCTGAATCGAAGGATGTGGAATATGTTGTGCATGGCGACATTGGCCACTACAGGCGGGACGACACTTTTTTGCTGAAGCATATAGAAAAGATCCTGCGGCTGCCCCTTGTCAACCTGGCCGCAATTAAAAAGGCGGATTTCCGGATCGTGGTGGATCCGGTGAATTCCACCGGCGGGATCGCAGTGCCTCTTCTGCTGGAGAAACTGGGCGTACGACAGGTGACCCTGCTTAACGGTGAGGTGAACGGTGATTTCGCACATCCTCCGGAGCCCCTGCCCGAGAACCTGACGGAGCTCGCGGCAACAGTCGTCAGAAATAGGGCGCACCTTGGATTTGCGGTCGATCCCGATGTGGACCGGCTGGCCATCGTACAGGAAGATGGCGACATGTTCGGGGAGGAATATACGCTGGTCGCTGTGGCCGACTACGTACTGAAGCATCAGAAGGGCAATACGGTGTCGAACATGTCGTCGACCATTGCGCTGAAAGACATTACGGAAAAGGCAGGCGGGAAGCATTATGCATCGGCTGTCGGCGAGATCAACGTGGTTCACCTGATGAAGGAAGTCAAAGCCGTCATCGGCGGTGAAGGCAATGGCGGGGTCATTTATCCTGATCTTCATTACGGAAGGGATGCGCTGGTGGGTATCGCGCTTTTTCTCTCCCATCTTGCACTTACCGGCAAATCATGTTCGGTGCTCAAAAGCCGGTTGCCCTACTATACGATCTCCAAGAACAAGATCACGGTCCCTTCGGATGTTGACCTGGATCATGTTTTCAGCGGATTACTGACCAAATATGCGGGCCATCCCATCAACCGGGACGATGGCGTCCGGATCGAGTTCGGTAAAGACTGGGTACACATCCGCCGATCGAATACCGAGCCCATCCTGAGGATCTATGCCGAAAGCGATTCCCAGGCAAAGGTCGAGGTGCTGGTCAGGAAGATCATTGCTGATATCGGTGAGGTGATCCGCCTGAATGGAAGCTATCCGGATTGATAGAGGCTGTATCATAATACAATTTAACCACGGAGATCACGGAAGAATGTACGGAGATCACGGAGTTTAAATTACTCGTTATCAATCCTCAGTGTTCTCCCTACTCCTCTGTTATCTCCGTGGTTTCATAAAACATCCATTTTGACACACCCTCGCAGGGGTGGGGTACTAATCCTTAAATCCGATCTTCAGATGGGTGCCGTCGCAATAGGGTTTGTTGCCGGAGCCTCCGCAGCGGCACAGGGCCACATTCTCCTTGATCGTGGTCTTGCCGTCTTTCCCTTTGAATTTGATCTTTCCGTGGATCTGAAAAGGACCATCGGGCACCGCTTCGATGGTGCCGATGACGGTGGCAAAGGATAATTCCTCGTTCATATAGTAACTGAGTGCGCCGGAAGGACATTTTTTGATCTGCTCAATGATCTTTTCGGTCGGGGCGCCGTTAGCATTGATCCAGGGCGAATTGGCGGCATCGAAGACACCGGGCAGGCCCCGGAAACAATTGGTGGAGTGGAAACACTTCCTGGGTTTCCACACAATCGTTACTTCCCCGTTCGTGTATTCTTTGGCGATCTCTTCCATGGTACATCAATGTTGAGGTTACGGACAAATATACAATAAAGATTATAAAATTACGATACCTCCTGGAAATTGCATCAATAGATGACAATGAATTTATGCGATCTTTTTTAGGAAATTCAATTTGTATCGCTAATTTTGTTTATTGATTAACACTCCGATTTATCCATTAAATTTTTTTTTACGATGGCTGACCTTTCCACAACCTACATGGGACTGAAGCTGAAAAATCCGGTCATTGCCGGTAGCTCAGGGATGACACACACGGTTGAAAACATCATTGAGGTTGAGAAGAACGGCGGGGCCGCTGTCGTTCTGAAATCCCTTTTTGAGGAGCAGATCCGGCACGAGATCAATAAGTCGCTGAGCCAGAGCGTGACCGACACACCCTATGCCTATGCGGAAGCCATGGATTATATCAGCACCTATTCAAAGGAAAATGTCCTTGGGGAGTACCTTTCCACGATCCGTGAGGCGAAAAAGCGTGTTGCCATACCCATCATCGCCAGCATCAACTGCACCTCTCCCCATGAATGGATCACCTTCGCCCGAAAGGTTCAGGAAGCCGGTGCAGATGCGCTGGAACTGAATATATTCATTTTGCCCTCCGATCCGCGCGTAAACGGGGAAGAGAACAAACAGATCTATATTGATGTCATTCAAAGCGTATTGAGGCAGATCACCATTCCCCTGTCGGTGAAGATCAGCTATTATTTCTCCGATCTGGCCAAATTTGCGCTGAAATTATCCTGGACGGGTATCTCCGGCCTGGTGCTGTTCAACCGATTCTTTTCACCCGATATCGACATAGAGAATTTCAAGGTGACATCAACCAACGTCCTCAGCACCCCTGACGAGCTATCCACCTCCCTGCGCTGGGTCGCCATCCTGTCGGATAAGGTACACTGCGATATAGCTGCATCCACGGGTGTGCACGATGGTAAAGCGGTCATCAAGCAGCTGCTCGCAGGAGCAAAGGCAGTAGAAATCGTTTCGGCGTTGTACATAAACGGGTATGGCCATATCGGTACGATGCTGGCTGAGGTCGAGGACTGGATGGAAAGGCACAATTTCAGCCGGATCGATGATTTCCTGGGCATGCTCAGCTATAAAAAGGCCGAAAATCCTGCCCCCTACGAGAGGGTGCAGTTTATGAAGCATTTTGCGGGAATAGAATAGAGAGGCATAAGGGGTAAGGCATAAGGCATAAGAGATGCAAAATGAGAGTGTTTGTGGCGGTGCCGTGTTTAAATGAATCGGAGTATATTCTTTCCTTTTTATCCTGTATCAGGAAACAGTCCTTAAGCGATTTCGAATTAATTGTGTGTGTGAACCAGCCGGATTCATGGTGGAACGATCCGGCAAAAAGGCCTGTGTGCGATGATAACCAGCTGACGCTGGAAATCTTACACCGGTGCAGCGATCTTCCCCTGACGGTCATCGACCGTTGCTCGCCGGGCAATGGATGGCAAGGAAACCATTTCGGCGTGGGATGGGCGCGGAAGACCGTCATGGATGCCATCAACAGCAAAGCGGATAAAAATGATATTCTGGTCAGCCTCGATGCTGATACCGAATTCGGGGATCCGTACCTGGCTTCGGTACAGGATAATTTTTTGCGGCATCCGGAACACGTCGGCTTATCGGTGCCTTACTATCACCGGCTGACCGGCGACGAGGTGGCCGACCGTTGCATCCTCCGCTACGAGATCTATATGCGGTACTATGCGCTGAACATGTGGCGGATCAACAACCCGTACCGATTTACGGCCATAGGCTCGGCAATGGCATTCCCGGTATGGGCCTACCGGACCGTCGGAGGGATCACACCGCATAAGAGCGGGGAGGATTTTTATTTTATGCAGAAACTCGCCAAATACGGAAAGATCCTGCACTGGAACAGCGAGCGCGTCTACCCGGCCGCCCGTTTTTCCGACCGTGTCTTTTTCGGCACCGGCCCAGCGATGATCAAAGGCAGGACCGGAGACTGGAGCAGCTATCCCATCTACCCATACCCGCTGTTCAATGACATCATGACCACCTATGACCTCTTTCCGTCGCTCTATGAAACTGATCGGGATACACCCATGACAGGATTCCTCAAAGAAGTATTCAAAACAGACGACCCCTGGCAGCCCCTGCGAAAGAATTACCGCACCCGGGAGCAGTTTGTCAGGGCATGCATCAATAAGGTTGACGGTCTGCGGGTCCTGCAATACCTGAAAGCGAAACACAAAGCGAACAGGCGTTCGGATGAGGAGAATCTGAGGGAGTTCTTTAAGCTCAAACAGCAAACAGCAAACAGCAAACAGCAAATATTTGAACTGGAGAAGCTTGATTTTGGCTTATCACCGGTTTCAGAGCTGGATGCCATCAGGAACTTTTTATTCGCTACATTGTTTAATATTCCAGGATCTCATTCAGCCCTTTAACTACACGATCCAGTTGCTCCACGGTAATCTCTCCCATTTTCCGTATCAGTCGTTCCCTGGCGATGGTCCTGACCTGAAAGGTGATGATCTCGGAGTCCTGATCAAGTCCATTGGTTTCATTCTTGCTGAGCACCGTACAACCAGTGTAGTTTTTAATGACAGAACTCAGCGGGCAGGCAATACAGATACCCAGATGATCATTCATGGCATTTCCGCTGATGATCACCACAGGCCGGATTCCTCTTTGTTCACTCCCTTTTACAGGATTCAGATCCGAGATCCAGATTTCCCGCTGTTTCATTCTTTCTCCTCCAGTATCTTCAGGTAATCTTCAAGTCCTTCTTCTGCCATAGTCAGCATATCAGGATCACCGGCTGCCTTTTTGAATGAATAAGTATATTCAGCTTTTTTGAGTCTTCTGAAATAGGCATTCAGCGCCTGTTCGAGAATATGATTCTTCGGTACGTTGAACTTCTGTGCGTAATGATCCAGCAACCCGATCAGATCCGATGGAAGCGAGCTTGTAAATGTGATGGATTTCATGGCAATATTTTTTGCAAATATAATCTATATTTAAAAAATATACATAAATAATGTAACGAAGTAGGCGATGTAACGACATTCGAGGGACCTTCGTTACATCGTTATATCGTTACATCGCTATATCGTTACATCTTTTTACCTTTGCCCCATGATCACGATTCTCGGCCCGACGGCTTCCGGAAAGACACGTCTTGCCGCGCGAGTGGCGGCGCGCATCAGCGGCGAGATTCTCTCGGCCGACTCCCGCCAGGTATACCGCGGTATGGATCTGGGAACAGGAAAGGACCGTGGGGACTACGTTGTGGAGGGGAAAACGGTGCCATACCACCTGATTGATATCGTTGATCCGGGTTACGAATACAACGTCTATGAATACCAGCGGGATTTTGCAGCTGCCTATTACGATATTGTATCGCGGGGAATGATACCGGTTCTCTGCGGGGGGACAGGCATGTACCTCGAGGCGGTATTGAAGGGATACGAACTGCATCACGTTCCCGAAAATCAGCAACTCCGTTCGGAGCTGGAACAAATGCCGCACGAAGATCTCGTCAACCAGCTATCATCCTATAAACCTCTCCACAATGTTTCCGATGTTTCCGACCGCGACCGCCTCGTCCGCGCCATCGAGATCCAGTCGTTTTATCGTCTTCACCCGCAACTCAGCCAACCGGCAGTGGATCCGGATCCCCTGATCTTCGGCATACTCTTCGACCGGCTGGTCCTTCGCCAAAGGATCACCGACCGGCTGCACGACCGGTTGCATAAGGGTATGGGGCAAGAGGTGAGACAACTCCTAGCCGCCGGCCTCCGCCCGGAACAGCTTACCTTCTATGGGCTGGAATATAAGTTTCTTACACGGTATGTCCTGGGTGAGCTGACCTATGAACAAATGGCCAAACTGCTTACCATCGCCATCCACCAGTTCGCCAAACGCCAGATGACCTGGTTCCGGCGTATGGAAAGGAACGGCCTGAGGATCCACTGGATCGACGGAACCATCCCGGAAGAAGAAAAAGTGGAAATAGTTTTGCGAAAGATGAACAAAGTTGTTTGATCTTTTGTTTATGAAAGTTAAACAAAGAAAGTAAAATCACCTTTCAATGAAACACATATTTGTACTGCTGTTATTCACAACCATTTCGGTTCAGGCTTTTGCACAAACGGGCTCCATACGGGGCCGCGTGTTCGACGCTACCACCAATGAACCGCTGCCCTTTACCAACATGATCGTCTGGGGTGAGCCCACGATCGGCTCGGTGTCGGACCTGGACGGAAATTTTATCTTTACGGCGATCAAGCCGGGATTTGCACGGCTGCAGGTTACCTCGGTGGGTTACGAGGATAAGATCACCGAGGAGATCCAGGTGATCAACAACAAGGAAACCTACATCGACATACCCATGACGCCTCTTGTCGTCCAGTTGCAGGGCGTGGTCGTCACGGTGTCGCCGTTCATGAAGAACGATGAGAGCCCGCTTTCGATGCAGACGCTCGGCATTTCCGAGATTGAGAAGAATCCGGGCGGTAACCGCGACATCTCCAAGGTGGTTCAGGTACTCCCCGGGGTGGGAGCGACACCGTTCGGATTTCGTAACGATCTGATCGTCAGGGGAGGCGGACCCAGCGAAAACCGCTTCTACCTCGACGATATCGAAATACCCTACCTGAATCATTTCTCCACCCAGGGCGCATCGGGGGGACCAACCGGGATCCTCAATGTTGACTTCGTCAGGGAAGTGAACTTCTATTCCGGTGCATTCCCCGCCGACCGCGGAAATGCCATGAGCTCCGTGCTGGAATTCAAACAGAAGGAAGGCAACCGCGATAAGGTGAAATTCCGTGCCACCGTTGGAGCCAGCGACCTTGGCCTTACCCTGGACGGACCCATGGGTGAGAAGACCAATTTTATTTTTTCCGTGAGACGATCCTACCTTCAGTTGCTTTTCAGCGTTCTCGAATTGCCTTTCCTGCCAACGTACAACGACTACCAGTTCAAGATCAAGCATGACTTCGACAAGAAAAATCAGCTCAGCATCATCAGCGTCGGCGCCCTCGACAACTCGAAACTCAATACGGGAATCAAGGATCCGACGGATGACCAGAAATATCTTCTGGGCTATCTTCCTGTCAATGAACAGTGGAGCTATACCATTGGAGCCGTTTACAAGCATTTTGGCGATAAGGGATACCATACCCTGGTGCTGAGCAGGAACATGCTTAATAATGTGGCCTATAAATATGAAGACAACGATGAGGATGATCCGGCCAAAAAACTGCTCGATCTGCAATCGCAGGAAATTGAGAACAAGCTGCGGTACGAAAAAAATATAACCCTATCAGGATACAGGCTCAATTACGGAGCCGGTGTGGAATATGCAAAATACAACATCGAGAACTTCCAGAAAGTCTTTATCGCCAACGAACAGCAGATTCTTGATCAGTATTCATCCATCGATCTTTTCAAATACAGCCTGTTTGGACAGGTCAGCAAGGGATATGTCCGGGATCGTCTTACGCTTTCGCTGGGATTGAGGATGGATGGAAGCAGCTACAGCAAGGAGGTGGCGAATCCCCTGGAGCAAATCTCTCCGCGTTTCTCTGCTTCGTATTCACTCACAAAGCAGTTCTACCTGAATTTCAATACGGGCCGGTTTTACCAGCTGCCTCCCTATACGATGCTGGGGCACCGCAACAATGAAGGAACTCTGGTAAACAAGGATCTGGGCCTGAAGTACATCTACGTCGACCAGCTCGTCGGTGGTGTGGAGTATCGTCCCAATGATGATGCACGCCTTACGGTTGAAGGTTTTTACAAACACTACGCCGACTATCCCTTTTCGGTCACTGATTCGGTTTCCATGGCCTCCAAGGGAGCTGATTTTGGCATATACGGCGACGAGGCCGTCACATCCACATCTAAGGGGCGGACCTACGGATTGGAGATCTATTTCAGGGACACCGACCTGATGGGATTCAACATACTGGCTTCGTATACGCTGGTCCGAAGCGAGTTCACCGATTTAAAGCAAGCGTACATTCCGTCAGCATGGGATAACAAGCATCTGTTCAACATTACCGTGATCCGCCAGTTCGGGAAAAACTGGAACGCCGGGATCAAGTGGCGTTTTGCGGGTGGTGCACCCTACTCGCCGGCCGATCTCGACAAGTCGAGCCTGATCGAGGCCTGGGAGGTGAACAACCGCGCCATCCCGGATTATGACCTGTATAACACATTGCGGTTGAGTAGGTTTCATCAGCTGGATGTCCGTGTTGATAAAGAATTCTTCTTTAAAAAATGGTCGCTGAACCTGTACATAGATATCCAGAATGTTTATAATTTTAAAGCTGAAACCGCCCCTGACTATACGAATCTTGATACGAACGGCATTCCGGTGATCAATCCCACGGATCCCACACGGTATGTGCTGAGAAAGATCGGTAATGATACCGGGACCGTTTTGCCGACGATCGGGGTGATTGTGGAGTTCTGAGGCACAAAGGCACAAAGACACAAAGGAATTTGATTTTTGATTTTGCTATTTGAAAACATACCCTACCCCTGCATGAGGCTGTGTCAAAATACAATTTAACCACGGAGGGCACGGAGAATGCACGGAGATCACGGAGTTTAAATTACTCGTTATCAATCCTCTGTGTTCTCCGTACTCCTCTGTGATCTTCGTGGTTTAAGAAAAAACATCCATTTTGACACACCCTCGACGGGGGAGGGGTACAAAAACGAACGAGATGAAAAAATACACGATTGCTTTTGGAATAATTCTGGTTTTTACGTCATTATTCGCTTTATCCTGCGGCAACCATCTGCAGCAGGGACGAAAGAAAGCCGGGCCTGCAGAGACGCTTGTCCTGCAGACGAACCTGGGAGGAAAGGGGATTGCACTGGAAGTGCAGATGCTTGCCGGGGAGCATCATAATCATCCGATGATGGCGATCTGGGTGGAAGACACTGCCGGGCATTATATCCAGACGCTTTTTGTCAACAGGTCCGTCGCCACCAGTACGTACGGACATGGCGACAAGTCGGGCGGGGTGTGGCAGCCGGGCATGGTGCGCCGGCCGGCTGCAGTGCCTTACTGGAGCCATCAGCGGGGCATTGAAGCATCGGACAGCCTGTTCATGCCCGATCCCCTGAATCCTGTTCCGGATGCCTACACCGGTCCCACACCGCCGGGTGATTTCATCCTGAAAACACGTACTGATCAGGTCATTACGGGAAAGGTCAACATTCTGTTCGAGATCAACCAGTCGTGGGACTGGAACCAATACTGGAACAATGCCCTGTACCCCAATGATGATGAGTACCACAGTTCTGCACAGCCTGCGGTGGTCTACCGCGCGACCATTGATCTTTCGGATACCGGCAGGGAATACGTCCTTGCTCCGATCGGGCATTCACACTACAACGGTGCCGACGGAACGCTGAATCCGGATCTGAGCACGCTGACCACGGCGCTGGATATCGCCAGGGAGATCAAAGTAAAGATCGTACCCTGAGAATCAACGCTGAAAATTGACAACCTTTGTGTAAATTTGCCATACAGGCAAATTGATTCCCATGACTATACATCAGCAACTGCTCGAAAGGATCCTCAATGACAATGATCAATATGTACGCGCGCACGACCTGGATTACTTTTTAGGCCATTCCAGGGGCCAGACTCCTCAGGTCACGATGCTGACCTGTTCCGATTCACGGGTCAGCTCACAGATCATCGTGCAGGATCCGGTCAACCGTGTATTTGTCATCAAGAATATCGGCAATCAGGTCGCCACGTGCGAGGGATCGCTGGATTACGGCATCTATCACCTGAAAACGCCTCTTCTCCTCATCGTGGGGCACACCGACTGCGGTGCGATCAAGGCCAGGATGAAGGGCGTGCGCGGTGAGCCACGGACTATCCGGAATGAATTGCTGTCGCTGCCGGCATGCCAGGCAAAGTCATTGCAAAATATTGATTATGATCAGCTTGTGCGGGAAAATATCCTGAACAACATTCGTTATCAGGTAAAGATTGCATCTGAAAAGTACCAGGATCTCATTCAACGGGATGAGCTCTGGGTCGTCGGGGCGTATTATGATTTCCGCAACGACCTGGGGAAAGGGTGGGGGAGGGTGGTGGTGGTGTGGCCCCTCCCCAACCCCTCCCCATTCGGGGCGGGGCTGTGAAGCGTCAGACGATGCAGTTGGCGGTAGGCGGTTTTGGGATTTGGATCTTGTGATTTGTTTGGAATTTAGATCATGGAATTTGGGATTTGATTAGTAGTCTCGTGCTCAAATCGAATTACATAACGAATCTTATCCAGCGCGGCGAGAGCCAGACGCTGGAGTTCAAGTTCGAGATATCCGACTCGAGGAAGATAGCGCGGACGCTGGTGGCGTTTGCGAATACCGATGGCGGCACACTGCTGATCGGGGTGAAGGACAATGGCGTGGTTGCCGGCATCCGGTCGGAGGAGGAGAAATACATGGTGGAGACGGCGGCGCTGCTTTACGTGCGTCCGATGGTGAGGTATGCCACGAAAGAGTGGGAGATTGAGGGGAAGACGGTGCTGGAGGTGGTCATTGCCAGGGGGGAGGAACGGCCGTATTTTGCGCAGGAGCCCAATGGCAAATGGATGGCGTACATCCGTGTGAATGATCAGAACCTGCTGGCGAACTGGGTATTGCTGAAGGTCTGGGAGAAGGCGCCGAAAGCGGAAGGAGTCGTGATCCGTTATACCGAAAAGGAAAGGTTGTTTCTCGATTACCTGGATCGGAACGGGACGATCACGCTGCTGGAGTTGTGCCAGCTTACGGATCTCTCACGCAGCAAAGGGGAGGAAATGCTCGTGAATTTTATTCTGATGAAGGTCATCGAGATGGTTTTCACCGAGAAAGAAGTGTATTACCGGTTTCGGGAGACGACGCAATAAATATTCCGGTGCGCTGCACCGCAATTTAAAAATAATCCCCCACGTACGGCTTTTTCTTGGTCTGCTTGTCCCAGCAGAGCTTGATCTCGTGCGAGCCGACGTTGTAATTGCCGATGTCGCCAAGATAGGAATCGAACGAATACCCGATCTTCAGGCGGGAACTCACGCGCACTTCCGTCAGCAGCACGAACGACCGGGTGTTCGACCGGTATGAGACCCCCACCCAGATCAGGTTGTTGATCTTCAGCGCCGTATTGAGGTCTATCCCCCATTGATTTCCCTCCCAGTATTTTATCAATATAGATGGCTTTAAGATGGTTTTATTAATTTTAATAAAACCTCCTGTATATAAAAATAAATTTTGCTTGAAGATGAAGAACTTACTATCGAGGTCATACCAGGATGAAAAATATTTATCAAACATATGTTTTGTTGAAAAACCGATAAAAAAATCAGGGGTGTAATAATAGACTCCGAAATTAGCATCCGGTAACACTACGGATTGAGGCTGAACGATCAGATAATAATCATTCATGTCTTCCATACTTAGATTTTGCCAGTCAATCCGTGAATGTTTGAAACCAAACTGTAAACCCAGGGATAATTTCCCTTCAGTAAAGTCGACAATATAATTGTACGTGGTAATGAGTCCATAGTCAATAACAGGGCCGAGTCTGTCAACATACAAATAACCACCAATACCAACTTTCTCATTCGGCAGCAGGGCCTGACCGCTCAGCGTAATGGTATTCGGCGCACCGTTCAACCCGACCCACTGGTGCCGGTCAACCAGGTTGAAGATCGGCTTCTCCTGGATACCGGTAAAGGCCGGGTTCAATATGTGATAATTATGAAGATATTGATAGTACAAAGCGTCCCGCTGACCGAACCCGCTGACTCCTATCAACAGAAATAAATAAATGAGAATGTACTTTTTCATTTTACCTCATGTTACGATGTCCAAGTCGCAATGAATATTATTTTATTGAATTTTATCTCTCCTTTCTCCTCTCTCCTCTCTAATCTCTATATAAAAACACCCACCCCTTATACATCGCAGGGTACTCCGATACGGTCAGGAAGTAATAATAGGTTCCGTTAGGTACCATATTACCTTCCTTATCCAGCCCTTCCCAGCGATTGTCTCCATTATCATAATGCTCAATTTCGGCAACGATCGCACCCCACCTGTCCATAATGACCACCCTGTTGGTGGGATACAGTTCAATGCCCTTGATCTTCCAGTAATCGTTCACACCGTCGCCGTTGGGCGTCAGTGCATTGTAAATGATGAACGGCGGCTCGGGCAAGATGTCTTTCTTGAATACATCAATACGAACGGTGGCTGTATCCTTCAGCGACGGATTCCCGTCATCATAGATATAATACATGAATTCATCTGAGCCAATGTAATCGTTGAACGGACTGTACAAAATGGTGCTGTCGATCATGATCTTGATGGAAGCACCATGCTGCGGCTGTGCCAGGATCTCGTAATTCACGATCCGGCCATCCGGATCATAATCGTTGGCCAGTACATCAATGACAACCGGTATGTTCACGATAGTCGAATCGAGATCGTCCACTGCGACAGGTCTCTTGTTAAAGTACTCCACAATGATGTAAACCGTTGCCGTATCACACGCACCCGTGTAATCACAGAGCTCGTACTTCAGGCTGTCGATCCCGTTGAAACCAAAGTCGGGCGCATAATCCAGGAACCGGATGTCGCCGCTCTGGAAATACAGGCCATGTTCGGGTTCCTCGATGACCACCACAGCGATAGGATTGTTGCTGCCAACGCAGTAAAGGTCATTGCCCAGAATGAAGATGTTGACGGGTACGTTGCTCAGCGTGGAAGCATAATCGTCATTGGCAACCACAGTACTGACGACCGTCACCGGGGAGTGACAAGTGCTGATGTTGCCGTTGACATCCTCCACGGTCCAGATAACGCTGGTCACGCCCAGAGGATAATAACCGCTTGCATTTGCAGAGCCCGTGAAGTTGTTTGTTATTGTTTTCACACCACAATTATCCGAAACGACAGGCAGCGGGATATCCACATACATTGAACAGTTGGCCGCGGAAGCTTCCGCATACATGTCGTCGCAGGTGATGGCCGGCGGCTCGGCGTCCTTTGTGATCACGATATCCATCGTGGTAACCGTGGCACACTGACCCTCATCGGGCGTGAATGTGAAGGTAAAAGTTCCTGCAGTACCGGTGGTGATCGCGCTGGGTGTCCATGTACCGGTGATGTTGTTGAGCGATACCGGCGGCAGATCAGGTGCAATGGTACACTGCGCCAGCGGCCCGACCATTGCAAAGGAAGGTACGAGCTTCGTGGTGACTTCCAGCATGATGGGATTGGAAATCGCAGGATTGTTAGTGGCACAGGTGACATCCGACAGCACCGTGGTATGAATGATATCGCCGTTTGCGGGTACGAACGTAAAGGTGGACGTGGTCTGACCCGTTATCTCAATACCATTGACAAACCACGCATAAACGGGATTCGTACCGCCGTTGGTCGGCACTGCGGTGAACAGAACCGGTGTCCCCTCGCAGACGGGATTATGATCAACCATAATGACGACCTCAACCGGCACCAGCTCCGTGACACCCATAACCACCGTATTGGAAATAGCGGGATTATTCGTTGCACAGGCTGCATCGGATAACAACGTAGCATAAACCTGATCGCCATCCGCCGGAGCATACGTGTACGTATTACCCGTTACACCCATTACCTGAGTGCTATTGACGAACCAGGTGTACACCGGATTAAGGCCTCCGCTGACCGGGGTTGCGCTGAAGTTCACTTCCGTCCCTTCGCACACCGGATTCTGATCAGCATCAATGGTAACCGATACCTCCATTTCCGGAAGAATGACCATGGTAACCGGATTGGAACTGGCCGGATTGTCCGTGGCACAGGGCTCACTGGAATTTACCGTTGCATGAACCACATCTCCATTCGCCGGGATATACGCATACGCCTGACTCGTCTGCCCGGGAACCTCAACACCGTTGACGAACCACTGATAGGCCGGATTCGTACCGCCATTCGTCGGAGTGGCAGTGAACGTGACTGTGGTGCCCTCGCAGACAGGATTCTGGTCGGCTTCAATGACCAGCGATACGGGCAACAGGGCGTTGACCACCATGCCGATTGTATTCGACGTGGCGGGATTGTTTACGGCACATTCCTCACTGGAGAGCAACTTCGCAGTCACCTGGTCGCCATTGACCGGTATGTACTGGTACGTGTTACCCGTCTGCCCGCTGACCTGGACTCCATTGACATACCACGCGTAGGCCGGATTCGTCCCTCCGTTGACTGGTGCCGCCGTGAAGGTGACCACCGTCCCCGCACAAACCGGATTGTGATCAGCCGTAATGGTGACTTCAACCAACAGCAGTTCGTTGACCGTCATGGCGATCGTGTTCGATGGGGCAGGATTGTTCGTTGCACAGGCTGCATCCGAAGTCAATGTAGCGTACATTTGGTCGCCATTGACCGGTATATACTGATAGGTTGCACCCGTTTGACCGGAAACCTGAATGTCATTGACGAACCACGCGTAAACCGGATTTGTGCCTCCATTGACAGGGATGGCGGTAAAGATGACCTGCGTGCCTTCGCACACCGGATTCTGGCTGGCTGTGATGCTCACATCCACCTCTACCGAAGGATCCACGACCATGAAGATCACGTTGGACGGTGCCGGATTGTTGGTGGCACAGGGCTCATCGGAAAGCAGCGTGGCATGGACCTCATCGTTGTTTGCCGGATTGTAGCTGTAGGTCGGACCTGTCTGACCCGCTATCTGCAATCCGTTGACAAACCATGCATAGATCGGGTTGCTGCCTCCATTGACCGATGCGGCGGTATAGGTGACCATCGTGCCCTCGCACACAGGATTCTGATCCACAGTGATGGACACCTCCACAGGAAACTCGTCAACCACTGCCATCGTGATGAGGTCGGATGAGGCCGGATTACCCGTAGTACACTCTTCATCGGACAGCAGCATCACATTTACCGCGTCACCATCGCCGGGTGCATAGGAATAGGTTGGACCTGACTGACCGGGCACAGCAATACTGTTCACATACCAGGTGTAGACCGGATTGGTTCCGCCGTTGACGGGTGTGGCACTGAAGGTGACCGCTGTGCCGATGCAGACTGGATTCTGATCCACTGTAAGGGATACTGACACTGGTAACTGGTCGACAACTCCCATGGTGATCAATGTAGAAATTGCCGGATTATTTGTCGTGCAGGAGGCATCCGAAAGCAGGGTTACATAGACCTCATCCCCGTTGGCAGGTACGTAAGAATAAACCGGCGTTGTCTGCCCGCTGACCTGTGTTCCATTGACAAACCAGGTGTACAGCGGGTTGTCTCCGCCATTGACCGGTGTGGCTGTAAAGGTTGCCTCGCTTCCGGTGCATACCGGGTTTTGATTCACAGCTATCGTAACTCCCACGATCATTTCATTTAGCACTTCCATGGTGATGCTGTTCGAAGCGATCGGTTCACCGGAGGTGCATTCTTCATCCGAAAGCACCGTCGCATAAACGATATCACCGTCCACCGGCACGTAGGAATAGGTCGCAGCTGTTTCACCTGGCACCATAGCTTCGTTGACGTACCATGCATACAGCGGATTCACCCCGCCGTTGACCGGTGTAGCCGCAAAGGTGACCATATCCCCTGCGCATACCGGATTCTGATCCACCGTGATCGTCACCGATACGGGCAGGGCATCATTCACCGTCATGGTGATCGTTTCGGAGATGGCCGGGTTGCCTGTTGTGCAGGGCTCGTCCGAAAGCAACTCAACATAAACGACATCGCTATTGGAGGGTATGTATGTATAGGAATCGTCTGATTCTCCGATAATTATATTTCCATTCACGTACCAGGTGTACATCGGAGCCGTACCGCCGTTCATGGGTAAGGCTGTGAAGGTAACTTCCGTTCCTGCACAGACCGGATTTTCGCTGACCGATAGTTCAACCGACACCGTCAGTTCAGGATTGACGGTCATTACGATCGGATCGGATTCAGCCGGATTTTCCGTCGCGCAGGTTTCACTGGAGTACAGCGTTACGTAAATGTCATCGCCATCGGTTGGCGTGTAAGTAAATGTCGCACCCGTCTGGCCGGTCATTTCGGTGGTGTTGACATACCACGCGTAGACAGGATCAGCCCCTCCATTGACGGGCTCTGCCGTGAAGATGATCTCCGTTCCCTCGCATACCGGATTCTGATCCACCGTGATCGTCACCGACACGGGCAGGGCATCATTCACCGTCATGGTGATCGTTTCGGAGCTGGCCGGGTTGTCCGTTGCACAGGGCTCGTCCGAAAGCAACTCAACATAAACGACATCGCTATTGGAGGGTATGTATGTATAGGAATCGTCTGATTCTCCGATAATTATATTTCCATTCACGTACCAGGTGTACATCGGAGCCGTACCGCCGTTCATGGGTAAGGCTGTGAAGGTAACTTCCGTTCCTGCACAGACCGGATTTTCGCTGACCGATAGTTCAACCGACACCGTCAGTTCAGGATTGACGGTCATTACGATCGGATCGGATTCAGCCGGATTTTCCGTCGCGCAGGTTTCACTGGAGTACAGCGTTACGTAAATGTCATCGCCATCGGTTGGCGTGTAAGTAAATGTCGCACCCGTCTGGCCGGTCATTTCGGTGGTGTTGACATACCACGCGTAGACAGGATCAGCCCCTCCATTGACGGGCTCTGCCGTGAAGATGATCTCCGTTCCCTCGCATACCGGATTCTGATCCACCGTGATCGTCACCGACACGGGCAGGGCATCATTCACCGTCATGGTGATCGTTTCGGAGCTGGCCGGGTTGTCCGTTGCACAGGTCTCGTCGGAGAACAGTGTAACAAAGATCTGATCTCCGTCGGACGGCACATAGGCGTAGCTTACACCTGATTCTCCGGTGATGACAACACCGTTTAGATACCATGTGTACACCGGTGCCGAACCTCCGTTGACCGGAGTTGCCGTAAAGGTGACTTCCGTGCCGGCGCATACCGGGTTTTCACTGGCTTCCAGTGCGACTGACACAGGCATTGCATCGTTCACCGTCATGGTGATCGTTTCCGAGGTGGACGGGTTGTCCATTGCACAGGTCTCGCTGGAAAGCAATGTAACATAAATATCATCGCCATCGAGTGGTGCATAGGTGTATGTCTCAGTCGTTTGTCCGGCTATCAGACTGCTGTTAACGTACCAGGTGTATACCGGAGATATGCCCCCGTTCACGGGTGTGGCGAGGAAAGTGACTTCTGTGCCGGCACATACCGGATTGGAGCTGACGCTGAGGGTGACCGACACCGGCAGCACATCGTTCACCGTCATGGTCACCGTGTTGGATGTGGCCGGATTGTTCGTTGAACAGGGCTCGTCGGAAAGCAATATAACATAGACATAATCGCCATTAATGGGCACATAGGAATATGTATTGCCTGATTCTCCGCTGATTACGTTATCATTCAGGTACCAGGTGTACACCGGTGCCGAACCTCCGTTGACCGGAGTTGCCGTAAAGGTGACTTCCGTGCCGGCGCATACCGGATTTTCACTGGCTGCCAGCGCAACCGATACAGGCAGGGCATCGTTGACGGTCATCTGGATCGTGTTGGATGTGGCCGGGTTTTCTGTCACACAAGGTTCATCGGAGAGCACCGTGACATAGACATTGTCGCCGTTGACCGGTGTATAGGTATAGGTGTTCCCTGATACTCCGCTGATGATGATACTGTTCAGATACCAGGTAAATACCGGTGCTGTTCCTTCATTTTCCGGTGCAGCGATAAAGGTGACCTCTGTTCCGAAACAGACAGGATTCGCTGAAACATTGAGTTCGACTGAAACGGGCAGGGTATCATTCACCGTCATGGTGATCGTTTCGGAACTGGCGGGGTTGTCCGTTGCGCAGGGCTCGTCGGATAACAGACTGACCCAGACCTGATCACCGTTAGCGGGTGCAAAGGTGTAACTGCTGCCTGAAGCATCTGCGATCTCATTCCCGTTCAGGTACCAGGTGTACACCGGATCCGTTCCTTCATTCACCGGGATGGCCGTGAAGGTAACTTCCGTTCCTGCACAGACCGGATTTTCGCTGACCGATAGTTCAACCGACACCGTCAGTTCAGGATTGACGGTCATTACGATCGGATCGGATTCAGCCGGATTACTGGTTGCACAGGGCTCGTCGGAGAGCAGCGTGACGTAAACCTGGTCACCATTGGCAGGCTGGTAGGTGTATGTTGATCCTGTAGCTTCGGATACAGGTACACCGTTGACGTACCAGGTGTACACAGGATCGGGTCCGCCATTGACCGGGGTGGCCGTAAGGATAACTTCTGTACCGTCGCAGACCGGATTGGCGCTGGCAGCCAGACTTACCGATACCGGCGCCGACGGGATGACCGTGAAAACGATGGAATCGGATGGGGCAGGGTTGTTCGACGTACACGATTCACCGGAGAGCAGCGTCACATAGAGGTTGTCGTTATTTAATGGAGTGATGGTAATGACCGGACCTGTTTCTCCAGGAATGACGTTACCGTTGAGGTACCAGGTGTAGACCGGGATTGTCCCTTCGTTAGTGGGAGATGCCGTGATCGTGACCGCCGTACCTTCGCACACTGTGGTTTGATCAGCAGTAATGGTTACGTCAACCGCTAAAATTTCGTTTACCGTAATTTCAATCGTATTGGACGGAGCCGGATTATTCGTGGAGCAGTCTATGTCGGACAGCAGCGTTGCCCAGACCTGGTCACCGTCAGCCGGTGCATACGTGAATGTACTACTGGTTTCGTCAGGTATTTCGTTCCCGTTGACAAACCAGGCATATATCGGGCTGGTGCCACCGTTGCCCGGGGTGGCCGTGAGGGTCACCGTCGCACCCTCACAAACAATTACTTCACTGGCGCTGATTGTAACTTCAACATTGACAGGCTGTTGCAGCATTAGTGTCATGACATCCGTAACAGGCGGGCACATGTACACCTGAGCATTCAACGTAAGGTTGACCGTACCTGCTGCCTGATCTCCCTCTCCGGGAATGTAGGTTGGATTCAATAGCCCTGAATTATCGAATGTGCCATCGCCCGAGGTGCTCCAGTAGATGGATGGCTGGCCGTTGATGGTTGCATCGGAAATCGTGTAGGACTCATCGGCACAGATCGTTGCATTCGCACCGGCATAGACGGTGGGTGCCTGCCAGATCGCAAGGTTCATTTCATCGCTTACCGTACCGCAGGATCCATTTCCCGTGACGATCAGCGTGAGGGTGACCATGCCGGCCTGGATATCCCCGTCGCTGAGCGTATAGGTTGCGTCGAGCTGTGTTTCATCATCAAAGGTTCCCGTACCGCTGGTCATCCACTGGATCGCGGAATAATTTTCAGCGCTGCCGGAAAGTGTGTAGCTGCCATCGAGGGAGCAGATCTGAGCATCTTCCCCTGCATTGGCCAGCGGTGCACCGGTGATGGACAGGATCATTTCATCTGACGCGGGCGGACAGTCTCCTTGACCCGTCGCGGTAAGCGTCAGAACAACCGATCCGTTGAGGATGTCATCCGTTCCGGGTGTATAGGTGGGATGCAGATCAGTGTTATCGTTGAAGGTTCCGTTTCCAGCGGTGGTCCATGCCAGGGAAATATAATCGGCGGCAGAGGCGTCCGCCAGGGTGTAGGTCTCGCCCTCGCAAATGGCATTATCCGTTCCAGCATTCGCCGTAGTAGCGACATAGATTATAAGGGTCATCTGGTCAACGGCATCGGGGCACGAACCGTTGCCTTCAGCTGTTAGCGTAAGCGAGGCAAATCCTTGGAAAATATCGGTCGGGCCGGGTGTATAGCTGGCGGTGAGCGATGCCGGATCATCAAAGCTGCCATCACCGCCCGTCGTCCAGAGAAGTGATGCATAATTACCAGCAGCGCCCTGTGTCAGGAATGGGAACGCACTGGTACAGACAGACGCGTTTTCGCCTGCACTGGCAACGGGGGCACCGGTGATCGAGAGGATCATTTCCGAAGTTGCAGCAGGGCAGGAGCCGGAGCCATAAACCGTCAGGATCAGCATGACCGTTCCGTCAGTGACATCCTGCGCACCGGGTGTATAGGTCGGATTCAGGATGAGCGTATTATCGAATGTACCGGTGCCTGAGGTTGACCATTGGAGTAACTGATAGTTTGACGCGCTGGCATCGGCCAGTGTATAGGATTCGCCCTCGCAGATGGCCGCATCTGCACCGGCATTGGCCGATGGTGCAGGTGTGATCGTAAGGATCATCTCATCGCTTACCTGTCCGCAGGAGCCATTTCCAATGGCAGTCAGCGTCAGGGTGACTATCCCGTTCAAGATATCCGTACCGCCGGGCGTATAGACTGCTGCAAGGATATTCGGATTGTCAAAACTGCCATCACCGCTCGTCCCCCAGACGACCGATGCATAATTCGTGGCAACTCCTGATAGCGTAAATCCGGGATCGCTGGAGCAAATGCTGGCATCGTCACCTGCACTGACGGTCGGCGCGGGCGTGATGGACAGGGTCATCGAAGAGGTCGCAGGCGGACAGGTTCCCGTGCCTGTCGCAGTCAGCGTCAGGAGAACCGATCCGGAAAGGATATCATCGGCACTGGGCGTGTACGTCGGATTAAGGGCATGGGGAGCGTCGAACGACCCAGTACCGGATGATAACCAGTTAAGTTCTGTATAATGCTGAGCATCAGCATTGGATAATGTATAATCTTCACCTTCGCAAATTGCATCGTCTTCACCTGCAAATGCCGTAGCATCCGGCCAGATGGTGAGGGTCATATCATCGTAGGCATTTCCGCATGAGCCGAATCCGCCCACGAGAAGTCCAAGAATAACCTGGCCGTCAGCGTTATCCTGAGCGCTGGTGTGATACGTGGGCGTCAGTGTGCTGCCACCGGTAAATGTACCCGTACCCGTTGTCGTCCACTCGATGGAGGAGTAGTTGCCGGCCGTACCGCTGAGCGTAAAACTTCCCTCGCTGGCACAGATCCCCGCATCATCACCTGCATTCGCCGCCGGAGCAGCGGTGATGGTCAGCGTCATGGAGGAGGTGGCGGGTGGACAGGTTCCGTTGCCATTGGCGGTCAGGGTCAGCACGACCGATCCGGCTGCTATGTCTTCAGGACCGAGGATATAGGTTGCATTGACGATGTTCGGATCAGCAAAATAGCCTGTACCTACTGTCGTCCAGAGCACGGATTGATAATTGTTTGCGGTGGCGCCAGCCAGGGTATGGGTTTCACCCTCGCAGATACCCGCATCAGGGCCTGCATTCGCTGTTGCATCCGGCCAGATGGTCAATACCATGTCATCCGTGACATCCCCGCAGGTGCCATTGCCAAATGCTGTCAGAGTGAGGATGACCGATCCAGCTGTAATATCTGCCGGACTGGGTGTGTAAATTGCATTCAGCGAGGTTCCATTAGCAAAGGTTCCCGTTCCGCTGGTATTCCAGAGGACCGATGCGTAATTGCCGGCTGTACCCGATAACGTGTAGTTGCCTTCACTGGTGCACATTTCAGCATCTTCACCTGCATTCGCCACGGGCGCCCCGGTGATGGTCAGGATCATGGCGTCGGCAACGGGTGGACAGACACCGTTCCCTGTTGCCGTGAGGGTTAGGATGACCGATCCGCTGCTGATATCACCGGCACTGGGTGTGTACGTCGGATTCTGGGCATGGGGAGCGTCGAACGACCCAGTACCGGATGATGACCAGTTTATCTCAGCATAATGATCTGCCTGCGCATTGATCAAGGTATAGGATTCTCCCTCGCAGATGCCAGCATCGGGTCCGGCGTCGGCCGTGGCGTCCAGCCAGATGGTCAGGATCATGTTATCCGAAACATCCCCGCAGGTACCGTTGCCAAAGGCCGTGAGCGTGAGGATGACCTGTCCGCTGGTGATGTCATTTGTTCCGGGGGTGTAGGCGGCCGTCAGCAGGGTTTCATTGTCAAAGGAGCCATCTCCGGCGGTGGTCCACAGGACAGAGACGTAGTTCTCAGCTGTGCCTGCCAGGGTGTAGCTTCCCTCACCGGCGCACATCCCGCCGTCGGCACCGGCGTCAACGGTGGGCGAACCGGTGATGGTCAGGATCATTTCGTCCTCGGCGATTGGGCATGGTTCTACTCCAAGTGCTGTCAGCGTAAGGATTACTGATCCTGCCACAATATCTGCAGCACCCGGTATGTAATAAGTATTCAGTTCTCCGCTGTTGTCAAATGTTCCGTCCCCGGAAGTTGTCCAGGTGATTTCGTCTGAATTTTCGACGGTCGCATCCGCAAGAGTATAATTTTCTCCTTCACAGATAGCAGCATCCTGCCCGGCGAAGGCACCGGCAGCAGGAGAAATTGTAATGATCATGCTGTCGGTTGCATCCGGGCATCCTCCTTCACTGGCAAGCGCTTCACCGGTGAGGGTAAGCACTACCGATCCCGACGCAATATCAGACAGCCCGGGCGTATAGATGGGATTGAGTACTGACGGATCATTAAAATATCCGTCTCCGCTGGTCGTCCACAACAGCGTGTTAACATATTGGGCAGTTGCATCATTGATGGTAATTGAATTGGTGGAACAGGTGGACTGGTCATTACCCGCGTAAACGACCGGCAAATTGATGATCATCACCTGTCCGAGCACCGCAGTATCGTCGCAGAGAATGCCATGTTGCATGACATCCAGGATATAGATTCCCGCCGGGTAGTTCCACACTATGGCTACCGTGTCCACGGTGGAATAGAGCGTATCAATGGAGCTGTCAGGCATTGTCAGACGCCAGGTATAGGTTGATCCTGCTTCGCCGTCCACACGGTAGAAGCGCTCTGCATCCGGGCAGACGGTGTCGAGGACGGGCACGGTCTGTGCCGCCATCCGGCCGAATGCCAGCAGCAGTATGATCAATCCGATATGTCTGATGCGTAACAGCATAAATTTCTATTTCTATTTCTTCCCCATCGGCGTATACCGGTAGATGGGCGATGTCACCGGTTTCGGGTAAATAACCTGAATGACCGGATCCGAGTCTTCTTCTGTAACAAGCCCATATCCGTTGATCAGGGAGGTGATCCAGTAACTGGTAGTCACCGTTGGACATGGAATCAGCGGGAATGTATATGGGCTTTCTGTAATGTTTTCGATGGTCCACGAATTGGTCCCATCCGTATAGGTAATGGTCCACGGCCCAATTCCACCAGCGATCTCCACGGTAAGATACGCCTGGTCTCCCTCGCAGATGGGCTCCGGTGGCAGGAATACCGCATAGGAGAGGCACGGGAGCACTTCGATCCTGCCTAATTTAAGATTGTTCGTACACGAATCCGTTGCCGTCACCTTGATGAAGTAGGTACCTGGAACCAGGCACATGACTTCCACCGTGCTTCCGGTATTCACGCCTCCGACGAAGTAAGCTTCCGATGCCGGGCAGTTGCCTGGAGTCACAGCCAGGTTGAGGCCTGTCACGTCGTTATAAAGTTCCCACGTATAGGTCACACCTGGGGTAGCTTCCACCACCCACGTGCTGATCCCGCCCGCACATACCGTATCCCCCTGGGCACGTGCCTGTTGCACGGCCAGCAGCGCCGGCACTAGTGCCAGCAGCAGTCGGAAGATCGTATGGAGGAACTTATTCATTTATTGGTTATTCATTGTACATTGTATAGTGTACATTTTTCATTTCGTTTTCATTTCATATTGCTCAACTCAGTTTCTTATAACACTTTCATTAACACATTACTAATTATGAATTATGACTTACTAATTACTAATTAAGCATTAACCAAAGGTCCCCCGCCCGGACGTTTTACGCCATCCGGGCAGGCAGCGCCTTTAATTGATTATGATGACAAAGTAGTCTTCCATATCACAATATTTACATTTCCTCCATTGGGGTATCCTGCGTTATAATTCATTAATTCTTTCATTGTTCGATTGCTCAATTGTTATAGGAACAGGCATACCTCTCTCATCTCGCCATTTTTTGGCAGGTGAAGGAGGATTGTCTGATCTGTCGTTATCCCTGTTCCGCGTGATCCAATGATGAGCCGGACAGGTACGTGCCGGCCAGTCCCTTGCCTGATGCATCAGCAAGGTGAGCAGTTTCAATTGATTTTCGAAACTCGTTACCAGATACTCGATTAGCGAAGATCGTAAAGCGAATATCTTTTTTCTCATCTCTCCGTATCGTCGTTTGACCAGTGAGAGGGTATGATTCCGGATTCCGGATTCCGGATTCCGAATTCCAGTTCCGGGTTCCAGTTTCTGGTTCCACAGTTCTAAAGTTCCATGGTTCCAGACGGCTGACTGTAGACTGCTGACTGCTGACTGCTGACTGCTGACTACTCCCGGTCCTCTCGTTGTGGGCGAGCGTCCACGACACTGCCCGCGTATCCTTATGATTTTAAGTTGCATCAATTCATGGTTTTAATTTTTTGTGATCAATAAGCATACGGGGTACATGTTCCGTGTTCCTGACTGCTGACTGTTGACTGTTGACTGTTGACTGTTGACTGCTGACTGCAGCCCACAATTAACAATACCCCTTGCCATTTCCGGCAAGCGGGTTCGATGAAAAGAAATGTTTTGTTCCATAACCTGAAGGATTTAATTATCAAATTCCTTCAGCCCGGAGCGTAGTTCTCCCGTTTCCGCCTTGTTATGGCGGATTGGACGGCCCTGCAATGGCAGGCCATTTCGGAGGCGGTCCTCGTCGCTTAAACCGATCCCTGGGCTGCATAGGTTTTCATGATGTCAAACAAGATTGGTCATCAAGCACGGATAATTGAAATTTTGTCAAAGAGTCAATTTTCATGTTTTTGACAAACCACTTGTTCATATCAATAAATCCTTTGAAAAGAACTATTCTGCAAAAAATGATAAAGTGCATGTTAATGCTTTATTAACAATCATGCTGCACTTATCAAGCCCTTGCAAAAATTAGTTCTGTTCGTTACCACCTACGAATGCCGGAGGATCAACAGGTGTCAAAGTTGGGCGAGCCTTTTGTGTCTGCATTGCAATATCATATTGATCAGCTACAGTTGCAGGGTCACATAAAGGACCTGGATCTGTTGGTGTATTGTTCACAATATCCCAATCTCCAACTGAATTCTGACCATCAACTGCAAGAGTGATATTTCTATCATTATTACCCTCATAGTTGTTATTTGTAATAATCATCCTGACATAAATTGATACACCTTGGTCAGTATTCGTTTCTGTCGTATAAACAGTTTCTGTTGCATCATTCCAAACTGTTGCAGGGCCCCAAAGGGTTGGATTATCATATGTCCAAGTAACAACAGCCGTTTGAACAGTATGCAAACCGGTTATTGTAAAAGTTGGAGTCCAAGAATTAGTAAAGTTAGCAGCAACCACTTCATAGTACATAGTATCCCATCCAAAATTATATTGCATAGCTGTTCCAACATAAGTAGCTCCCCTAACATTATCAATACATTGATCTTCAGCAGCATCGTAGGCTAATATATTTCCAGTTAGATCTTCAATATTTTTAATATCAACTGTAAAAGCTACGATAGGATCAATTGACCAAACCCTAAAATTATCTGCACAACCAGTTGTTGGAGCTTCATAATAAGTAGCCACAAAAGTTGGAGAAGTTGCGGGATCAGTACCATTTAATATAGCATCTGACCAGGTAATTGAGACATAATCCTGAGGATCTGGATTAGCATAATTAGCACTGGTTTCTAAAAGGTCAGTGCCTGGAGGTGTTGTAGTTGGAGAAAGAAGCATTGTATTAATATTGGTCGTAGTTACACCGGCTGCTGTGGAAATAAAGTCTGGGTCTTTAGTTGCCCAAAATAAATAGTCTCCCCCAGAAGGCGTTGCAGATGCTTGGTAATTATATGATTTACCAGCAATTGGATTTCCAGGACCATCTTCGCAATCAACACCACGGGGTGGTGAACCAGGGAGGGATTGACTCCAGGATACGGACATGCCGGCAAATATTGCCAGAACTGTAAATAAAATTGATTTTTTCATTGTTGTAAAATTTTTAGAATTAATGAATAAATGGGTTTGTTTTTGCCAAAGGCTTGCCGCTGGCGGAAATTCAGATGTTGTGATTAAAAAAAATTGCATTAAATGTTGTGTTTAATTGTTTGACTTTGATTTTCGGGTCCGTAAAAACCCACTTTTTGCTCCATAGGCTTTAAGTTTTAATTAGTACTCAGTTTGATTGAACTTTAACTTGTTTGCTGTTTCATAGGCGTGAGGTTTTAGTTATTACTATTTATGGTGAGTTTGATGTTCCATTGTTCGATTGTTCCATTGTTCCATTGTTATGGGTTCCAGACCGCTGACCGCTGACTGCTGACCGTTAAATCCTCTCTTTTCCGTTTCTATCATCGTTTTATTCCTTTTTCAATCATTAATATTGTTTGATCAAATTCGGCCTTGGTTTTATCGTTATGTTAACACTTTCGGCCTCTGAAACAATTCCGTAACAGTCAACCAGGTAGAAGATCATAGTATAATACACCTCGGTATTGTTCTCATTTCCCTGGAAGACAATAGGATCCGGATAGCCGTCATCGTCGGGATCATAAGCAGAAGGCTGTCCCGTGCCGCTCAGATAGACAGCATTGTTAGAATCCAGTATGGTCCAGTAAATTTGAATGGAATCCAGGTCACAACAATTGTCATTTATCCCAGTTACATCGAGTTCAGTACTGCCGGCTACCAAGATGTACCAGTCGGGGCGACGCGGCTCACCCGGTACCCAGTCCTCCTCAGGTTTAATATCCGCACCTGGAATAGGATCCGGAAAACCATCCCACATGGCTGAATAAATGTCGAGCACACAGTAAGCTGTATCATTGGGGGCATTAAATGTGGCCGGTATGGTATCGATTACAATGACAACCTGGACACAGGTATCCATGCCTGAAATATTTTCAGCAAACCAGGTTATCCAGGTCGTATCCACATTGAACGGATACGGGCTCGGAACAATCGGATTGCCAGTGCCGCTGTCGATGGTGGCGCCAGTCATCTGCCAGTACCAGGTAATAGGCTGAACGCCCGAGATAAGCTCCGGACTGAGTGTATCAGTCGATATCAGTGCAATGCAATCTTCATCCGCGTATGCGGTCATGGTATCGGGACATGCAATCTCGGGCTTGGAAATTACCGTGATATCGAAATTGCAGGTGCTGATATTGCCCGAGGAATCGACAGCCGTATAGGTTATCGTGGTCACTCCGACAAACAGCGTATCTACCAGCGTGAGCTGATTTATGCCTGTAAATGGCGAATTCCCGGTAGTGACGCCGGTCATCAACCATGTCAGCGTTTCCACCCCGCAGGCATCGGCATAAACTGCGATGTCTACAGGCACATTCGTGGCAAATGGTAAATTGTAATCCGCAGGCAAGTCAAATGATGGAGGACAGATCAGCAGCGGGTTTATTGTATCTCGCACCTCAATGACCTGTTCACAGGTGGTGTCATTGCCTGATGCATCGGTGAACGTCCAGGTAATGGTGTAAATTCCAACATCATAAATACCGCTGGCATCCCCGGGAGTACCAACCGGTGAATCATGGGTAACAGATACAATTTCTCCGCAGGGGTCTGTTACTTCAGGTGGGGTAATTCTGACAAAAACAGCGCAGGAATCATCGCTTGCGAAAACTGTCGTATCACCGGGACAGGTGAATTCTGTCGGGGGAAGCTCATCGTTTACGATTACGACAAAAGTGCAGGAATCATCGTTGCCCGTGGAATCGGTGACAATATAGGTTACATAGGTCACTCCGACGTTAAATTGCGTCGTGTCGACAAGGCCTGTTCCGCTGCCGTTCGTGGCTCCAGTTTTTATCCAGGTAAGCAACGGATCGGGGCAATTGTCGCTGTATACAGGATCTTCAATATCGATAGCCGGCACTTCGCAATCCGGCGGCTCAGCAATGGCAAAGACACTGTCAGGACAGGATGATAAGACCGGTGATTGGTCATCATGCACGATAATAGTCTGCACGCAGGTAGTATCGTTGCCTGATTGGTCAGTAAAAGTCCAGGTTATGGTATGCACTCCAACGGGATAGGTTCCGCTGGCTGTATCAGGGCTGATTCCATAGGGTGAATCATGCCTGATTGAAACGATCTCGCCACAGGAATCCGAGACCATGGGCTGAGGTACTTCGACGTATGTATCGCATTTACCTAAATCAGCATAAGCGGTTGTATCAGTTGGACAATCGATGACAGTGGGGGGTACCTGGTCATTGACAGTGACGGTAAAAGTACATGATGCACTGTTGCCGGCGGTATCACTGACTGTATATGTAACGGAAGTAATCCCCACATCAAATAAAGCGTCATTTAAACTGCCTGTTCCGCTCCCTGTCGTTGCACCTTCCATGATCCATGTAAGAAATGTCGAATCGCAGTTATCCCAGAGGACAGGATCAGCTATGCCCTTGATATCCAGTTGACATTCGGGAGGGGGAGCGGTAAACACTGTATCGTTTGGGCAAATTATAGCGGGTGATTCATTATCAACGACCGTGACGGTCTGCAAACACGTGATCGCATTCCCGCTTGTATCGCTGACTGTCCAAATGATGCATGTGATTCCCACAGGATAGAAACCGGAGGCATCTTCGGTTCCAGTGTAATCATTGATGATAATGACAGGGCTACATGGATCTGAGGCAACGAGTGAATCCATTACAATGTTGGCACCGCATTTTCCGATTTCATTATAAACCGTCGTGTCATTTGGGCATTCAACATAGAGGGGTGGAATGTCATCGTAAATTGTAACTATTTGCGTACAGGTAGCAGAATTATTGCATTCATCCGTTGCCGTCCAGGTAACGATCGAAGTACCAACCGGAAAACCTTCGGCAGGAGCATCATTGTAGATGGTAACTGTTCCAGGGCAGGCATCGATGGCCGTTGCCGTTCCAAGAACAACATCAGTGGCCAGGCAGGTGTTTGGATCGATGCCTCCAGTGGTGTTAGGGGGACAATAGATTACAGGAGGTTGGTAATCAGTCACGAAAATAGTGGAAGTTGCTGTACCCATATTTCCGCATTCGTCGGTGGCAAAGAAAATCACTGTATCCACATTGTTGCAGATCAGTTCAATTCCTGCATAGTCATCATCAATCCAAAGGCTATCACCGTTGTCATCCAAAGCATAAGCTCGACTGAGCCAAATGATAATATTTTGTAGCGTCAATGGATCACTGCAATCAACAATTGTATCAGGAGGTGGATAAATCAGGGGTGGTGATTCATCGAATCCAACTTCGAAATTCATAATGGCTGTACTACAGGGGTTCCCTTCCTCGGTATCTGTTACTTTGATTGAATATTGACCGGGCAAAGTCGGTTGCCATGTAGGTCCGGTATAAATGAGATTTTCTGGAAGAGCATTATAATCCTGGTACCATTCAATGATATAATTATAGCCTGGTGGATTGACAATCGCTTGTAGCGAATCCATTTCATTCAGGCATAGATGTGAAGGATCAATATTAAATGAAATTTGGATGGAGTCTTTTACATATACTGTAATTGTGTCGCAAATAATTCCAAGGGAATCAACACATGGAATAGTTCCCAGACTTCCACAGATCTGATAATCAATAGAAGTTGGTGAATTTGTATCAGGTATGAACTGAGGACTGAGTACAGTGTTACTTGGATGCAGATAGCTATTCCATTCTCCAATGTCGCCAGGGCTAATACTGTTCCAGACAGGATTAGTTATAGTGGAGTCGACCGTGATCTGAGAACCGCAACCTACCCTCGCATTTATATCATCCCCGACCACTATACCCGCGATCGACTTAAAATAGAAATCATTTGCATTATGCCCAGGTTTACAGTATGTAAATAGATGAAATGTAACTCCGGGAAGACATATTATTCCGTCATTAATGGGAACATCAATGCAGTCGACCTTCCAATCATGAGGTTGAGGTGTAGATCCTCCAACCTCAATATAAACCCCAACAGCATCAGGATCGATGCGTACATTGAATGAAATGCAATAATCAGATTTATCAGGCTTACAACACTTGTCCCATCGTTTTTTTTGAGTAAAGAGAGTGTCACCATATGGTTGTCCGATGAAATCAACCTGGTAAAAAGAACTATCTGAGTTACAGGGGGCACAATCACATATACTATCAACAACAATAGTCTGTAATGCATCTATATAATTACTGCATGAGTCTTCAACCCTGTATTTTCGGTAAACACTATCGGGGCAATAGCCAGGTCGGTCCTCAAGTCCGAATGGAATTTCTTCAAGGAGTGTAATATTCAACAGACTGTCGGCAAGGCAATTATCCTGGGCTACGATTACATTTGGATCAGGGAAAGGTATGGAATCAGGGCAGGGTACTTCCGTGTCAAATATGGATATGATTTCAGGAGGAGTGTAGTCAGAAATAGTAATGGTTTGGATTTTTAATGTATTATTTCCACTGCAATCGGTCCCTTTCCATGTACGAGTAATAGTATAATCGTTAAAACAGTTACCAGGCGTAGTATTATCTGAATAAGTTATAGTTACCGTTGCACTGCAATTATCTGTTGCATTAGCCTGACCAGTATTCGCCGGTAAGGTGCTTTCTGAACAGGAAATAGATATATCTGTAGGTGGAGTGAGGTTGGGAGGTATATTGTCAGATACAGTAATAGTTTGGGTATATGTAGTAGTATTAGCGTGGATATCGGTAACTGACCATGTGCGTGTAAAAAAACCTGTTCCGTAACAGGGTCCATTTAATGGTCCATCAGTGAAATTTGCAGCCAAGCCTGAAGGAGTACAATTATCATAAATACTGGTTGGAAATCCAGTGATTGATGGCGAAGCATTGTATGAGCACGAAGTGTTCGTATTAATTGTGATTGAAGGGGGAGGTGTGAAAGAGGGCGGGGTATTGTCGATGACGGTCACCGTAAATATACAGGTAGCTGTATTGACAGGAGCATCAGTAACCGTATAAGTAACAGTTGTAGTTCCTACCGGAAAGGTATAACCAGGCAAGTGTGACTTTGTCCATACAAGCTGAGAAACGGGAGTACAGTTGTCTGTTGCCGTTGGTTCAGTCCAGGTTGCACTTTGACCGCAAATCGTGCTTCCAGTACCTGTATAGAGAGTTATATTTCCCGGGCAATTACTAATAACCGGAGGAAAGTTGTCAATTATGTCAACTGTAAAGGTACAGGTGGCAGTGTTATTAACTGCATCCTTGATTGTGTAGACAATGGTCGTGATCCCAACATCAAATTGCATATTACCAATAAAACCGGTTCCACTTCCAAAAGTCGCACCTGTCATTGTCCATGAACAATTATTGGATGTGACACCACAGTTGTCTCCAATTATCGGATCCGGAACAGAAACATTTAGTTTGCAACTGTTTTCTGGGGTGTAGCCTGTAATATTGGAAGGGCATGTAATGGAAGGGTCCTGGTCATCGGTAACATTGACTGTGATTGGACAGACAGCTGTATTTCCGCTGGCATCGGTGACGGTCCAGGTGATGGTATTGGATCCTTTGGGCAGTTGAGCACCAGCCAGTGTACTGGATCCATTAAAGCTGTTAGAAAGAGTCGAACCTGGGCAGTTATCGGAGAAAGTGGCATCAAACTCGGTTCCCTGCACAGTGTAATAACACTGGTTTGGATCAGTATTTCTGGCAAAGGGACTGCCGGAAGGACATGTAATGGAAGGATCCTGGTTATCAACTATAATAATTGTATAGTTACATGTAGCTACGTTGTTACCATCTGTCACAGTCCAGGTGACTAAAGTACTACCTAGAGGGAATATAGCACCTTGTAATGTAACATCATTATTAAAATCATTTGTTGCTATTCCGCCAGAACAATTGACAAATATAGGATCAAGTTCTGTTCCAGGTACTGTGTAAGTACACACACTAGGATCTGTTGGATAATTGGTTTCCGGCGTAGCACAATTAATAATACAATCCTCTGGTGGATTAATTAATTCTTTTTTTTGAAAAGTTGATAACCTGTAATTATTACGTGGTATATTACTAGATAGAAATGATAAAGATGATGGAGTGCAACTTTCAGGGTAATGAGGATTATAGGTGAAGAATTTTATGTAATTATCTTGAATATCACATATGTTTTCTGTTTTATTTATTTGCCCTAGTATTCTCCATGGTATAGCAAGAGAAACCAATATTAGGTTAAATATTGACAATTTTCTCAGGCAACTTCGTCTGGTAATGTTTAAAAGTCGGGCTGGCCAGCTCTCGATTAAGTGTTTCTTATGTAGAGTATCAGGCAATGTCTGTTTTATAAGATAAAAAACTGCAAAAAGTAAACAACAAAATAAACTGTAAACAGCAAATAGCAAATAGCGAACAGCGAACGACAAACTGATATTCGCAGTTTGCTGTTTGCTGTTCGCTGTTAATAAAAAGATAAATCCTCTCGCCGGGCATGGCGGGAAAAATACGTTTGCAAGAAAGAAATATCCACGGGAAAATGCGGGAAACGCCGTCGGAATGATGGATGCGTGTAAAATACCTGTTACAAGTTTGCCTCATACTGCCTTTCTCAACGCCCCCGCAATATCAGTTCATCGGGATCACTGAATTGTTAAAAGGCATCCGGCAGAAACAAATGCGGAATGACAGAAAAGAAAAAAGGACAGAAAAATCGTACCGCTTTTACCTTCGATAATATACGATTAAATGAATACCACCTTTTTACTACACAATTGCAAATCTACTCTGTCAGTCGTACATTTTGCTCCACCATAGCCATGGATGAACAAAAAACATCAACCTCATAATCTGATTTCCTAAATAAAAAGTAACTAAGTACATGACAAAAATTTACAAACATCTTTAAATTTATCTATATCGTTGGAAAACAGGACACTCGCAAGATAGGTTAATCCGTATTTGAATAAGCTTTTTGCCCTTCTTCCATGCTTTTTGATTTTGATTGGGACGAGCGAGTCCAGAAAGATTCCAGCCAGATAAGCCCAGGTAAAAGCAAAAAGAACCAGCGCCAGGAGTTTATTGATACGGTCCCAATCGGTCAAGTGGGTGTCTTCAATGTTAAAACCGCTTGTTTTCAGTGCTTTAAATGCAGATTCAGTCTGCCATCGTTCTTTGTATAATGACTGTGATTCATCGAGTTTGTTAAACGAGACAATGATCTGGAGTTCCAGAGCCCCGTGCTTGTTTTTGATTTTTGAGGCGGACAGGTAACAAAGTTGACCATTGACATAGACAATCCCCCGGTAAAATTCATACTGATTGATCTTTAAGTGGTTAAACAGCCAGGATGCTTTTACATGATGTCTATTTCGTGGAATAACAACTCAGAAGTTTTCCCGGATTCGGATGTGGTAGCGGATATGCCGGTGGGTGAGGTAGGACAGCCAGTGTTGGCCAACAAACTCGCGGTCAGCCAGCAGACATTCGATGCTGCCAGCGCCAAACAGTTCGATGAACTCTTCCATGAGTGCGATTCGTTCCCCGGTAGAAGAATTGCCTCTCTTGGGCATCATCCTGTACACTACCGTAAAGGCCACCCCCAGATAAACTACGGCCAGTACCAGGATATTGATATCGGTGGATCCGAATTTCCAGTTGGTTCGGTCCATGGTCAGACGATACGGTGGCTTGTGCGGTAACAAGGCGAAGATAAACCGGGCAATATGCCGTGTGTCCAGTATATATTCGGCCATGAACCGCTGGATCCTGCGCAGGGGAGAATCCACTTTAGCCGGGCAGTCAAAACCGGTTGCCAGTTTCTCGAAACAGACGGTTTGAACCTTGCAAAGAGCACACATAAATAAGCCAAAGAACTTAATGCGGGCCAAATTCATTTTGTCCCCAAAAATTTGTGTCAATGTTACGAATAAAATGCTATTTTTACTCTCAGCCCTGGGGTTCGTGCACCTTGGATGCATACTTGTCGGTATTTCATCTAAGATACTGAATGTCAGGACTTTATATCATTTTATACTGAAAAGTTATCACCAAGTTATTAACATAAATAATTGATATTCAAAATATTACGAATTTTTGTCATGTACGAAGGAAAATTATACTTTTTTATCCCATTAACAAAATTTTTGTGGGTTTTCTTTATGAACCCTGGTGTTTTTACGGTGAAGACGGGGGAGATGTTTCATATACAGAGGAGGGGAATGTATGTAAATCTACCTTCGGCAATCGGCTATCTAGATCTCCTCCCAATCAATCTCGATCCGGACCTTTCCTCCAAGTCCGACCTCTACAATTTCGTATAGCGTTTTAATGGTGATATTGGTCACATCATTTTCAATCCGGGAAATATAGCTTCGTTTTTTTGCGACTAATCGAGCCAGCTGCTCCTGCGTCATCTGTCGCGATTCCCTGGCCTGTCTGAGCAGTATTCCGATTTTGAAAGAATTAAATTCACGCTCCAAAGCATCACGATATGGCGTTCCGATTTCACCATACTGCCGGTCCTTGATCTGTGACCAGGATGTTATGTTCGATTTTTCACTTTTTTCTATTCTTTTCATGAAAGTATTCTTTTCTCAATTTTAAAGCCCGAATAATTTCCCTGCGTGGTGTTTTTACTGATTTCTTTTGAAAACCAGATAATAAAATTACCAGCTGATCTCCATCAAAGAAACAAAATACTCTCCAGTGTTGATTTCCTATTGAAAACCTGGTTTCATAAAGACCATCCGTTCCAATGATATGTTTAATGTATGTGTCTGGTATCTTCTGCTGCGACTCAACAAGATTTAGGATTTTAAAGATTTTAGCCTTAACCCTTTCCGGTTGCCTGCTGAGAAACTTCTCAAAGTAGTCCTTATAGGCAACAATCACACGAAATTTTTCCATCTCAGCACATTTGCAAAAGTAACTTATAAGTTACAATTATGCAATAAACAATTTTTAACAGCGAATTGCGAATTAAAGTTTGAAATTCGCTGTTCGCTATTCGCAGTTTCATACCCGTTAATCCGGAAAGAGGGGAAAATGTTACCCTCCCTGAATATCCAACATACGAACATACAAAGGCGAAGTAGAACTGGAAGGCGAAGTAGATTTGCGATAGGAATGAAAAAATCCGGATTCATCCTTCTAATCTTGAATCGCCTTCTCCTTACCCTTCGCCTTCAACCTCGTATGTTCGTATGTTGGATATTTACCAGGGCTCCGCGGTCCACATCCTACATCACCCCGATCATCCTGAGGTACTCTTCGGGCGTCATAATCGCAATGTTGCTCTTGCGGTAATCTTTAATGTTCCGTGTGATGATGGCGGTCATCCCGGGCTTTCCCCTTGCAACCTCGTATTGGATAGCATCTTCGAAATCCTTGAATCCTGAACGTAATGCATCCATAATGTTCTCTTTCCGGACATCCAGTATCTCGGCAATGGTGCTGAACTGCATCAGCTTTTCCATGACCTGGCTGTGCGTGGAAACGCGTTTCAGGATATAATAACAATTCGCAATGGTCAATGCGGATACACAGGCTGTCAGTTTTCCCTCCTCGGCCAGCGTGAAAAGTATAGCTGCCTGTCCGGCAAACGGTTCACGCCCTGAAAAGAAATCCAGAACGACATCTGTGTCAAAAAAAATCCTGATTTCCGTTTTATTCATACTTCTCATGTATTGCCTTCACAAGTTCTGCTCTATAACAGAAATCATCTGACAACGGGAATGACCCCATCAGGGATCTGACCAGGGGAGAAAGAGGGATCGGGGGAGCGGGCTCTCGTACGAGACTTTTCAGGTAATTTTCAATCAGGTCCGAAAGGCTCCTTCCCGTTTTCTTTGCATACACCTTTGCTGCGGGCAAAAGCTCCTCATCAATGGTCAGCGTTAGTTTTATTTTCATACGTATATTATTTTCGTCAAATATACGTATATTTTCTAAAGTAAAATCAGGTGACATTAAGGAATAATTGCTTATTCCTGTTAATACGTAAAGGGTGGAAAATGTTACCCTCCCTGAATATCCAACATACGAACATACAAAGGCGAAGTAGAACTGGAAGGCGAAGTAGATTTGCGATAGGAATGAAAAAATTCGAATTCATCCTTCTAATCTTAAATCGCCTTCTCCTTACCCTTCGCCTTCAACCTCGTATGTTCGTATGTTGGATATTTTCGAAGAGCATCAATTCGGTCCAGCAGATATTTGAACACCCTGTTTATTTTCTGATCCAGAACATGAATCTCCTTTTTCAGATCTTCATTTTCTTTTAAAAGTGCTCGGTATTTGGAAAATGCCCGCATGATCTCGATGTTGACCAGGATTGCCTTTTCTGAACGAAGAACGGAGGAGAGCATTGCTACACCGTGTTCGGTGAATGCATGAGGATTAACTGTTGAGTGTTTCAGGTTCTTTAACCGGTCACAATTTGTGACCAGTTGATTTTTTTCCTCATCATTCAATTCAAATAAAAAATCAGGAGGAAAGCGATTTTGATTCCGTTTAACCTGTTGTTTTAATGCCTTTGTTGTCACACCATAGATAGCGGATAAATCGGAGTCGATCATCACCCGATATCCCCGGAATTCAAAGATCAAACTGACCAGATTGCTTTTAATAAGATCTTCATTCATTGAATTGATATTTACATGCATTCATAAAGGTTAATCCGGAAAGAGGGGAAAATGTTACCCTCCCTGAATATCCAACATACGAACATACAAAGGCGAAGTAGAACTGGAAGGCGAAGTAGATTTGCGATAGGAATGAAAAAATCCGAATTCATCCTTCTAATCTTAAATCGCCTTCTCCTTACCCTTCGCCTTCAACCTCGTATGTTCGTATGTTGGATATTTTCGAAGTGTATCCCCGACGGGGAATGTGTATTCGGCGTTATCCCCGGCATATTGCAATAGTTCAACCGATACGCGATAGGGGTGAGGTGCCAGGCTACCGGCTACTGACTACCGCCTCCCGTTGAACACCGAACGTGATCTCCTATCACTTCGTGACTCGGGACAATCGCGGAACGCGAAATGATATTAATTGCTTATCTTCGCAACCTGCAAGATCACGCGCGGCACGGCGCGAATCGCCCCTGGGATGCAGGACAAGCTGTGCCCTGCACCCCTGCCCTGATACCAGGGGAGGAAACGGGGGAGGGGTATGCTCTTTGAACTTTACTCTTGGCAATTTGATCTTTTATGAAGGATAAAGTCATTATCATCACCGGTGCCTCTTCGGGCATCGGCCTTGCCCTGGCCGACGAACTTGCGAACCGGGGAGCAATGCTGGCCCTGGGTGCACGGAACAGGGTGAAACTGGAGGAAATGGTTGAGACCTACACCCGCCGTGGTGTCAGAGCGATTGCTGTGCCGACCGATGTTTCCAGCGAAGAGGATTGCCGCAGCCTGGTGCAGCAGACGGTGGATGCCTTTGGCCGAGTGGATGTGCTCATCAATAACGCCGGCATATCCATGCGGGCACTGTTTGAAGACACGGAGCTTACAGTCTTGCATAAATTAATGGATGTAAATTTCTGGGGGACGGTCTATTGTACGAAATATGCGCTACCGTACCTGCTTCAGACCAGGGGATCGGTCGTTGGTGTCATTTCGATTGCCGGTTATATCGGATTGCCGGGGCGGACGGGTTATTCGGCCTCCAAGTTTGCCATACGCGGTTTCCTGGATACGCTTCGCACGGAGAACCGCAAAAAGGGACTGCATGTGCTGGTTGCCGCGCCGGGATTTACGGGAACCAACATCCGGAACCAGTCGCTGACCGCTGATGGAACGCCGCAGGGGAAGACACCGCGCGACGAAGGGAAGATGATGACGGCCCGTGAGGTGGCGCGGCGGATCGTGCGGGCGATCGGAAAAAGAAAACGATCGCTGATCCTTACCTTTACGGAAGGGAAACTGACGGTATTCCTGAATAAATGGTTCCCCTCGCTGGTCGACAGACTTTCATACCAGCATATGGCCAAGGAGCCCGATTCACCCTTTAAATAGTCGCATATGGAACCTCAACTTCAGGAACAGCTGCTGCAGCAATCTGTCAACACAGTTCGTATCCAGTACCTCGCCATCGCGGGGAGCATCCTTTTTCTTCTGCTCATACTGGAGCTTATCCGGCGCAAAAAGATCAGGGAAGCCTATTCCCTCCTGTGGCTATTTTTTGGTATTGTTTTTCTGTTCTTTTCCATCTTCCGAAGCTGCCTCGAAAAACTGGCTAATTTAATGGGTATTGCATACGCCCCTGCAGCCATTCTCATCCTGTTGCTTATGGCGATCATCTTTGTACTGATCCAGTTTTCCGTAATCCTCAGCCAGCTTTCGGAACAGAATAAAAAGCTGATCCAGGAGGTTGGAACCTTAAAAGCTGAGATTGAATCGCTGAAAAAGAATAACGAGTCCAAATCCGTCTGAAATCATCTGCGATGGACAGGATACTGGCCATTATACCCGCTTTTAATGAACAGGAGACCATCAGTGGTTTACTGGCAGAGCTCTCTCGTGCGAAAGAGCAACTCCCGTTCGACATCCTTGTGATCAACGATGCTTCGACCGATGAAACAGGCGAACTGGCAAGGCGATCAGAGATGGCCCGTGTCATTGACCTTCCCTGCAACCTGGGTGTTGGAGGTGCCGTGCAGACAGGATTCTTTTATGCACTGAAGAATGACTACGATGTCGTATTTCAGTTTGATGCGGACGGGCAACACAGGACGGATGAGATTGTCAGCCTGCTGGATCCGATTCGAAAGGGAGAGGCAGATGTCGTAATTGGTTCACGGTTTCTTGAAAGGCATGCAGGTTACCGGTCGACATGGGGAAGAAGAGTCGGTATCCAACTGCTGAAATTTATGACCCGTTTATTGATACATCAGGCTATCACCGACTGTACATCCGGTTTTCGTGCTTACAACCGAAGTGCCACTGAGTTCCTGGCAGAACACTATCCCGTGGATTATCCTGAGCCAGAGGCAGTTATTTTACTCGGAAAAAATGGTTTTCAGATGAAGGAGGTATTCACACCCATGAATGAGCGCATGGGGGGGCGCTCCTCCATCACGTTTTTCCAGGGACCGTACTACATGGTGAAGGTGATGCTGAGCATCATAATGGTCGCGATGAGACGCAAGGCTCTATAAATTCCAAATTCCAAGCACCAAAATCCAAACAAATTACAAAATCCAAATTCCAATATTTTTCCGGAAGATATATGGAATTTGAAGACTGGGATTTGCCTGGAATTTGGAATTTGTGAACAGACCTACTTATACCTCGGATGGTAACTAATGATCGTGTCCCTCAGGTACCTTCGGTCGAGATGCGTGTAGATCTCCGTTGTCGTGATCGATTCATGCCCCAGCATCTCCTGCACGGCCCGCAGATCAGCACCTCCTTCTACCAGATGCGTTGCAAAGGAATGACGCAGCGTGTGGGGACTGATCGTTTTCCGGATGCCACACCTTGCCGCCAGGTCCTTGATGATCTTGAACACCATGACCCTCGACAACTGCCCACCCCTTTTATTGAGGAACAGGATATCCTTTGCCTCTTTCGTCACCGTCTGATGTCGCCGGGTCTCTTCCAGGTAGATCATGATGAACTTTATGGCAGTCTGCCCGATAGGGATCAGCCTTTCCTTATTGCCTTTCCCCGTGACCCGGATAAATCCCTCGTGAAAATAAAGATCCGTGATACGAAGGTTGACCGATTCGGAGACACGAAGCCCGCATCCATAAAGCGTTTCCAGCAGGGCTTTGTTGCGGTGTCCCTCCGGTTTGCTCATATCGATCGCCTGGATCATCCTGTCGATCTCATCCAATGTCAGGGTTTCGGGAAGTTTACGGCCAATTTTGGGGGATTCGATCAGTTCGGTCGGATCTTGAGTGATTTCATTCTCCAGCAGCAGGTATTTGTAAAATCCTTTGATCCCAGACAGGATCCGTGCCTGGCTCCGCGCTTCCAGCCCGATCTCATGGATCCAGCCCAGAAATCCCTTTACATGATCAGGGGTAATTCCGGTTGGTAAAGCATCTGCATGCAGGTATTCAACATACTGCTGAAGCTTGGCAACATCGTTCAGGTAAGCTTCCACCGAGTTCGCCGACAGCGATTTTTCAAGCTGTAAATAGGCTTTGTAACCTCTTATATAGGATTCCCAGGTTCCCATAGTACAAAGTTACGACAATATGCTTCAAAGTCATTCGTTGTTATTTGCGCGGCGTACAGCCGTAAGGCGGGACGCCGAGCGTTATTCATAGTCATTAGCTTGCAGTAAAAAAGTTATTCCGTAATTATGATATTTCAAGTAAAATGTATAATTTTGCCGCTCCAAAAAAAGGAAGCTGAAAAATGGCAAAGAAATCAAAGGATGCCCGCATACAGGTGATCATGGAATGCACCGAGCATAAGAACAGTGGTCTGCCGGGAACGTCAAGGTACATTACGACGAAGAATAAGAAAAATACCCCCGAGCGGTTGGAATTGAAGAAGTACAATCCGATCCTCAAGCGGGTGACCGTACATAAGGAAATTAAATAAGTGAAACCATGGCAAAGAAAGTTGTTGCAACACTGAAAACCGCTACCGGCAAGGATTTTGCCAGGGTGATCCGGATGGTGAAATCTCCCAAGACCGGAGCGTATGTTTTTAAAGAAACCATTGTTTCCAATGAACAGGTGAAAGAGTTTCTTTCCGAGAAATAAGTTTTTCCTGCTCTGGGAATCTAAAAAGCTTTTTCTGGTGCGGAAAAAGCTTTTTTTTTAATACCTCACTCCCCATCACCCTCTCCACCATGGAGAGGGGGAGAAAGGGGGTGAGGTAAAAACCGAAATTCATGGGCATATTTTCTATTTTTAGTAAAGAAAAGAAGCAGCAGCTCGATCAGGGTTTATCCAAAACCAAGGAGAGCGTTTTTACCCGGATATCCAAGGCTATCATCGGTAAATCCAGGGTGGATGATGATGTGCTGGACAACCTGGAGGAGATCCTGGTGACATCCGATGTAGGAGTCGACACCACGCTGAGGATCATTGAAAGGATCCAGCAGCGGATCGCCAGGGATAAATACGTTGGCACAGCAGAACTGAACACGATCCTGAAGGAGGAGATTGCCGCACTGCTGGCAGAAAATGAGTCGCAGCCTTTCGCTGATTTTACCGTTCCCACTGCCGATTTTCCTTACGTTATCCTGGTCGTGGGCGTCAACGGGGTTGGAAAGACCACAACGATCGGTAAACTCGCTTATCAGTACAAAAAGAGTGGCTTTCAGGTACTTTTAGGTGCCGCTGACACCTATCGCGCTGCAGCCATTGATCAGCTGAAGATATGGTCCGAAAGGGTAGGGGTGCCCATGGTCAGCCAGCACATGGGTTCCGACCCTGCCTCAGTGGCTTATGACGCTCTTTCATCGGCTGTAGCTCAGAAAAAAGACGTGGTGATCATCGACACGGCCGGAAGGCTGCATAACAAGGCTCACCTGATGAATGAACTGGGTAAGATCAAACGGGTGATGCAAAAAGTGATCCCGACAGCCCCGCAGGAGGTCCTGCTGATCCTGGATGCCTCAACGGGACAGAATGCCTATGAGCAGGCAAAGCAATTCACGGAGGTAACCGATGTCAATGCCCTTGCCATCACCAAACTGGATGGAACCGCCAAAGGCGGCGTGGTCATCGGCATATCCGACCAGTTCAGAGTTCCGGTGAAGTACATCGGTATCGGTGAGAAGCTGGAGGATCTGCAGATCTTTAACAGGGAAGAATTTGTGGACTCGTTGTTTAGATAGCTGCAAGCTGCAAGCTGCTATTTCAAAGTTTAAGGCTTGAAGCTTGAGTCTTGTAGCTGTTAGCCACAAACTCCGGATTTACCAGATTCTCTTTATTATAGCAAAGACGGTCTCCGCTCGCGGCAACAATCACCCTTCCGCCTGCCGCTTCCACGATTGCCTGGCCGGCAGCCGTATCCCACTCGCAGGTTGGTCCAAACCGGGGATAGACATCGGCTGAGCCTTCCGCTATCAGGCAGAATTTCAACGAACTGCCCACGGATTTTACATCGACCTGACCATACTCCTTTTCAAGTGATTCGAGAAACGACTGTGTTTTCGGATTCGTATGAGAGCGGCTGGCCACTGCAGTGAATATCTGCCGCGACTGTTTTAAAGGCAGAGATCCGGCATGGGCCGGCAACGTGCCTGTATCCAGCCATGCAGGATCAATGGATGCATGATCGATCCGAAAGCTTCCCTTTCCAGCCATGCCCAGGTAGACCAGGTCCTGCACCGGTGCCAGGATGATGCCCGCAACGGGTACCTGATGATGGATCAGGGCAATGTTGACCGTGAATTCGCCATTGCGGTTGATGAACTCTTTGGTGCCGTCAAGGGGATCGACCAGCCAGAAATGCTCCCAGTGTCTGCGTTCGTCCCAGGGGATTTCTCTTCCTTCTTCGCTGAGAACAGGGAGGCCGGTTCGATCCAGAAATTCCATGATGATTTTGTGCGACGCACGGTCGGCCAGGGTGAGAGGACTGCTATCGGCTTTGATCTCCACACCGAAGTCACGCTGCTGATAGATCGAAAGGATAGCCTGACCCGCTTTCAGAGCACTCCTTAGCGCTATCCATAAGTCGTTCATATTCATTGTGTAATGTTTTTTCCTCTATCCGGGTATGCGTCCTGTTTTAACTTCTCCCCGGGTGGGGAGGGAGATGATCTTTCAGTCTTTCTTCCAGAGCGTACACTTCATCCCTGAACTTTGCCGCGGCGATGAAGTCGAGCTCCTTCACAGCAGCTTCCATTGACTTGCGGGCTTTCTCAATGGCTTTGCGGACCTGGTCCTCATCCATATAGCTCACCACCGGATCGGCAGCCGCGTCCGTATATTCTTTTTCGATATAGGCTTTGGATAATTTGCCGGTCACGTCCACCACAGCCGTCTGCCCGAGGATAGCCTGGGCTGATTTTACGATCTGGCGCGGAGTGATGTGGTTCTCTTCATTGTATTTAAGCTGTTTCTCGCGCCGGCGGTCGGTTTCTTCCATGGTTTTTTTCATGGAGTCGGTGATGGTATCTGCGTACATGATGACCCGGCTGTTCAGATGACGCGCTGCCCTTCCGGCTGTCTGCGTCAGCGACCTGGCGGATCGCAGGAATCCTTCCTTGTCAGCGTCCAGAATCGCCACCAGGGACACTTCGGGAAGATCCAGGCCTTCGCGCAGGAGGTTCACCCCCACCAGTACATCGAAAGCGCCCAGCCGCAGATCCCGCATGATCTCCACCCTGTCGAGGGTCTCGACCTCGGAATGGATATACCGGCATTTGATGTTCATTTTCTGCAGGTATTTCGTCAGCTCCTCGGCCATGCGCTTGGTCAGTGTGGTCACCAGTACCCGACTGCCCTGTTTGACCGTCTGATCGATCTCTTCCAGCAGGTCATCGATCTGGTTGAGGCTGGGGCGGATCTCGATGGTGGGATCCAGCAGACCCGTGGGGCGGATCAGCTGCTCTACCAGCACGCCCTCGCTCATGGTCAGCTCATAATCGGCAGGTGTGGCGGAAACAAAGATGACCTGGTTTATCAGGGCCTCGAACTCGTCGAATTTCAGCGGGCGGTTGTCCATGGCCGAGGGCAGTCGGAACCCATACTCCACCAGGGTTTGTTTCCTGCTTCGGTCGCCGCCGTACATGGCCCTGATCTGTGGAACGGTCACGTGGCTTTCATCAATGACCACCAGGAAATCATCGGGGAAATAATCCATAAGGCAGAAGGGTCGGGTGCCCGGATCCCGGCCGTCAAAATACCGGGAATAATTCTCGATCCCGGAGCAGTATCCCAGTTCCCTCATCATTTCAATATCGTAGGACACTCTGTCCTCCAGTCTTTTCGCTTCCAGGTGCCTGCCATTTTCCTTGAAGTAATCCACCTGTTTGAACAGATCCTGCTGAATTTCAAACAGTGCCTCTTTCATCTTGTCCCTGGAGGTTATGAAGATATTGGCCGGAAAAAGGGTCTTGCTTTCAAAGCTTTCGATTCCCTGTCCGGTCACAGGATTAAAGGATTCAATAGCTTCAATCTGATCCCCGTCGAACACCACCCGGAATGCATAATCCGCATAGGCCGGAAATATGTCGACCGTATCTCCCTTCACCCTGAAGGTACCCCGGTGAAAGTCCACTTCTGTACGGGAATACAGGGCGTCGACCAGGCTGTGCAGGAACCGGTTTCGCCCCAGATTTGCACCGGTCTGGATATAAATGACGTTGGATGAGAAGTCATCGGGATTTCCTATTCCATAGATACAGGAGACAGACGATACCACGATGACGTCCCTGCGTCCGGAAAGAAGGGAGGATGAGGCACTCAGCCGTAATTTTTCAATTTCGTCATTGATCGACAGGTCCTTTTCAATATAGGTGTTGGTTACGGGTAAATACGCTTCGGGTTGATAGTAATCGTAATAGGATACAAAATATTCCACGGCGTTGTCGGGGAAGAACTGCTTGAATTCACCGTAAAGCTGGGCCGCGAGGGTTTTATTGTGGCTGAGGATCAGCGTGGGACGCTGAATCCGCGCGATGACATTGGCAATGGTGAATGTTTTACCCGATCCCGTCACTCCCAGCAGTGTCTGGAAGGGATCTCCCCGTTCCAGCCCCTCCACCAGTTGCTGTATGGCTTCGGGCTGATCCCCGGTAGGTTCAAATTCGGAGGTTATGCGAAACAGCATGGGACAAAAATAACTTATTTGCCGGAAAGATCAGTGCCGGGGATCAAAACCCGAACCGAAACCGGATAGTGATCAGAAATGGATAACTTCTCAGTCTTATAGTTGCAGCAGGAGAACGACTTATCGGTCAGGATAAAATCGATCCGGAGGGGTATCAGGATGGCATTTCTGAAGGTTGAAGCAAATCCGCGTCCGCATTCGCAGAACACATCCTTCATTCCTTTTTTTAGCTGCCGGTAGGTGAACGAGGTGGGTGTGACGTTAAAATCGCCGCAAAGGATCATGGGGTAAGGACACAGGTTCATATGTTCCCTTAACAGGGTGACCTGACCGACCTTTTTCTGATAGGCATCCTTCAGCTTTTTGAAAATGGAAGCAGAACCTTTCGAAATATCCTGATCCATTCTTCCCGGGGTGGTTATGTTTTTAACGAAGTCGTAATCTTTACGATGGAAATACACCGATTCAAGATGGACATTGTAAATTCTCACCGTATCCGCATCATGGATCAGAATATCCGTATAAATGGAAAAAGCCTTGCTCCTGTTGTCGCGCAGGGTACCCGTATTTAATACCGGAAAACGGGAAAAGATGATCAAGCCGTTCGTTTTTGTCGGATTGCTTTTATAATAGTTGCTCAGGTAATGGTATGGCAGCTCCATGCGTTCGCCCAGTGCTTTTATTTCATTCAGGTGATCTGTTCCAGTGGTGGTGAATTCCTGCATGCAGACAAGCTGTGCATCTGCCAGATCCAGAAAATCGTATATAGCGTCCTTCGACGGGTTGCTTTTATTGGGGAGCGGGTTCTCCGTCAGGTTATGCGTATTGAACGAAATGATTTTGATCCCCTGGCTGTCCGAAACAATCGTACAACGATGTCCAGGCTGAATGTAGGGAGTATGCCGTGGTATCCCTGCCAGCAGAAGGATCAGGGAGATTAATAGATACCATTTACCAGCGATCATCCAGATCAGGACAAAAGCGCCGTTCAGCAGTACCAGGTAAGGATAAGCAAGGCCGAAGAAAGCAGGTATCAGAAATTTCTCGGGATTAATGAACGGAGCTGCATAGGCAACCAGCAATGCAAGAACCAGCACCAGATTGATAAAAAGGAGAATGCCCCTGAATATCCCTGTCTTTTTTCGCTGTTTTTTTTTCCTGGTCACTGATCTTTATTGCTTGCTTTAAAAAGAAGTTCTTTTTCTTCCTTTGTAAGGCTATCGTACCCAGAACGGGAAATCTTTTCTAAAATTATATCGATCTTCCTTTGCTTTTCAACTTTCATGCGGTTGTATTCCTCATCCGTCACCGGTCTTCGGTCTTCCGGCTTCTTTTTGTAGTAGATGATTTTTGGTTTACGCTTAAACCATTGGGATATATTCCTGATCCCATACCAGTTGATCAGCAGAGGGTTAGGGTGCCCATTTTTCAGCAGGATGATAGACAGATAGCCCCAGAAAGCTCCTCCAAGGTGGGCAATATGTCCTCCCGGGTTGCCCCGCTCGATGCTCAGAATATCCAGGATAACAAACAGGATGGCAATATATTTAAGTTTTATTCTTCCGAAAAACAGGAGATTGACGCTATAATCCGGCACGTATGTAGCGATGGCGATCAGGATGGCCAGGACTGCCGCAGAGGATCCCAGGGCAACCGAAAGGTCCACACTATCACGAAATACCGGAAAAATATTAAAAGCTGCGATGTAAAACAGGGCACCGATAAGGCCACCCCAGACATAGGTGTTTACAAGGCGTTTCTCGTCGAGGTATTCCATGAAGATCCGTCCGCCAAAGTACAGCATGATCATGTTCAGCAGGATGTGCAGGAAATTTTCCTGAGTGAACATATAGGTGAAGAGTGTCCAGGGTTTCTGTGCCAGGGCATCCAGATGGGAAGGAACGGCCAGCCACCGTGTGATCCTTGTCGCCCCTGCGATCCCTTCCATTTCGATGTTTATCGTAAATAGCCACAGAAACAGGTTGATTACGTTAACGGCTATGAAGACGGCGATATTGATGATGATCAGGTTGGACAACGCAGACCGTTTCCTGAAGAACGAGCGAAATGAATCAAAGGGGGAGGAATAAAGGGAAGGCATTGTCTTAGCTGTACCGAATTCGTTTGTTCCAATATTTGATCAGGAAAAAGCCAAAGAGCATGCCACCGAGATGGGCAAAATGGGCCACGTTGTCGCCCGGATTATTGGAAATACCAAGGTAGATTTCAAGAGCCCCGTAGGCTATGACGAAATATTTGGCTTTGACGGGTATGGCGAAAAAAATGTACAGGAGTGAATTGGGAAACATCATACCAAAGGCAAGCAGGATGCCGAAGATGGCCCCCGATGCACCGACGGTGGGGATATCCATTTTGAGCTGGATCAGCTCATGAATGTAGGAAAGTGAATTCTGGATCATCTCACTATCCGAAGGCTGAGCGTTCCATGAAGTGACGAATCCGCTGATCTGATTGAAGTACAGCGGAAAATGTTCTTTGACAAAGGCCACGAAGGCATCAGGCCCGGGTGATGATAAATAGTCATTGACATCTCTTTCTATGCCATTAAATCCGATCCAGGTGACGAATGTCTGAATCAGGGCGGCTCCAATGCCGGTCACCATATAGTAAGTCAGAAAACGCTTTCCTCCCCAGACATTTTCAAGGACATTGCCAAACATCCATAATGCAAACATATTGAAGAAGATATGCGAAAATCCGCCATGCATGAACATATAGCTGATGAACTGGAAAGGATTGAATTTATCTGACTGAACATAATGAAGGCCGAGATAATCGACCAGATTCAGGTCAAAGGCATAACCCACGGCATAGGTGGCCATGAACATCAACACATTGATGATGATCAGGTTCTTTACGACAGGTGGTAGCACCCTGAAACCTGTTGGCCGGTATTGTTCGTATGCCATACTATTCGGTTACTTTTATTTAAATCGCCTGGCCATCTCTTCAAAGGTCAGTAGGATGTACGTTTTTCTTCCGTCGGGTCCCATCTCCGGGACATCACATCCAAACAACTCATCGATCAGATGGTTCATTTCAGCCTCGGACAACTTTCTCCCTGCTTTCAGGGCCTGTTGCCCGGATAATGAGCGAGCAAAATTAATCTTTTTATCCTGTACCAGGTCTTCTTTATTTTTTTTGAAATTCTCCAGTACGGTTTCGATCAATTCTTCGATATTCTGGTTTTCCATACCAGCCGGTACACCCGTAATGACGAACAGGTTCGTGCCAAACTCGCTGATCTCAAAACCTATGTGTCGGATCTCGGCCAACAGGGAATTGATCAACTCAAAGTCCTGAGGCGACAGATGCAGGGTCTGGGGGTAGAGCAGTTGCTGGGACACGGCTTTGTGCTGCGAAAACAGGTGCAGGTAACGTTCAAAAAGGATACGTTCATGCGCTACCTGCTGGTCAATGATCAGCATTCCTGATTTCATAGCGGAAACGATGAATTGATCATGGATCTGTATTGCCGTCCGTGTATCCTTGACTTCCGGATCAGATGTGTCGTAAAGTTTTTCCCAGTTTCGGGTATCCGTTTTCTGAGGCGGGAATGGTGATTTCCCGGAGGCAGGCTGCCTGTAAAAGGGATTATAATCCGGATCGGTGGTGATGACCGGTTGTTTTATCACACTGCCTGCCGGTGGTGGCGAGAAGGAGAGACTTTGTTCCTGTTCAAAATCGAGTGATGGGGTAAGGTTATGGATACCCAGGGCTTTTTTGACTGCAGCTTTTAAAACCGTGTAAATGAGTTGTTGATGTAAAAAATTGACCTCGATCTTCGTCGGGTGGATGTTCACATCGATGGTTGCCGGATCAACTTCGAGCATGATGAAATACGAGGGGAACGATTCGTCAGGGATCAGTTCCTCATAGGCGTCTTCCACCGCGTGATGCAGGTAGGGATGACGGATGTAACGGCGGTTGACGAAGAAGTACTGTTCTCCGCGGGTCTTCCGGGCAAACTGTGGCTTCCCGATAAAGCCCCCGATCCTGATCAGTTCAGTGCTTTCTTCCAGCGGCACCAGCCGTTCATTGTACGGGGATCCAAAAATATTTACCAGCCGGGTTCTCAGGTTAGTGACCAGCAAATGGTAGATGATCCGGTTATCATGATAAAAGGAAAGGGTGATCTCGGGATGAGCTATTGCCAGACGCTGGAATTCCTCCATCAGGTTTCGGAATTCTACCGCATCTGATTTCAGGAATTTTCGTCGTGCAGGAACATTATAGAAAAGATTCTTTACCGCTATGGAGGTACCATTATTGAATCCGCACAGGGTCTGTTCCCTGACCTGTGAACCTTCGATCAGGATACAGGTCCCGGTTTCATCTTCCACCCTTTTGGTTTTCAGTTCCACTTGGGCGACGGCTGCGATGGAGGCCAGTGCTTCACCCCTGAATCCCATGGTGCGTATGGCAAACAGATCATTTGCATCCCTTATCTTGGAGGTGGCGTGCCTTTCGAAGCACATCCGGGCATCGGTCGGACTCATCCCACAGCCATTATCCGTCACCTGGATGAGCGTCCGGCCTGAATCACGGATCACCACATGAATATCGGTGGCGCCCGCGTCAATGCTGTTTTCCAGGATTTCTTTCAGGGCCGATGCCGGCCGCTGGATCACTTCGCCTGCAGCGATCTGGTTGGCGACGCCATCCGGTAATAGCTTGACGATATCAGCCATTATTTCCGGAGGAATAAGAGATAGATCAATAGGAAGGCAAGCAGAATGAAGATGATCAGCCGCTGTGAACTGGCTTTTCTTCTGGATTCCCTTCGGCCATCTCTCCACCTCTGCTGCATCTGCGACCTGAGCCTTAATTCCGGATCACTTGAATCCGTCAACCCCAGTTCTCTCTTTCGCTGCTCAAGCTCATCTTTCTTCGGATCATAATACCTTGGCTTGATCTCGAATTGCTTGGGTTTAGGGGTATGGAAGAATTTAAAAGCCATGGATCCATTATTTTGAGCAAAAATAGCAAATTTTTCCTGAGTTGGCTACGGGATCAATGGATCATTTCAGAGAAACTACCATCGGTTATACCTGATTTTACCCCAGTCAAAATCACTTTTCGGAGGTTTGTGTTCTGCCGGGTGACCAATGGCAATCAGTGCGACGGGAACAATATGATCCGGCAAGTTGAAGAGATCTTTCATGGCTTTCATCCGATCTTCTTTCGGGTAAACACCCAGCCAGACAGAGCCAAGTCCCAGATCGGCAGTGGTCACAAGTACGTTTTCTGTGGCAGCAGCGCAGTTCAGTGCGATGTAGCCGATATTGTTTTCAACCTGCAGGTCACCACAGACCAGGATGGCCAGGCTTGCCTCCCTGGTCATGGTCGCATAGGGATGGAAATCAGGTATCTTATCCAGTTGTTCTCTTTCGGTTACCGCGATGAAATGCCAGGATTGCGTGTTACGAGCCGAAGGAGCGCACAATCCCGCTTTCAGCAGGATCTTTACCTGATCGTCGGTGATGGGCTCAGGGGTAAATTTCCGGATGCTTCTCCTTGAAAATACAGGGTTCATATTGGCCTGCTTTTTATGGGATCAGTCCCTGGCCAGGGCAGGAAACCGCTGCCCCAATAAATAAAGGCTTCCAAAAAGTACGGTATTGTAAAAAAGGCTTCCCAGTACCTCATTGAGGAAAAAGGAAATGCCGTAACTACCATCATTGAAGAACACCAGACCGGCAATGTAACACTGGATCAACCCCGCAAAAGTATCCGGATAGAGAGGACTGGCCAGCCAGGCTCCGAAATTGGTCACCAGAAAGAATAATACTGAGGAGAGCAGGGAAGCACCGGCTACATTAAAAAGGTTAATATTCCGTTTGAGCAGGAGACCGATACCAACGGTGATCATAAAACCCGCATACACCCAGCCCATCATGGAATGGAATCCCAGGAACAGGTCACTGATGAACAGAGCGATCAGCGGTACCAGAAAAGCAAGATATTTTTTATTCAGGCAAGCTCCGCCGAAAAGTGCTATGGCAGCCACAGGCGTAAAATTGGGCCAGTGAGGAACCAGCCGGAACAGGGCTGCTGCCAGGATGATTGCTGCAATAACTGCAAAACGGGGAGTGAAGGTCATTTTTACCATGGTCTTTCTGTATTTGGAATGAACAAATATATAAATCATTTACCAGAATGTAATGCGTATCTGTGAATTAATAATTCACTGTTTACGTTTAATAACTATTTTTGATCCGCAACCATCATGTTATGAAACGAATCGGTTTATTGGCAATTTTTGTACCGTTATTTTTTTCCTGTAAAGAGATGAGAACTGAGGCTGATCTGATCCTGCACCATGCAACCCTGTATATAGTTGATCCGGCATTTTCGATGGCAGAAAGTATCGCCATCAGGAATGGCAGAGTGATGGCCGTTGGATCGAACCAGGATATTCAGAATCATTATACGTCTGTTAACCAGATCGATATGACTGGTAAGTTTATCTTTCCCGGCTTTATTGATGCACACTGCCATTTTTACGGGTACGGTAAAAAATTACTTCAGTATGTGGATCTGAATGGAACCCACTCGTTTGATGAGGTGTTACAGCGGCTCCAGGAGCATTATCGTTCTAATCCCTCCGAATGGTTGCAGGGAAGGGGGTGGGATCAGAATGACTGGCCTTTGAAGGAGTTTCCTGACAATGCTGTGCTGGACAGTCTTTTCCCCGGGGTTCCGGTTTACCTGAGGAGGGTGGATGGCCATGCAGCTCTGGCCAGTACGGAGGCTCTGCGGCGAGCCGGCATCACTGCCGGAATGAGCATTAAGGGCGGTGAAGTGGAAGTGAAGAACGGAAAGATGACAGGGATACTGTTGGATAATGCAATGGACATGGTTGCTGCGGTAATCCCTGCCCTGACGCTACATGAGGAGACCGAAGCCCTGATGATAGCCCAGAATCATTGCCTTGCAGCGGGTTTGACCATGGTCGTGGATGCTGGTCTGGACAGGCAGACCATTGGCCTCATCGATTCCCTTCAACAGAAAAATAGGATGAAGCTGCGCGTGGATGCTATGCTGAATCCGGAGGAAGAAAATCTGCAGGCATTTTTACCAAACGGCGTATACCTGACGGATAAGCTCAGGGTGGGCTCCATCAAACTGTATGCGGATGGCGCACTGGGATCCAGGGGTGCCTGCCTGCTTGAACCCTATACTGATGCACCTGAGCGAACCGGATTCATGATCCAGGAACCTGTTTATTATCAATCGATCTGTGAACGCGCCTATCAAAGTGGTTATCAGGTAAATACGCATGCAATTGGCGATTCGGGCGTACGGTTCATGCTTCAGCTGTATGCATCTTTTCTAAAGGGAAATAACGATCGCCGGTGGAGGATCGAGCATGCGCAGGTGGTTCATCCTGAGGATTTCAGCATGTTTGGTAGCTATTCCATCATCCCATCCATTCAGGCCACCCATGCCACCTCCGACATGAAATGGGCTGCTGAGCGTCTGGGAAGTGAGCGAATCCAGAGGGCCTATGCCTACCGGCAGCTGCTCAGTGAGAACGGCTGGCTGCCCAATGGTACCGACTTCCCGATCGAAGAGATCTATCCTCTTTTCACTTTTTATGCCTCCGTTGTTCGCAAAGACCATGAAGGATTTCCCGAGGGGGGTTTTCAGATGGAAAATGCCCTGTCGCGGGAGGAGGCTCTTCGTTCGATGACCATCTGGGCAGCGATGGGGAGTTTCCGGGAGAAGGAGATAGGAAGCCTTGAGCCCGATAAGTGGGCTGACATGGTGGTGCTGGACCGGGATATCCTGATGTGCCCGGAAAAAGAGATCCTGAAGGCGAAGGTGATGAAGACGTTCATCGCAGGGGAGGAGGTCTATACCGCTCACTGAGTCATCTATCCAATACAGGAACCTCTTTCATCCCTTACTTCAAATTTCTTCTTCTCCTTCAACCTACACCTCTACTTCGGTAATCGTTAATGGTTATTCATAGAGATAACTCACGCCAAATAATGCAATGAACTCCTCAAAAATTTTTATTTTATCTCCGCCGTATTTACTGATCTTATTCCGTATGTGTTCGATTGGTTTCGGCGTGGTCAGGTATTTATCGCTTTTTGAGTAGAACTTGTCCGCATAGCAGACGATCTTCTCTTCGATCGTCACGGGAACCATTTCCCTGTGCGGCAGCGGCAGGTCGTATCCGATGATGTCACTGAGGGTAATTCCCACACCGATGTGCCGCTCGCAAACGGGTGCAATCTCATGCAGCCCTTCCTTTTCCAGTAGTTCGCGGCCAAGGTAACCGTGGGCAAGGTAGGGAAAAGAGCCCGTGCATCCGATCTCAGAAGCATCGGTCATGAAGATGCCGATATCGTGCAGCATGGCCGACCAGCGGATGATCTCCCGATCGGGGTTCAGCAACGGATTATGTACTGCAATGCTGAGGGCAGCTTCCGTCACCTTCTGGCTATGTACGAGGAGATAATTGTAGGAGAGCGATCCTTCGGGGTAATATCTCCGGATGATATCTTCAGGGATCATGATGAATACATTTGTACAAATGTACGTTAAAGTTATTCATGATCATTTGCTTGGCGCCGGAGGCGCCCTGCGTTATTGATGGCCATTCGTGGTTATTTGCTCGGCGCTGGAGGCGCCTCGCGTCATTTGTAGTTATTTATATTTCAACCTGCAATCCCGACAAAGTCGGGATCTCGCTACGCTCGACCTGCGACTTGCAACCATTACCATGAAAAATGTAGAATGAAGTATGAAGAAATGTATTACTTTTGCATCGGTTTTTAGGACCCGTAGCTTAATTGGATAGAGCATCTGACTACGGATCAGAAGGTTGGGGGTTCGAGTCCCTCCGGGTTCACTGCTAAATCGGCAATCGCAATCGAAAATCGAAAATCGAAAATCGACAATCGACAATTTACAGCCTGCCCATTCTCTTCTTAATTCTCTTATCCCATATCGCTTTTTCTTATTTTTACACGGTAAAAATCAGAAACCGAATGAATATGCGCTGGATTTTATTATTCGTTGTCTTTGCCTTTTCCATGTGTACACCTCAACAACATGATGTTGTGTACCATTCAAATGGCAGGATCATATATCCGCTGACAGCTGATGATGAGACCATGCTGGATTCGATCCAGCAAAAGACATTTCTGTTCTTTATGAATGAACATCATCCCGACTGGGGTATCGTAAAGGACCGTGCTGCAGCCTGGGCCCCTGCCAGCATCGCTTCCACCGGATTTGCCATCCCCTGCTTTGCCATCGGCGCCGAGAGAAAATGGATTAGCCGTGAACAGGCAGCAGCGATCACATTGAAGGTCCTGAACTTCTTTATCAGCTCCGTTCAGAGCGCGGATACCGGTGTGACTGGATACCGTGGATTTTATTACCATTTCCTTGATATGCAGACTGGAACCAGGGAATGGAATTGTGAGCTCTCGTCCATCGATACGGGCCTGCTGATGATGGGGATCATTTTTGCACGAAACTACTTTGACCTCAATAATGATACCGAAACCAGGATCCGCGAACTGGCAGCACAACTGCTGGGCCGTATGGAGTGGAACTTCCTGGAGATGCCTTCAACGGGGAAGCATCCGTATGCGATCTCCATGGCGTGGACCCCGGAAAAGGGATTGCTTGATTTTGGCTGGAGCGGATACAACGAGGGATTGTTCCTGTATGTGCTGGCTGCTGGCACAGGAATGGAAAACGTGGAAAGAAGCTATCAGTCATGGCTGAGTACCTATAAATGGACCACTCCCTATGATGGCCTGTCCCACGTGGCTTTCCCCCCGTTGTTCGGCCACCAGTTTTCACAGGCATTCATTGATTACCGTGGACTGGCCGATGCCTACATGAAAGAAAAAGGCATGGATTACTTTGAGAATTCACGACGGGCGACCTATGTCCAGCGGCAGTATGCCATCGATAATCCACACGGCTGGACTGGCTATGATTCGCTTTGCTGGGGGATCACCGCCTGCGACGGGCCCACGGAGAAATTTAATTTCGACGATAATAAATTTCTGGGATATGCGGGACGGGGCACCAGCGGACCCGATTATAACTATTTCGACGACGGGACCATTGCGCCGTATGGAGCTTTGTCATCCCTGCCTTTTGCTCCGGAAATCGTTCTACCGACCGCTAAAGCGATGCTGCTGAACTATGAAGGAAAACTCTGGGGCAAATATGGTTTTTATGATTCGTTCAACCTGACGGCGGGATGGGTGGATGATGATTTCATCGGCATCGACCAGGGACCGATGCTGATCATGATCGAGAATTTCCGTACAGGGCTGGTGTGGAACTATGTGATGAAGGACCCGATCATACAGACTGGTATGGCTAAGCTCGGTTACGAATATTTGCCGTAAGAAAATTTGGCGCATGATGCTAACGAATTCTTTACCACAGAGGCGCGCAGAGGGATTCACCAAGGCGCACAGAGGCTATAAGAACAAGACAATAACCCTCTGTGCGCCTCTGCGATTACCTCTGTCGCCTCTGTGGTTAATGAAAAACAGCTTCTGATTAGCTTTCAATGATTAATAAAAACTTAGTAAATATGCAATTCACCATATATAAAGAAGCTGCATTTGTTGTCCTGCTGGCCATCTTAACGACAATAACTTCAGCCCAGGTCAGGACCCTGGATGATTTTGAAAACAAGGAGGGCTGGACATTCAACAAATCCGACGGAGTCGTCGTGAGCCTTTCCAATGAAAAGGGAATGACCGGCAACGCGATACGATTTGATTATGATTTCAGCAAAGGCACAGGCTACGGGGGAATCCAGAAACTCTTCCCGGTGGATCTTCCTGAAAACTATGAATTCACTTTTTATGTCAGGGCAGAATCTCCGTCCAATAATTTTGAGATCAAATTCATCGACAGCACGGGAAACAATGTCTGGTGGGTGAACAATCGCAACTACGATTTTCCGGAGGAATGGAAAAAGATCCGCGTTAAGAAACGACATATCCAGTTCGCCTGGGGGCCGGTGACGGATCAAAGCATAAGGCGTGTAGACAGGATCGAGTTTACCATCGCATCCTTTGTGGGGGGTAAGGGGACGATCTGGCTGGATGATCTGAAATTTGAGCCTCTTCCGCCCGAAACACTGACTTACCCGGAGCCTGCTGTCACTGCATCCTCCTGTGCGAGACACCATTCATCCTGTCTAATAACGGATCACTCGGATCTGACCTGGTGGAAAAGCCGCCGGATGAATGATCAGTTCATTATTTTTGATTTCACAATGAAAAGAGAATTTGGCGGCCTTCAGATCGACTGGCTGAAAGATCATAATGCGGTAAGTTTTGATATTCTCCTTTCGGAGGACGGTGAGATGTGGGAAAAGGCTTATTCCGTTCCTTCCAATCGCAATGCTGTCAGTTTTATCCGGTTGCCGGAGGCAGAGACAAGGTTTCTGAAAATCGATCTTAAAGAACCATATTCAGAAAAGGGATATGCCATCAGGGAGGTCAAATTCCTGGATATCAGGAATTCCTTGACGTTGAATGATTTTCTGATCTACACTGCAAAGAATTCTCCCCATGGCGATTATCCCAGGTATTTCCTTGAGCAGGCTTCCTACTGGACGATCACGGGTGTTAATAACGATGTGAAGGAAGCCATGATCAACGAAGAGGGCATGGTTGAGGTGGATAAGGCGCTGTTTTCCATTGAACCGATGATCAAAATGGATGGTGTCCTTTATAACTGGAGCAATGTCAATGTGATGCAATCCATGGGCAGCGATGATGATCCGGATGAATTCAGCTTCGTTCCATCCGTCACCTGGAATTGCCGTGACCTTGAATTCAGGACAGGAGTGACCGCCAATGGCATTGCCAACCGGAGTTCCGTTCTCCAGATCCAGTATGCATTTAACAACACGTCGGGACAGGCGATGGATTTTGAATTTTACCTGCTGATCCGTCCGTTCCAGGTGAACCCTTACTACCAGTTTCTGAACCTTGCCGGCGGTGCCGGTAAGATTAGGTCGATCAGGGAACTCACGGGAGAAAGCATTGCTGTTGATGATAAGGTGGTCACTTCCTGGAAGAAATATGATTCATTTGGAGCCGTTAGCTTTGATTATGGCAACGTGGTTGATTTAATGAGAGAGGGTGTGATGCCACACGAAAAGGCTGTTACTGATCAGCGCGGACTGGCCAGTGGGATCATCAAATACTCATTGCACCTTGATCCCGGTGAAGATACCCGGTTCTTCGTTACGGTACCATTTTATACACAACAGCCAGTTGGCAGTGACAGGGAAGCCGGCTATCCTTCTGATGAAATCGGAAAGGTGGAGGAATTCTGGAAAGAGAAGACCGGTCATGTCAAATTCAACCTGCCCGCCTCGGCCGACCGGATTGTCAACACGTACAAGTCGAACCTGGCCTACATATTAGTTAACAGGGACAGGGTGGGGATACAGCCCGGCTCCCGGTCCTATGAGCGAAGCTGGATCCGTGACGGGGCGCTGACGTCTTCTGCCCTGTTGAAATCCGGCATCGTACCGGAGGTGAAAGATTTCATTGACTGGTACGCGGATCACCAGTACGAAAATGGAAAGGTTCCCTGTGTGGTGGATGCAAGGGGACCTGATCCGGTTCCGGAAAACGACAGTCATGGTGAATTCATTTACCTGATCCGTGAATATTTCAACTTTACACAGGACACCGCTTTTCTCCGGTCCAAAAATCAAAACGTACTGAAAGCGGTGGAATACATTGAATCGTTGATTGCAGAGCGGTCGACGGATCATTATAAATATGGTAATGACAGCGTCAGGGCCCATTACGGATTGGTACCGGAATCGATCAGCCATGAAGGCTATTCAGCCAAGCCCATGCATTCGTACTGGGATAATTTCTTTACAATGAAAGGGCTGAAAGACGCAGTGGAAATACAGAAGATCCTCGGGGAAACGGAAAATTATGAAAGGATTTCAAAAGTCCGCGATACATTCAGGGAGAACCTGTACACTTCGCTGAACCTGGCCATGAAGTACAAGAACATTGATTACATCCCCGGTTGTGTTGAGCTGGGTGATTTTGACGCCACCTCCACCACCATAGCCCTGACTCCGTGCAATGAACTGATAAATCTTCCCGGACCACAGGTTTACAATACCTTTGACCGCTATTATGACTTTTTCAGGAACAGGCGTGACAGGAAGATCGACTGGGTCAACTATACACCCTATGAGAACCGTCTGATCGGTTCGTTTATCATCCTGGATCAGCCGGAAAGAGCGCATGAGCTGATCGAATTTTTCCTGGATGATCAGCGCCCTCAGGGATGGCATCACTGGGCCGAGGTTGTGTGGAAAGATTACCGCACTCCCCGTTATATTGGCGATATGCCGCATACCTGGTGCGGAAGTGACTTTCTGAACGCCATCCGGGCCTTGTTCGTCTATGAAAATGAATATGATCAATCACTGGTATTGGCCCCGGCACTGTACCAGGACTGGATCGATGCGCCCGGCGGCATGTCGGTCGAGAACCTGCCGACCTATTACGGCGAGATCTCCTATTTTATTAAAAAAGAGGACAATCGGTACCGATTTTCTATTTTTGGCGATGTGAATCTTCCTGAGAACGGGATCAGGATCAAAAATTTCAATGGATCAAAAATGCCGGTGAAGGTCACTGTCAACGGTTTGGAGATCAATGATTTCAATTACCGGGAGATTCCGGTCGGGATCGTACCGGCAGAGGTGGAGATTTATTATTAATGCAGCATATAACCTGAGATCTATGAACGAAGCAGATAACAGCGCGGCACGCACTACAAGACCGGAAGAAAAGATCAAATTTTCGCAGATGGCTGCCTACGGCGCCGGAGGTATCATCCCCATCGCCCTCTTCAACATAGCAGGGATCATGGTGGGGTTGATGGGCAATATCAGCCTGGGACTCAGCGCCTTCTGGCTGGGACTCATCCTGATCATCCCGCGTCTGTGGGATGCGATCTCAGATCCGATCATTGGTCATCTTTCCGATAACACAAGAACACGCTGGGGGCGCCGCCGGCCCTACCTGCTGATCGGAGGGCTGCTGGTCGCCCTGTTCTTTGTTGTGATGTGGTGGATCCCAAAGGGGGAAATGGCACAGACCTGGTTTCCGACAGAGTCCGGGTTCCAGGCGTTTCAACTGGTCTATATACTCATCGCCCTTCTGCTGTTCTTCACGGCTGTCAATATCTTTGAGATACCGCATGGTGCCCTGGGGATGGAACTGACGACGGATTACCATTACCGTACGCGACTGTTCAGCGCAAAGAGCTTTGTAGGGAACCTTTTTGCCATGAGCACGCCCTGGCTCATCAAACTCGCCCGCCTGGAAATCTTCAGGGGCCCGGGGGGAAATGAAGCCGACGGTATGCGCTATGTTTCCATTATGATCGCAGCATTCCTCATCCCGCTATCATTCTGGTGGTTCTTCAAACTACGAGAACCAGGATTTGTCAAGGCAGCCAAGCATGAAAAGACACCTTTCTGGAAGGATATGAAGACGGTTGTGACCAACAGGAATTTTGTCATGCTGACCTTGACGATCTTCACCCTGGCCATGGGATTCAATTTTGTTCAGCTGCTCGGATCGTACATACCCATCTTTTATGTGTTTGGCGGAGATAAGGATGCCGGAGCCACCATGCTGGGAATCAACGGTACTGTGTGGGCCATCACGGGAGTGCTGGCTGTTTTCCCCCTGAATGTGATCAGCCCGAAACTGGGCAAGCGAAACACACTGGCCATCTCCATCATTCTGATGTGCCTGGCTCAGCTTTCCAAAATAGTCTGTTATAATCCTGATTATCCTTATTTAATCGTCATTCCGACGATTCTGCTTTCTGCAGGTATGCTGTTTTTCTTTACGCTGGGATCCTCCATGGTGGGTGATATCTGCGATGAAGATGAATTGCACAGAGGTTACCGTTCGGAGGGAAGTTTTTATTCCATCTTCTGGTGGTTCATAAAAATGGGCACCGCCCTGGCAAGCTTTGTAGGAGGAGCCCTGATCGTTCTCACCATGTTCGATGAAATTCAGGTCACCAAAGTGGATGGCTTACAGGGAAGCATCGGAGAACTTCAAAATAAAGTACAGTACTGGAAGGATTATCAGGGAAGGGCAGGGATCACTGTCGAATGGATTGAAAAAGCCAGGGTTCAGTGCGCCGAAGCCCTGGAGGAATCACGGGATTATACCCGGTACCTTGAGAAGGAATCCCTGAAGGAACCCGACAAAACATTTGAAGATATCACAGCTTACCAGCGGCAGCGCAAGGACGTGCTGACGAATGCCCTGACTGCAACGAAAACCACCCTTGCCGGGCTGGAAAAACTTCAACCCCGTCTGAATACCCTGGAAATGAGCGATCCGGACACGCTGATCCATTCACTTATCAAACAGACGATTCCACTTACGCTGCAGACCAAAGTCGAAAAAGCCAGGAAGAATTCGTTTGACCTCATGTCGCACCTGCAGGCGAAATCACTGAAATCCAGGAACAGCAAAGAGCACTATAACACGGTCATGCGGGATATGACCCGGATCAATAACCGCATTACAAACCTGAACCTGGCAGTATCGCTTGATTTTCTGGATAAAGAACTCAGTGTCACTAAGGAAGAGACCAGCCTGCTCACCAAACAGACACCCTATACCCTGTTGATGATGCGGGTGGTCGAGATCGGTCTGCCAGTGATCCTGAGTATCTTATCCATTATCTTCCTCCTGCGGTACTCACTGACGGAAAAGCGTTCGCACGAAATCAAGGATCTTCTGGAGAAAAGAAGTGCTGAACGGCTCAGGGAAGAAAATGCAGCCGGAAATGCAATAACTTAATAATGATGATGGAAGAGGTCACGTCAATCAATATTTCGAATGATGACTTTCGCGATCAGGGAGAACAACTTTTTTCTGAATGACAGGAAGGTGTTTCTCAATTCAGGAGAGATCCATTACTTCCGTATCCCACGTGAACACTGGGATGAGCACCTGGATGCTGCCAGGAAGGCAGGTCTGACCACCGTCAGCACGTACATTCCCTGGGCGTGGCATGAATATAAAGAGGGAGTTGTTGATCTTGACGGCAGATCCTGCCCGGAGCGTGATTTGAGCGGTTGGCTGGCCAGGTGCCAGTTTCATGGATTGCACTGCATTGTGAAGCCCGGTCCGTTCATTCTGGCCGAAACCCGGGGAGCCGGATTACCCGACTGGTTCCTGGAGCACTTCGGTGAACAGGTGAAGATGCGTAATCGTTCAGGTGAGACCGTTCAGAGTGACGGTGTCAGCCTGTTCCATCCACGTTACCTGGAAAAGGTCACATTGTGGTACGATCAGATCATGCCGTTCATACGGGAGCGGGAAATCACCCGCGGCGGACCTGTCATCATGATGCAGATCTGCAATGAGATCGGCGTTTTTTCGTGGCTGGCGCACCAGGCAGATTACGGCGGTGCAGTCAGGGATCGTTTCATAGCCTATATGAAAGGTAAATCTGCAGATATTCAGGCGGTGAATACATTATGGGGAACTGATTATCACGATTTTACTCATATTGAGCTGCCTCCCGACGGACGGCAACCCTACGCATCCAGGGGTGACCGCGCTCGCGATCATGAATGGCACTGCTTCTGGCGGACCTATTACGGAGATTACCTGCGCATGCTGTCCGCCATGGCCCGCGAAAGGGGTGTAGCTGTTCCTTTCTATCATAACCTGCCTGGCTGGATTTACGGGAGCGGTTATGAATTTCCGGTGAATATCACCATGTACGATGATCTGTTCGGGGATAAGAGCGGGATCCTATTCGGGGTGGATCATATTCCTGAGTATGTTTCGCACCGCAACATGCATGATGACCGGATCATCAACGATATCACCCGTGCCATGCAGGGTAACAAGCCCCTTTTTGCCGCGGAATTTCAGTGTGGCTCCCGCGAGTACCATGTAGTGACCAATCCCCGCGAGCTGGAACTTTTTTATAAGGCAAGTATCGCCCACGGACTGACCGGCTGGAATTACTATATGTTCTCACAGGGGAGGAATCCCGCACGCAGGGGTTATTCCGGATCGACATTTTACTGGTTTACCCCGCTGACCCCTGAGGGAAAACGAACTAGTGCATTTCCCCTGGTGCAAAGGATGAGTCAACGGATTAAGGTTTCGGAAAACATCATCGTTGAGGCAAAACGTAAAGCGGAAGTATGCGTGCTCTTTTATCCGCCATATTATGCAACCGAACTGGAGCGACCTGAAACGGGAGCCTCCGGGCTTCAATTCGTGGCATCAGCCATACGGCGACCGGCTTATTTCGATGGATTGCTGAAGGTGCTCCAGGTTCTCAATGTGGATTATGATATGGCGGATCTGAGCAAAGCCTCTTCTGATTCATTGGGTAAGTACAGTCAAGTATGGGCATTCTGCACCGATGAGATGAATGCAGGGGATCAGCAGACCCTGGTCGATTATACCAGGGCTGGTGGACAACTGGTCATTTTGCCGCATTTGCCTGATCGGGAGATATCACAAAAACCATGTAGTATCATTCGGGATGCTTTATCTGTGGCACCATCCGGAAAGGAAATCATCGATTCGCCCCTGGTTGATATCTTCCATTTGAAAGATATCAAGTGTGCCAATCCGCAGATCATTTATTCCGAGGAGTCCCTTACCGATGCGGAGATCATTGCCCGGACGATTGATGGTTCTGCCTGCGGATTTACCAAACGGCTAGGTAAGGGATCACTGACCCATCTGGGAACCTGGCTGGGATTTGACACAGAAGGACATAAGCCCGTTTATGAAGCCATTCTGATGCGGTCAGGCGCCAGACTGAGACAGGCATCTGCATCCAACGAGAATATCACTGTAAGAGAGCGTTTTACGGATGCTGGATCGGCCATTCTTTTCATCGGAAATTATTATAATGAGGAACAAACGGGAAACGTCACCTACACCCATCCTGGAAGTGGTGAACCTGTTTCTATACCTTTTACGGGCGGAGAAATGGCATGGCCGGCACTGTATGGGGTGCTGACACCGGTATGCATGGAGATTGCAGAGGGAATCAACATCCTCCACAGCACTTCGGATATTCTCGGAATTAAAGAAACGAACGGTCATATTGAGATCACGCTTTATGGAGACCGGGATCTGGCAGGGGAGACCGTCTTTGCGGGGAAGAATGTTGATACGATCAACGCTGCTAGTATCGGTGGAGAGGAGATCGAAATAATTTCTAAAGAGCATAGTATAGCATTGAATTATAGTCATTTACATAAGCAGGAGTTTATATTGAAAGTTGGAATAAAGAAACCTAGAGTCTGTGGTTAAAAATCCGAACACTACTTACAAACGGACAACAATCGCATGAAAATAAGGAATTCCCCCGGCCTTTTCATTGAGTTCCTGGAAAATGGCGCTATTAAAAGCATTGAAGCCAGTCCCATCCGTATAAGCCTCAAACCCGCAACCCTTTTTTCATCGCACGGTGCAAGCCTTTTCCTGAGAAAACGATCGCAAGCCATTGAATACAAGGCCATTACTGGTCCATTGAGCAATAGCCGCTTCGTGGTTCATGGCAACGCCTATTATGCTCAGGGTAGTTGGAATAATATTGATTATCAGGTTGTTATACAGTTATCAGACAAAAGCTTGAGCTGGCAATATTCCGTCGAGATCAGCAATCATTCTGATGATACTGTTGAACTTGATCTGATCTGCGTACAGGATGTTGGGCTTAAGCAGGTGACAGATGGCTTGATCAACGAATATTATGTGAGCCAGTATCTTGAAAGGCGCATTCTGGAGGATGACCGGTTTGGCCCGGTTGTATGCTGCCGTCAGAATATGCGGGAATCTACTGGTCATCCGTGGCTGATGGCTATCTGCATGAATGGTGCCCAATCTGCTGCCACGGATGGTATGCTTTTCTATGGAAGAACATGCCGTGCAACCGGCATCCCGGAAGGGCTGATCACCGGGAGGCTGGGAGGTGAATATGCAGGGGAGTCTTCTGTCATCGCGCTGCAGGAAAAGCCATTTCATCTGGCTGCCGGCGGTCATCACCGGAGCGTTTTTATCTTCACCTATTTACCAGATCATCCGCAGGCAACGTCAGCTGCTGACCTTGGCCGACTGGCAGGCCTTTTATCGGAATTCTGCGATGTGATTGCCCTTTCTGTAACAAATCATTGGGTGACTCCTGTCGGAAACCTGTTTGACACCTCTTCTTTTTTACCGGTTGATGATCTGCATGAGGAGGAGTTGATTCGTTTCTTTGGTACCGACAGGCGTCATTGTGAATGGAATGGTGAGCGGTTATTGTCTTTTTTTTGCCGACAGAATGAGCATGTGGTATTGCAGGTCAAAGAAACCCTGGTTGATCGTCCCCATGCCCACATCATGCAGACCGGAGCCGGATTATTACCGGACGAAAGCATTATGTCCACAACATCCTTTGCATCGGGAATATTTAATTCTCATCTGTCGCAGGGGAATACCAATTTCAATGTTTTACTTTCCATCTGCACAAGTCAGTTCAATCTTGGGCGGGAAGCAGGGCAGAGGATCTTTGTGGAGATCGGCGGAAGATATTATCTGCTGGGTGTACCCTCCGCATTTGAGATGGGTTTAAATCATTGCCGGTGGGTATACAAACATGGTGACCATTGTTTCCAGATCCGCACGTGGACATCAAAATCCATCCCGCAGGTCAACATGGATTTCAAGGTCATCAGTGGACCAAAAGTTAAATTACTGGTCACACATGATTTTGATCCACTGAACGGATGGGTAGTGCAACCGGGAAGGACGACCCACGAATGGGAAGCCAAACCAAAAACAGACAGCATGATCCGTAGTCACTTTCCCCATGCAGCATTCCGTATGGTGATCCATGATCCGCACGTACAGATGGATAATGGTGGAGACCAGATTCTTTTTGCCGATCAGAAGAATCACGGGAGCAGTTTATGGATCATCCTCACAGAGGAGACCTCGGATTTATGCATGAGTTTTATTGGCGATGTTTGTGGCGTCAATCCGTACGAAATCATCCAGGATCCTGATCAAAAGTGGTCTTCAGATTGCGAGGCAGCCCGCTCAGCCTGGCAGGTGCTTAGCTTAGACCTGTCGCTCAAAAGTAGTCAGAGCGATATTAAAGCAATCCATGAGATCCTGCCCTGGTACGGCATGAATGCTCTTACCCATTTTTTAACGCCTTACGGACTGGAGCAGTTCAGCGGGGCTGCCTGGGGAACACGCGATGTGGCGCAGGGCCCGGTTGACCTGTTGCTGACCATGGGTAAATACCGGGAAGTAAAGCAGGTGTTGAAGATCATCTTTTCCAATCAGCATCCCGATGGCGGATGGCCGCAATGGTGGATGTTCGACAGCTACCAGTCCATTCGCGCTGACAGCTCTCACGGAGACATTTATTACTGGTGCATCATCGCGCTGGCTAATTATATAAAGATCACAGGCGATCTTGACATTCTAGGGGAGCCTTTGCCGTATTACAGAGATAATAATGCTGAATCATCCCTAATAAAGCCGTTGAGTGAGCATATGGACAGGCTGATCCAGATGATTATTCATTCTTTTATTCCGGGAACTTCCCTGGTTCCATTTGATGGAGGCGACTGGAACGATTCCCTTCAGCCAGTCAGTAAAGAACTGGCTCAGCGCATGATCTCGAGCTGGACGGTGGAAATGAATTACCAGGCATTCGGGGCATACGAGCAGGTATTTACATTAACCGGTAATAAAGCTAAAGCTGAAGAAATGCATGACATCTGCATGAGCATCAAAGCAGATTTTAACAGGCACCTTGTCAAAAACGGGATCGTAGCCGGTTACGGCCTGGTCGAAGAGGATCAAAGCATCAGCGTACTGCTTCATCCCGAAGACTATACGACAGGGATCCATTACAGCATTTTACCAATGGAACGGGGTATTCTCAGTGGAATTTTTAGCAGGGAGCAGGCGCTGTATCACCAGGATTTGATCGAAAAGCAACTGAAGGGTCCAGATGGTGCCCGCCTGATGGATAGGCCGCTGAAGTACAAAGGGGGAATTCAGGATATTTTTCAGCGTGCGGAGAGCAGCACCCATTTTGGCAGGGAGATCGGCCTGATGTACGTACATGAGCACATCCGTTATGCCGAGTCGTTGGCCATCACAGGCAGGGCGGATGCTTTCGTGAAAGCGCTTCGCCAGGCCATACCGGTCGGTTACAGGGAAATTGTACCCTGTGGCGACATCCGCCAGGCGAATTGTTATTACAGCAGTTCCGATGTCATTTTCCGGAATCGTTACGAAGCGGATGTGCGCTATGATGAGATCAGGACCGGAAATCTGACACTCAGGGGCGGGTGGAGGGTATATTCCAGTGGCCCTGGTATTTATATCAGTTTGATAATTACCAGGTTACTGGGATTACGGATCCAAAATGGGTATGTGATCATTGATCCGGTCATCCCATTATCCATGGATGGTTTAGCGGCTTCCCTGAATTTGCTGGGTCATTCCGTCACCTTTAACTATTCCGTTCGGAATGGGAAATTCAGTCCCACAAGCATTTCCATCAATGGCGAATCCATTCCGTTCACCCTGGAAGAGAACAAATACCGCTTGGGCGGAGCGGTGATTCCGCGGGACCGGTTTATGGGAATGCTGGATCCCGGGACGAATGTCATCCATATCCGGTTATAATGCTACAATGCTTAATGCCATACGGGCAAAGCTTTTGGACTAAATATTCCATCAACATTTTTGCAAAAAATCCATTACCTCGATGCGGTTACAGCATAATAGACAAAACATCACTGGGATTACATCTATGAAGCCTGGGATGAACCGAATTTCAGCATGACGCCTTTCGGACCTGATGCCTGTGCCATCGGGGGAACCGGATTCGGGATCATGGCCACCATCGTTGCAGTAGAAAAATGATTTACCAGCCATTGGGTATCCAACAGCCCTACTTCAATCGCTATGAAGATTATACAGGTGAGTCAGCGAAAAATTATTCTTATATTGTTTAGATAATCCAAAAGGATTTAAGGAGTATGGTGAGGATGGCTGGGAGCTGACCGCCAGCGATGGGCCCTTTGATTATTCTGCAGATGAGCCCGTGCCCTGGCAGGACCACGGCAAGTTAACTCCAACCGGTGCCATCAGCTCCTTTCCCTATACCCCTGAGGAATCCATGAAAGCCCTAAAGAATTACTATTTCAACTATGGCCATCTTCTCTGTGGGGAGTACGGATTCAGGGATGCCTTCAGCCTTACCGAGAATTGGTGTTTGGAAATTTATATGGCTTTAACCAGGCACCCATGACCGTGATGATCGAGAATTACCGGACAGGTCTGATCTGGAAGCTGTTCATGCAGGATCCCGAGATACAGGAGGGACTCCGGAAACTGCAGGACGAAGGAACCAATGAATGATCAATTCAGCGATTTGAGGTTCTCCAGTGCTTCCGGCGTATACTTATGTACATTCCCCACGATGCTGCACGTTTCCAGCAGCTCACATTCGGCACAGGTCTGAAATCCTTTTGACCTGGCACATACCCTTATTTCACATGTTTCTACATGAGAAAATTTCACTCCGGCTTCCCTGCAACCGGTGCAATTGATCATTTCAGGCGTAATGCCCGATGCATTGTACTCTGTGCTCCATTTTTTAGCCGTTTTTGCACGCAGTGCATCGTCATTGGCCATGGTGGCGATGTATGCATCGCAGGCAGCACAGTTTAAACCACAACAGGAGATTAGTTTTTCCATATCAGGTAATCATTTGGTTTTAGAAATATGCATATTTACCCATAATCATTCACAATAATGAAAAAAAAAGAATGGGAGATATGATTATCTTATTGATAATTAATGCCTTTATGGTGTAAAATATTAAAAATTCTCCCATGAATAAATGTAAAGATAAAAATGACAATAGCGGCGAAAATTTTTCGGTAATATCCTCATTCATCTGGTTTAATCTGAAATTAATGTTTTGCAATCCTGCCTGTCATCACTACATTCTTGAACCGATTGACTAAATTTGAAGTCTCAATGATTCGACTTATTTTTACATGCACCATGAAATAGAATTGCTCATGAAGATACTAAAGATTTGCATTCTTCTGGGATTATCTGTAACCGCCACGCTGAGTCTGTTTGCCCAGCAAAAAACCTACTGCAATCCCATTAATATCGACTATGGTTACACACCGATCCCTAATTTCACCGAATGGGGAAAGCATCGTGCCACGGCCGATCCGGTGATCGTGAACTACAAAGGGGATTATTACCTGTTTTCGACGAACCAGTGGGGATACTGGTGGAGCGAGGATATGATCGAATGGAATTTCGTCCCGCGCAAATTCCTCCGTCCGTGGAATGAAGGCTATGATGAACTCTGTGCACCGGCTGTGGGCATTATCGGCGATACCATGCTGGTACTCGGCTCCACATACACCAGCGAGTTTACGATCTGGATGAGTACAAATCCGAAGGAAAATGAATGGAAATCCCTGGTGGAAAAGTTTACCATCGGGGGTTGGGATCCTGCTTTCTTCACTGATGATGACGGGCGTTTCTATATGTATAACGGCAGCAGTAACCAATACCCTATCTATGGAGTAGAGCTCGACCGTAAAACCTTACAACCCCTGTCAGCCCGCAGGGAGATGTATATCCTTGAACCCTGGCGTTATGGCTGGCAGCGTTTTGGTGAACAGATGGACAATACATTCCTCGATCCGTTCATCGAAGGAGCCTGGATGACAAAACACAACGGGAAGTATTACCTCCAGTATGGCGCTCCCGGAACCGAATTCAGCGGTTATGCCGATGGGGTGGTGGTGGGCGGTGATCCCCTTTTCAGAAGTGCTACTGAGCCCCAGCCGATGCCCTTCAGCTTCAAACCCGGCGGTTTTGCACGGGGTGCTGGCCACGGAGCCACTTTCCAGGATAACTGGGGAAATTACTGGCACGTGTCAACGATCGCCATTTCCGTCAAAAACAATTTTGAGCGCCGGATCGGTATCTGGCCCGCCGGATTCGATCCCGATGATGTAATGTACTGTAATACGGCTTTCGGCGATTACCCGACCTATTTACCGACCGGAGAAGCCGATCACCTGCAAAGCCGCTTCACCGGATGGATGCTGCTGAATTACGGGAAGCCTGTCACGGTATCCTCAACCTATGGAGCATACCAGGCTAATTTTGCCGTTGATGAGGACATCAGGACCTACTGGTCGGCCTCCACCGGTAACGATGGTGAGTGGATCCAGTCAGATCTAGGTGCTCTTTCGGCCGTTTATGCTATCCAGGTCAATTATGCCGATCAGGATCCAGAATTTCTGGGTAAATCAACCGGCGTTTACCACAGATACGTCATTTTTGAATCGGAGGATGGAAAAAGATGGAATCTTTTAGTCGATAAAAGCAAGAATAAAACCGATGTACCTCATGAATACATTGAACTGAAAAAACCGGTCAAAACGCGGTATATCAAAATGGTGAACATCCAGATGCCCACCGGTAAATTTGCCATCAGTGGACTTCGCGTTTTTGGCCACGGTCAGGGATCAAAACCGGAAGCAGTAAAGGAATTCATGGTTTTACGCACCACAAAGGATAAACGGAGCGCATGGCTCAAATGGAGCCCGGTGGATAATGCCTATGCTTACAATATTTACATGGGAACCGAACCTGATAAACTGTATAATTGCATCATGGTCTACAGTGCTAATGAATATTGGCTCAAGACCATGGACAATGAAAAAACCTATTTTTTCACGATCGAGGCCATCAATGAGAATGGAATAAGCGATCGTTTCCCTCTAATTCAATCAGAATAAAACATAGGATATTGTAAATCAATATGATAAAGCAAAGCATAATTCTGGCCATCATTCTGTTGTGCGAGTGTTCTATGGGTCATTCACAGGAAACCGAGTACCCATTTGCGTCTGATATCCGTCATTTTAAAGAGGCGGATCAGCAAAATCCACCGCCGCTGCATGCTATCCTGTTTGCCGGGAGTTCTTCATTTACACTCTGGAAGGATGTCCAGGACTATTTCCCGGAATATACCATCATCAACCGTGGATTTGGAGGATCGACCCTGCCTGACCTCATCCGGTATGCGAATGATATTATTTTTCCCTATGCTCCAAGACAGATCGTAATTTATTGCGGAGAAAATGACATCGCAGCGAGTGATACTGTTTTCCCGGAAACGGTCACCGTCAGCTTCATCAGCCTTTTCACCCTGATCCGGTATAGACTCCCGGATGTCAGGATCACCTATATTTCGATGAAGCCAAGCCCCAGCCGTTGGCACCTGGCGGATAAGTTTACCGAAGCCAATCAAATGATCAGAGAGTATCTTGGTTCACAAACAAATACTGGTTTTGTGAATATCTGGGACAAAATGCTGACCGAAGATCATCTGCCGGACTCCAGCCTGTTCCTTGAGGATATGCTGCACATGAATCCGAAAGGTTACCGGATATGGCAGGCAGCTATACAACCTGAATTAATCCATTAATCCATTTTGCAATGAAATTCAAACTTTTATTACTGGGATCTCTTGTCCCGCTGCTGATTCTGACCACCTGTACACAAAAAATGGAAGCTCCTGCCAAAGGCGATATGACCGCTTTCATCGATGGCCTGATGAAAAAGATGACCCTGGAGGAAAAGATCGGCCAGCTGAACCTGCCCGGTTCGGGGGACATCATCACCGGACAGTCATCCAGCTCTGACATTGGCAAAAAGATCAAAGAAGGAAAGGTAGGCGGATTGCTGAACATCAAATCAGTGGATAAGATCCGTGATGTGCAGAAAGTGGCCGTTGAGGAGAGCCGTCTGGGCATTCCCCTGATCTTCGGTATGGATGTTATCCACGGATATCAGACCACGTTTCCTATTCCACTGGGGCTTGCCAGCAGTTTCGATATGGCGCTGATCGAACAAAGTGCCCGCATCGCAGCGGTGGAAGCAAGCGCTGATGGAATATGCTGGGCTTTTTCCCCAATGGTTGATATTGCCCGTGATCCCCGCTGGGGAAGGATTGCCGAAGGGGCAGGGGAGGACGCTTACCTGGGTTCCCGGGTGGCCGAAGCCTATGTGCATGGATATCAGGGTGATGATCTGTCGAAGAACAATACGATCCTGGCCTGTGTCAAACATTATGCGCTTTATGGTGCGGCTGAGGCCGGGCGCGATTACAATACGACCGATATGAGCCGTATCCGGATGTTCAATGAATACCTGCCTCCTTATCAGGCAGCTGTGAAGGCAGGTGTGGGCAGTGTGATGACATCCTTCAATGAAGTCGACGGCATACCTGCCACCGGTAACAAATGGCTGATGACGGATGTTCTGCGTGACCAGTGGGGATTTAACGGTTTTGTGGTGACCGATTATACCGCCATCAATGAAATGATTGCACATGGAATGGGCGATCTGCAAACCGTCTCAGCTTTAGCCCTAAAAGCAGGGGTTGATATGGATATGATAGGAGAAGGATTCCTGACCACGTTGAAGAAGTCGCTGGATGAAGGTAAGGTGACCCAGGCAGAGATCGACCAGGCCTGCCGTCGGATCCTCGAGGCCAAGTATAAACTCGGGCTTTTTGAAGATCCTTACCGTTATTGTGACCTGGATCGCCCTGCTACCGACATTGCCACCGAGGAGCATAATCGGATCGCCCGGGAAGCAGCCGCTCAAACGTTTGTTTTGCTTAAGAACGAAGATCAGCTGCTGCCACTGGAGAAAAAAGGGAAGATCGCTCTGGTGGGCCCTCTGGCTGACAGCAGGGATAATATGGCGGGTATGTGGAGTGTGGCTGTTGATCACGCTGAATCCGTCACGGTGCTGGAAGGTTTTAAAGAGGCGGTTGGTGACGGGGCGGAGATCTTTTACGCTAAAGGTAGTAACATTGTAGATGATAAGGACATGGATCTATGGGTCAGCACCTGGGGCAGACCTACAATGGATACAGTAAGAACAGCCGGTGAGCTGAGGAAAGAAGCTGTTGCATTGGCTTCTAAATGTGATGTCATCATAGCCGCCATGGGAGAGGCTGCCGAGATGAGTGGTGAAAGCTCGTGCCGTTCTGATATCTCCCTGCCGGGAAGCCAGAAGGAACTTCTGGAAGCACTGCTGAAAACAGGAAAGCCCATCGTACTGGTTCTCTTTACCGGAAGACCGCTCACGTTGACATGGGAACAGGAAAACATCCCTGCCATCCTCAATGTATGGTTTGGAGGCACTCAGGCAGGGAGTGCCATTGCAGATGTGATCTTTGGCAAGGTCAATCCTTCAGGCAAACTGCCGGTAACGTTCCCGCAAACTGTCGGACAGATACCGTTGTACTATAATCACAAGAATACGGGGCGCCCATTGGCCGAAGGAGAATGGTACCAGAAATACCGCTCAAACTACCTGGATGTCACCAGCGAACCCCTCTATCCCTTCGGATTTGGTCTTAGCTACACCCGGTTCGGCTATGGTGATCTTGTGCTGGATCAGCAGCGGCTTTCCGGTGATCAGACCCTTACTGCAAGTATCGATATCACCAACACGGGTAATTACGATGGTGCTGAAGTCGTTCAGCTTTATATCCGCGACCTGGTGGGGAGCATCACGCGGCCGGTAAAGGAGCTCAGAGGATTTCAGAAAGTATTTATCAAAGCCGGTGAAACAAAAACAGTGACATTTAAAATCACCCCTGATGATCTGAAATTCTATAACTATGACCTGGTCTATGACTGGGAGCCGGGCGAATTCGTCATCATGGTGGGAGGCAACTCAAGGGATGTCGGTTCTGAAACTGTTCTCTGGGAGAAATAAGTCTCTTTTTAATAATCCCGGATACAACGGACGCTGATACCCCTGTCTATCTCGTAGATTGTTTTTGTAATCAACGGATCATCATAATGGAGTTCGCGACAGTTCGTATAGTAATAGCTGCTTGGCTGTGACGACCACCATGTTCCGTACTCATTGATAAAATGAAATCCGGGATAACCATAGAATGCACCACCCGCAAGCCCGGAAAAGCCGTACAAATCTAAACCATTGCCCTCTCCATTCCAGCCACTGGTTGCCTTCAGGTTTAAACCTGCATCAAAACCATTGGGGCCTGATATTTCCCATATCATTTCTCCGATGCCGTACTGGCTGTCTGTCGCTCCTGAAAGAATCATCCAGTCAGAATGAGTCGGTATGTGCCAGTTATTGGGACAAATACCCCTGGCACCTTCCTGCAGGATGTATTGCATCGCCTCATCCCACTGGTAGAGACCTCCATATGTATCGCAATTTGCAGGTACATTGCCATAACAATATCTCTCCACATATCCATTATCGGTCATGTCCAGGTTACTCAGGACCATGGTTCCATAGTTGAGATTTTCCTTGAACCAGCACTGGCTGAAGATCTGTACCGTATTGTAGGTTCTGGATCCGTAAAAAACAGTCGGGGTCCCCGGGCATGGAATGTTGGTGGCAAACTGAAAGACAACCGTATCAGGGATGTCGTATTGGATCATGATCCCAGACTCCTGATCGCCTGTATACCCTACGAGGAGCAGCTGATCACCCATTATGTAGGGTAATTCATATTCCAGCAGCAATGTAGTGTCGGGCCATGTCAGCACCGTTGATCCATCCTGGGAAAGGTTTGTTATCTTCACCTGGTCAAGCTGAGCATACTCAGCGTTGTTAACCGCAGTGAAGGTCAACTGAAAAACTTCGTGGTAATCATCATTTCTGATACATCGCATATTGAATGCAGTTTCCCGGAAGCCAGGCTCTCTGCTTGATTTTGATTCGAGGTGCCCCAGGGTTCTCAGCCACGCATGATCGTTACTGATTTCCGAGGATGTCATCCAATGACCGTAACTTCCTGCTCCTGAAAAAGTGCCATCATGATTGTGGCTCCCACCCGGATAACCGGCAAATCCGTACAGGTCAGCGCCATTGCCTTCATCCTCCCAGCCCGACGTGGTTTTCAGGTTTATCCCGGCATCAAAGCCCCGGTAGAACTCACCGTCCCACTCCGGATCGCCTATTCCGAACAGGCTATCCGATGCCCCTTCCAGGAGTTTCCATTCATCATCGGAAGGCACATGCCAGTCGGGCGGACAAATTCCCTGAAGGCCCTGCTGACTTTCATACTTCATCATTTCATCCCAGGTGTAAAGGCCGCCAAACTGAGCACAATTGTAGGTGTCGTTATTGTAACAATATTTTTCAAGAAGATCATTATCGGTCATCTCCTGGGTCCCGGCGATCATGGTCCCTGCGTTCAGGTTCTCTTTCAGCCAGCACTGGCTGAATATCTGGACAGTATTGTACATCCTTCCTTCATAATACACAACCGGGGTCCCCGGACAGGGGATGTTTGTGGCAAACTGGAGCGTAACGGTCTCGCTGACCTCAGGTTTGCCCAATTTGCCGGATTCCAGCGTACCTGAATACCCGATGTAAAGCAGTTCATCACCAACAACATATGGCAGGTCGGTCTGAAGTGTCAGTACCGTATCAGGCCACAGCAACGTGATTTCCTTCCCCTGTGTCCTGTTCATGATCCGAATGCTGTCAAGAGGGATATTGGCGGTATGGTTGACTGCTGTAAACGTTAGATCGAGCGTGTAGGGTGAATACACCACATTCCTGAGGCAGCGGACCGAATGGCCAAACACCCTGGGTTGGTCGTTCCGACCTGAACCGGCATCATCATACCGTAGGTAATGGGTGTATGCGTTTTCAGGACTAAATGATGAGGAGGTCCAAAAACAGCCATCCGCGCCTTCCATGCCAAAATACCCGCTTTCGTAGCCATAGCGGTATGAACCCGGGAGTCCGCTGAAACCGGTTGAGTTCGTTGCTCCTTCATTGGGGTATTCCCAGTAGCCGGTACCGGTTTCCTTCAGGTTGCCGCCCGCATCGGTTCCCTGAAATCCGAAAAGATCCCATACGGGATCACCCGGCGGAAAGTGGCTGTCGGCTATTCCTTCAAGCAACTTCCACTCCTCATCCGTGGGGATATGCCAACCCTCAGGGCAAATTCCCTGAGCGCCTTCTCCGTCAGCGTATTGCATGGCTTCATCCCATTCGTACAACCCTCCAAAGGCATTGCAGTAAGCAGCCTCATTCGCATAGCAGTACTTTTCAATGTAGCCGTTGTCAGTTTGCAATTGCCCTGGGCCCATGCTTGCGATCATCGTCCCTGCGTTCAGGTTCTCCTTCATCCAGCACTGGCTGAATATCTGTATTGTATGGTAGAGCTGGCCCTGGTATTCGACCGTGGGGGTTCCAGGGCAGGGTATGCGGGATGCAAACTGAAAAGTATAGGTCGTATGGGTGTCAGGAGTATCCAGGATACCTGATTCGTAGACCGTTCCTCTCCTGGTTTGTGATGATGCTTTGGCGACTATCCCATTCCCCTGATCACTGCCTGTATAATCAAGTGAACATATTTTTCTGTTGGATTGTCCTGATGATACGATCTTGATGCTCCTGCTCATTCCATTCCATTTTGCCGTAAGGATGAGGAAGTTGTTATGTCCGGTCATGAACCTGAAGGAATGATTGCCCCGTGTAAGTTGCCAGTCTGAGGAAAGGATCACCCTACCCTGGAGATCGGAAACCAGTATATGCACCTGTCCTTTTCCCGGCAGGTACATGCTTATTTCGGTCTGATCCCTTACGGGATTGGGGTAATTTTGGAACAACTGAAATGAACTGGTTTCCTGATTGTTTTCCGGGATCGCTACATAATGTTTTGTTCCGTAGCCAAGGTATAGGAGCAGATCTCCCGGGGTGATTTCAATGGTTATCATGGTGTCCGGCCAGCAGATCGTGGTCTGGATTCCCTGTGTGCGGTTTATGACTTTTATACTGTCAAGCTGCACATGGTTTAAATTATCAACAGCGGTGAAGGTCAGATCAATAGGCTGGTTTTGCCCTGCAGTCACCAGGGATATAACCAGGCAAAATCCTGCAAGAACAGGCTGTGATTTCATGATTTCAGAATTAACTGGAAATGTCGTTTTTGCTAAATTAATGAATTTCCGGATTATAACTGGTATTTCATTGTACAAAAAGAAGGCTGCTCCTGCACTTTGGAACAGCCTTCTTAAATTCGGATTGATCAGGTTTTCCTTGTTATTGTTTTATCAATTTATCAATTGCTATTATGTGCTGATCTTTACTTAAATAAATAAAGTAAAGCCCCGAAGGGATTCCTTCCAGTCCGGTTCTTATCCGATGAATGCCCGGGGGGCAAACCCGGCCTGCATGAAGTGATCTGACCTTTTGACCGGTCAGGCTCACGATCGTGATATCGATCTTTTCCTCTTTTTTGCATTCAACAGTAAGGATTGTCTCTTCATGTGCCGGATTGGGAGAACAGGAAAAGGATATCATATCTGGATCATATCCGGGTCCATTGATCGAATAGGGATCATTCACAAAACCGATGGATTCCAGGGCCGGAGCGATCTCGGGATTTTTCATGAATTTATCCCACAGCAAACCGCTGCGGTGATTTTCGATCATGCAGATGATGGGACCCTGGTCGATGGCAAGGTATGAGTCCGCATACCAGTTTTGCTGCACATTGAAGGCATCATAAAATCCAAAGGGTCCCCACAGATCGGCACCACGGTCGCGGTAAAAATGCTTCAGTGCGGCCATGGACTCCTGGGGAGTATAAGGCATGGAGGACAAAGCTGCCGAGGGAGTAATGGTACCATTATCGCGGGATGTGATGGGCTCGTGAACACTGTAACCGGATGGATCATCGCTGGCGGTCAATCCCCAGCACGAGGCGCTGTAACCTGAATAATTCTTGGGATTATCCATGCAGTATGCCTGGTTGATCAGGCTCATGTTTTTATTGTTATTGAAGTAATTGGTATACTTATCTTTTATATTCCTGGGATCAAAACCAAGAAAGGAGTAGTGGGCAAAGAAAAGCGGGCCGCCGTAATCCCAGCCCACATCCAGTTTATATCCATAAAACGTTTTACCATTTTTGTAATAGGAACTTCCGGCCCATCCTGTCTCCCACAGGTTGGCAGGGACGCCATGTGTGGGAGACGCAATGGCAAGGATGTACACGATCATGGCTTCGTTGTACCCTCTGACCGTCATATTCATCTGCCAGCCGTAGTTGGGAGACCAGTGCCAGTAGAGGACGCTGCTGCCATTGCGCCGGTACCAGTCCCATTCCATGGATTCCCAGAGCTGGGTAATGGTCTCCCGAATCGTTTGCTCATCCGTCGAATTCTGATCAAAATAATGTCGTGCCGTCAGCAGACCCTGGAACATGAACGCGGTTTCGACCAGGTCCCCTCCATTGTCATAGGTGGTGAAGGGGATAACATCCCCGGTGTTTCCATTCATCCAGTGCGGCCAGGCTCCATGGAATCTATCGGCAGATTCCAGAAAGTGAACGATGGTGAGCATCCTTTCCACTCCCTGCTGGCGGGTGATGAATCCTCTTTCAATCCCGACAAGTACCGCCATTACTCCAAACCCGGAACCCCCGATGGTGACCACATCCCCTGAGGTATTTCTCTCACGTGTCAGTCCGCTCACCGGATGCGCGAAGTCCCAGAAATAGCGGAAGGTGGCTTCCTGAACCATGTTCATGAGCTCCTCATCGGTCATGTCATGCGTACTGGTTGTAACGGATTCTGTGAATACCGAGGGCTGATTGACAGCATTCAGTGCATTGATTTTGTACTGCAGGTTCAGATTGGTTCCCAGGGATCGCACGAAGTCCGAAAAATAGGGAGTTGCTTTGCTGGCAATACCTGCTTTTTGCCAGTATGTGCCGTTATCAGTTGACCTGTAGATTTCATAGCCGTTCAGATTCGTTTCCGTATTGGGATTCCATTTCAGATATACATGGCTGTCGTACCCACTGACAGCAAGCCCAGTCGGAGTTGCTACGGGCGGGGAGGAACCATCACCCACCTGCACCCTGACATCATCGATGAACAGGGTGTGTTCGGAGTCATCTGTCAGGTTCTGACCCCAGCCTACCGTTTTGATCTTTGTGAAGTCGACTGGATCACCGGCATCAAAGAAAAGCTTCATTGGAACAGTGATCCGCGTCCACCTGTCAGGCGGCAGGTCATCAGCATATGAGGTCAGGCTGAACTGCGTTGTTGTGGTATTGTTGATATCTTCCAGGAATACGGTAGGCAGTTTTTCTTTTGCCAGTCCTTCAGGAGCGTAAAAATAAAATGCCAGTGTGTCGGTCTGTGATATGTCTTTAGCGGCCCAATCCAATCCTGCAGCGATGGCATGCCAGTATCCGCCGGGAACCGAGCGCCAGTGAAGCCGCAGGGAGTTCATGCCCTGTTGTGCAGGGGTGGTAGTTTCAACGGGGAACCGGCGACTGTCATATCCTGCCAGCTCAAGATAACTCGGTGTTGTCAGCACCAGCCAGCTGAAATCATAGTAGTTGTCCAGCGGGCTGTCCTGAAAGTAGTAATAGGTTTGGCCCTGGGTGTGGGTCCATAAGAGTAATGAGAGGAGAAAGGAGAGAGGAGAGAGGAGAGAGGAGAGAGTGTTTTTGGAGGGTGGTTTCATGGAGAGTGGAATTATGATAGTTAAGGTTTGAATTGGTCAAAGTTAATGAATAACCGGTGAATGATCAAGACTCCGTCCCAAAAGAAAATACCCCAGGAGCTTTCAGGTATGCCCTGGGGTATTCTCATCCGTCATGTTTTCGGTCATTTGACCGAGTAGAGGCCAAACACCTCGCTTGCGGAAAGAGCCCGCGTGAACATGTGCATCTCATCGTACAGACTTAGGTCTGAGTAGTGCTCCCAGTATCCGAAATTGGGCATGCCGGAGCCAATGGAAATGGACGTGCAGTTTGCCCAGGAGATCTTGGCATCGATATCCTGTTCCTTGGCCACTGCGCCATCAACGTAAATGGTAGTATGCGTGGTTGAGATCGTAATGGCAATATGCATCCAGTCCTGGGTTGGAGGTATTGTGACGAAAGGATTTATCCAGACCTCAACTTCTCCGATGCCGAAATTCAATCCCAGATTCTGGTTATCGCCGCTGTTTTCGTGGAACATCCGGAGACCTGAGTTTCTGCTGTCGCCCGGGGGGCTGATCGCAAGGATACCGCCTCTTGGAGGCGTAGCGTTGATCTTATACCAGAAGGCCACGCTGAATTCATCGGTCATGACTGCTGTTGCAGGAAATGTCAGGTAGGCATCCGTGGCACCTGCATAGGCACTTTTAACTTTTCCTTCAGCAAAGCCAGGAGAACCCACAATGCCGGCTTCTTCACCCGAGATGAAATCAATATAATTATCATTGAAGGAGAGGTATAATGCTTCTCCATCCATGGGTATGTATCCTTCACCGGTTATCTTCTTGAAATTGACCGATTTGGGATCGCTGGTTTTTCCAGTAAGGTCGGTGGCAACCACCGAGATAGTATGATCACCGTCGGGTACATCGCACTTTACTTCAAGAACAGCTCTCCGGTAATCCCTAAAGGATGAAATGGAAGCAACCTGTGCTCCATCCAGCTGTATTACCACTGATTTCAGCTCGATATCATCCGTGGCCTCCAGTTTGACGGTAACGATTGAAATGGTATCAATCACTGGCTGTCCTTCCTCAGGAAAATTGATCTTAACCTGCGGTTTTGAAACATCATTGGCCGTCTGGACCTCATTGATGGGATCGAGGTAGTCTTCACAGGACACGGCCAGCAATGCCACCAGAAAGCAGGTAATTATGATTTTTATAGGTTTCATTTTCTTGGTTTTTACAGTTTATACTCTATTTAGCTATTACTGAAGAACAGGCAACTGATCCACCTGGTTTTGCGGATAGGGGAGAAAGGTTTTATCAGCGGAAAAAGTTCTTCCGTCATAACTCAATTCACCGGTTCTACCTAACCTTATCATGTCATAGAAGCGTGTGCCCCATTCCATAGCGAGTTCGGCATACTTCTCATCCATCACCTGGTCGTTGGTGACACCTGAGAGATTTGAAAGGCCAGCCCTTGACCGTACCTTATTGACCGCTGCATCAGCAGTGCCTGCATTACCCGATGCGCCCTGTGTCATTGCTTCGGCATACATAAGCAGGATTTCTGCATAGCGGATGCAGGTAAAGTTTTTATTCGTACCGTAGTTGGTTCTTCCGGGGGTCAACTGATCAGAAGGCAGGTAGTGCTTTCCGCTGGCAAACATTTCGCGGGCAAAATCATTGATAACATCCCCTGAAGGAGTGGTATTGGATATCCAAGATGGCAGGTTCGCATACTTGGGATCTTTTTTGATCTCCTCGATACCCCTGGGCGTGAATAACACACTGGTCTCCAGGCGTGTGGTTTCACCCCTGTCGAGCATGAATTTGATCCATTTCATGCTCGGTTCCCAGAATCCCCATCCGTCGCCGGAACCTGCTACCTTGGGTGTCCAGCCCTGAGGGCCAAAGAAAGCGAACAGGTAGAAATAATTGTCACCAGATGCTTGTCCCAGGTCTGAATACTGCATCTCAAAAAGATTTTCATTGTTCAGCTTTCCTTTGATCTTGAATAGTTCATAAAAATCACTTTCAAGTTCGAACTTGCCTGAATTGATGATTTCACCTGTGGCATTCGCGACATTTTGATAATTTTTCAGTTCAAGATTGGCAAGAGCCTTTATGGCCAGGGCTGTATATTTTGTTACAGCACCGGGGATGTCAGTACGTTCGTTAGGCCTGAGGGCGGGCAGATTCGGTATCGCTTCGTCCATCCAGTCAGAGATCATCTGCATGATCTCATCCTTGGAGGATAGGCCGGCAACCAGCAGTTCTGAAGGATCTGAGCTGGGAGGAACCGGAAGGGCTCCCCAAACGCGACTGACCTGGAACAGCCACCAGGCTTTCAGGACTTTCGCCTCCGAAATGTATTGATCAGCAAGTTTCTGGTCAGCACCGGCATCGGCATAAAGGGTAACCTGTTCTATGGCAGAGTTGGCAATGAACATATTCTGGTAATAATTCTGCCAGAGCGAATTGTACATCCAGTAATCCTTGTTGTAGAGATACCAGTCCGTGTTTTCAAAGTCCTGCTGGTCGCCTTCTCCTCCGGCATTAACATCATCCCCGCGAACGGAGATCAGGGGGAAATTTTCCCAACCAGCGTCGACCATGTTTAATCTTTGATAGGCACCGATGAGAGGCAGTTTCATATTACTGCTGATTGTGTAATCGGTTTCCTCTGTAAATGCTTTATTTTCAGGTGGTTCGTCAAGATACTTCTCGCACCCGGAATAGGCAAATAATAATAACAGAGCCCCAATGACAATGGATAGAAATTTATATGGTTTCATGAGTATTAGGTTTAAGGATTAAAACTTGACATTCAGGCCTAAGGTATACACGGCTGCGACAGGATAGGTCTGTGAGTCCCATCCGTTGGCAACTTCAGGTGTAAAACCGTTGTACTGGAACAGTGACAGAGGGCGTTCCGCTGTGAAATAAATCCGGGTTACCGGGAAGTTACCGTTAAGCCATCCACTGCTATTCAGGGTGTAACCTAACTGAATATTCTGGATCCGGAAGAAGGATCCATTCTCGACGAAATAATCACTCATTTTCTGATTCCAGCCTCTGCGTAAACCCGACGAGGAAGGATACTTGTCGGAAGTACCATCTCCATGCCAGCGGTTTTCAGCCAGATCGGCATCAACATTTCCGTCTGATGTCCAGATGATTTCACCGCGTTTCCGGTTGAGCACTTTATTCCCGGCCTGACCATATACACTCAGGGAAAAGTCAAGCCCCAGGTATTTAAATCCGAGATTTCCACCATAGATAAAGCTTGGGAAATAGGAACCAAGGATAACGCGATCATCATCGTCCAATTTTCCATCATTGTTTTGGTCTTTGTATTTGAAATCACCGGGCACAAGTCCGTTCTCCACAGCAATCGGATCGTTAAGGATTTCCTGTTCGTTCTGATACACTCCGACTACCTCGCGGCCGTAGAAGGCCATCAACGGCTCACCTACGTAGGTGCGCTGACGGAATTCAGCCGTGCCGCCGTCAATGTAGTCCTGACCGTAAAGATCCGTTGCCTCATTTTTTAAGGTGGAAACATTAACTCCCACGTTGTAGGTGAATTTATGGCTGACTTTATAGTTCCAGTCGAGGGCAAGTTCGATTCCGGAGTTCCGGATCGTTCCCACAGGTTTCAGTACGCTTCCACCCACCGATGGGATCATGACCGGAATGGCTGCATTCTTTGTGTCACGGGTGTACCAGTCGAAATCGGCTGAAAGTTTTTCATCCAGGAACCGGGCGGTAAAGCCGATGTTGGTCTCTTCGGTCAATTCCCACTTGAGTTCTGAATAATCGCTGGATACGACTGTCCCATAATAGATAATTCCACCCATGGTGGTGCTCACCACATTGGTTGTGTATGCACCATCACTGGCAGGGATCTTGTCGTTGCCCAGTCTTCCCCAGCTGGCTCTTAGCTTGAGAAAATCAACCACACCATTACCCTTCATGAAATTTTCCTCAGAAATCACCCAGCCTGCGCCCACGGTGGGGAAGTATCCCCAGGTTTCCTGGTATTTATTGCTGCCATCAGCCCTGAAAGTGGCATAGAGCAGGTACCTGTTGCTGTAGTTATAGGCAACCCTTCCAAAGTATGACATTCCATACTCTCTCAGTCCGCCGTCGGAGACTGCCTCTGCGACAATGGCCGTCGCCTGGTCGATGTACCAGGATTGTTCCATATCTGTCGGAAAATCCTTCCCCTGGGCCATGAGCAGCTGATATCCTTCGTCACGGAAAGATGTCCCCGCCATCACTGTCAGGTTGTGATTTCCGAATTCTTCGGTGAAGGTCAGGACATTGTCCCAGATATTGTCGTTATAATTGGTCAGTGCCCTTGTAATGGTTGCATCCGGATTCTGGAAACCGTCGTCGATGTACCACGGCAGATTGACCACCCGCTGGTCGATTGACTGGAAAGCATAATTATAGGTTGTCTTGAACGTAAGTGTTTTGGGAATGAGGTTGAATTCGAGGTAAAAGTTGGAGGTCAGCTTCTTGATCTTCATGCGGTCAATGTTATAATCCATGGATGGAAAAGGATTCTGGCCGGCTCTGTAGCCAATGGAACGGGCGCTTGAGTAATTCGTGGGCCAGGCTGCGGTATTCAGCTCGTCATAAACCGGCATGACGGGTACCGCAAAATAAGCGTCATTCCATGCATTGGCAGGAGCATTGTATTTCAATGCATTGCTAAAGATTAGATTACCACCTACGGTAAGCCATTTGGTGGCTTTCAGATCCAGTTTTGTACGAAGGTTGAAACGTTCATACTTGTTTTCCATGTCCATGATCCCGTCCTGCAGGAAATAATTTCCCCCGATCGAATACTTGGCTATATCCGTTCCACCGGAGAAATCCAGACTGTGGTTAGTGATGGGAGCAGGGCGGATGATTTCGCTGTACCAGTCCGTATTGGGCTCCGGTATGCTGGGATCTACCCGGCTTCTCCCATAACGCTGCATGGCATTCAGGATGAAGGTGGCATCAGCTGTGGATCCCGATTCCATCGCCATCGTGGTGAACTGCTGGGAATTCGACATCTTCACTACATTCTGGGCCACCTGGTATCCGAAATAGCCGTCGTAGGTGATCTGGGTCTTCTGGTTATAGGCTCCGGATTTGGTCTCGATGATTACCACACCGTTGGCGGCTCTCACACCGTAAATGGCCGCTGCGGAGGCGTCCTTCATGACCGACATGGACGCGATATCCGAAGGATTCAGAAAATCAATGTTATCAAAGAACATCCCATCGACAATGTAAAGGGGTGACTCGGAGTCCCTTCCGGGAAAGGAACCGATACCACGGATCCTGACGGTCGGCTGATCCCCCGGAGCTCCGCTGGTCACCACTTGCAACCCGGCCACCTTTCCCTGTAAGGCCTGTATCGGCTGCGAAGCAGGTGTTTTCATCAGATCCTCAGCTTTTACTGTGGCAATGGAGGAAGTGAGGTCCTTGACTTTTGTACTCCCATACCCAACCACAACCACTCCCTCCAGTGAAGTTCTGGTGGGTAGCAATTGAAAGTTATAGACATTCTGACTACCAATAGCAACTTCCTGTGTGTCAAAACCAACAAAACTGACAACCAGTGTAGCATCTTCAGGAGCAACCTGCAGGCTGAACCGGCCATCCAGATCGGTGGCGGTTCCTTTGGAAGTACCTTTGATCAGCACCGTCGCTCCAGGCAGGGTCTCGTTTGTTTCACGGTCAGTGACCGTACCGGTGATGGTCCTTTGCTGACCGAATGCGACCGTACATGCACCGGCCAGCAAAAGCATCAACATGCTTTTCACCAGCCTGAATGCTTGTATTTTGGGTAGATAGTTCTTCATAATGGCTTAGTTTAGGTTTGACTGATTCATTTTTTGGAATATATAGATGATTTTATAATGATCATCATGAAAGTTAGTCAAAATTACATACCTGAACAGGTAAAAAACAAATTTAACGTAAATTAATTATAGATCAACTAATTCCTTTCAAGCGGCCGTAAATACGGCTTAATGATCTTTTTTTCCTTTTTGGGGCCGATAAGGAAAAGCATGCTGAACGGATCAATATTTTTTTGCAAAAATATTTTCATTTCACCCTTTTTCTGCAGTGAGGAAAGCGAACTTTTTAAAGTATTTCTGCTTACAGGGTCCAAAAAATCAACTCTTGCCAGTACGGATTTATTCTCTTTCCCATCCAGGGGAAGCAACATCAGTTCGAATGACTGAAATGGCTCAAAAAGGGTCGAAAAAACGGGATACCCGTTGGTGATCCCCAAAGGACCTTCCATGTATTTCAACCGGTTAAGTGCATCCTGGCCGGCAAAGGGTTCAGGGAAAAGCATAGGATCAGTCTGATTTACCTGCTGCAGAGACTGCAGTTGCTTCAGCGCAAGCTGAGTGTGCAATGCAGTGCCAGCCTGGTTGGAGATCACCAGGTAATACTTTTCCATAACGGCCAGAACCTGATAGGGGGAAATACAATGAGGAAAAGCCAATGAATCATCCCATATGCAATGATAGCGGTAAACGGAAAATATTCCGAATGCTGCCCTGCTGTCCTGCATGCAAAAGGTTTCGAAAAGGAAAGGATGACCCTCCAGCAGGATGTCCTGAACATATACCCGATCAAACCCATATTCCATGTAGATATCTGCCCCGCCATCAATGTACCCCCATAATCCGCTACCCTCAAATATCCTGGTATTCAGTACTTCCCGACCAAGATCTGCATTGTCATCCCACGGAAAAATGCTACCCTGCCCGTCAGCACCCGCGCAACAACACAAAAATACCAACCACACCCCAACACTTCTACACTTCATAGACAACCACGAATAACCACGAATAACCACGAATAACCACGAATAACTATGAATAACCATTGAATGACTATTGAATGACTATTGAATGACTACTGAATAACCACGAACCCTCCTTCCCTAACCCAGATTGATCTTCCTTACCTCGATCTTATCCAGTTCAGCCACACCGAGCCCCAATTCCTGCGCCATATTCATGAATTCCCTTGCCCTGGGCTGATCTTCCGTTTGCACACCCTCATCGATCCTCTTTTTGAGAACGACTTCATAACCTATTCTGTCAACAGCAACCGGGTCAGTCCCCACCAGCAATGTCTTGAAATCTGTAATGAATTGCGGATTTGCGCCAGGGCCTCCGTTGAAGCAACCCCGGATCCCATCGCCAATGTTCAGCACTACTTTATCCCTGACAGGCGGAAAGGCACACACCTGGGCACAGGTTTCGCCCCAGAGGTCTTTATGAAGGCGGCCCGTATTGGAAACCACCCCGTATGCCAGGTTTTTCAGGCAGAGCGTCACCGATGCGCCAGCATTCTTTAATATGGGAATATTGATGATCCTGTCGACCTGCTGGGTGCATATCTTGCTGAAGAAGGAATACTTTCCGCTGTTCACCATGTAGGGGATGGTATAGGCATCGTATTCTTCCTCCACGTCGGCCCAGTAATACCAGTCCTTATCAATCATTTTTTCTCCGTAAAGCACTCCATCGGCATCATAGAACGAACCTGCGGCATCCTGTTGCTCAGTGCCCGTGATCCGTATTCCCGGGTAGTTGTCGGCAGTGAAACCTGCCTCATGCAGTTCGAATTCACGACGGTCCCAGATCACGATCTGTTCTTTGGGTATGCCTGCACTTACCAGCTGCCCGATCACGGCCCTGACTACCTGATGGCTGGTTGACAGTATCTTACCTCCGATAGGATTGATCTTGAGGCCGATTCTGTCGCGGGGCGACACAAACTGGAACCATGCATCTTTCAGGGTACTGAGCCCGGTAAGTTCCAGCATGGCTTTCTCCAGCATCCGGTCGACAGCCTGCTGGTCAGGTTCATTGTTGGTAATACAGTTCTCATCATATACCTGAACAACCTTTCCCGGGTATTTACCCGGTAGGGAATCCGGTGTCCTGGTATAGGCCAAAGCATCCTTTATGTTGGTTAAAGGCTTTATTTTTGGCTGTGGATCCTGCGCCCATCCTTTTTTTGAGATCAAGGGTGACAGGGCTGCTCCCAGTCCGCCAGCCGCTGCCAGATTAAAGAAATTCCTGCGGCTGATTTTCGATGATTTCCTGTTCATGCTGAAGCTGGATTAAGGTTACCGGCCAAATATACTAAAATGTGGATTTAGATACGTTTTAAAGTATTAATTTTGCGCCCTGAAAATGATGTTGAAAAAGCGGATGTATGTTTGAAAGTTTAAGTGACCGCCTCGACAGGGCTTTCAGGATCCTCAAGGGACAGGGATACATTACGGAGATCAATGTTGCGGAGACTCTGAAGGATGTGCGGAAGGCCCTTCTGGATGCCGATGTCAGTTTTAAAATTGCCAGGCAGTTCACCGACCAGGTGAAAGAAAAGGCCATGGGACAAAAGATCCTGACGGCAGTATCACCGGGACAGCTCATGGTCAAAATCGTGCACGATGAACTGGTCCTGCTCATGGGTAGTGAGATGGCGGAGATCAATCTCAAAGGAACTCCGTGTGTCATATTGATTGCAGGGCTGAATGGTTCAGGCAAGACGACCTTCAGTGCCAAACTGGCCAATTACCTCAGAACCAAAAGAGGGAGAAGACCCCTTCTGGTGGCAGGTGACGTCTATCGTCCTGCTGCCATCGAACAGCTAAAGGTCCTTGGCGGGCAGGTAGATGTGGATATTTATACGGAAGAGGACAGCAAAGAGCCTGTAAAGATCGCCAGAAGGGCCGTGTCGTTTGCGCGGGAAAAGGGATACAATACGGTTATCATCGATACAGCCGGACGCCTTGCACTGGACGAGGAAATGATGAATGAGATTGCAGCGATCAAGCAGGCCGTTGACCCACAGGAGACACTTTTCGTTGTAGATGCCATGACCGGCCAGGACGCAGTGAATACGGCGAAAGCATTCAATGAACGGCTGGATTACGATGGTGTGGTACTGACCAAACTGGATGGAGACACACGGGGAGGAGCGGCTCTGACGATCAAGGCAGTCGTCGACAAACCGATCAAGTTTGTCGGGATCGGTGAGAAAATGGAGGCGATCGATCTGTTCTATCCAAACCGGATGGCAGACAGGATCCTGGGCATGGGCGACATCGTTTCACTCGTTGAAAAAGCACAGGAGCAGTTTGATGAGGAGGAAGCCCGAAAGCTGCAGAAAAAAATCGCCAGGAATCAATTTGATTTTAATGATTTCCTTTCTCAGGTGAAACAAATAAAAAAAATGGGGAATGTTAAAGATCTGATGAGCATGATCCCCGGGATGGGAAAAGCACTGAAAGATGTCGACCTGGATGACAATGCTTTCAAGAGCATTGAAGCCATCATTTATTCCATGACACCCGAGGAAAGGCTTGATCCGGCATTGCTAAACGGCAGCAGGCGTAAACGCATTTCCACAGGGAGCGGTACCAGCATACAGGAAGTGAACCGTCTGATCAAACAATTTGAAGATACGCGCAAGATGATGCGTAAAATGACCGAAAGCAAAGGGAAGAATATGATGCAACTGGTCCGCAACACCAGGAACATGCGGAGAAGATAATGCTTTCGGAAATGGTTGAATAACATTAATACCAGAGAACTATGGAGTTGATGGATGGTAAAAAGGTTGCTGCTGAGATTCGTGCAGACATAGCCCGCAATGTGGCTCAATCCATTGACACCTGCGGCACCTCCCCACATCTTGCAGCCATCCTTGTCGGAGACGATCCTCCAAGCCAAACATACGTAAAAAACAAGGAAAAAGCCTGTCAGGAGGTTGGGATAACTTCTTCCTTATACAAATATCCCCAGAACCTGCCTGAAAAGGAGCTGCTGAACGTCATTGATTTTATCAATCAGGATAGCGATATCCATGGTCTGATTGTGCAACTACCCCTGCCGGGACATATCTCCGCATCAAAAATCATCGGGGCAATCGATCCCTCCAAGGATGTCGATGGATTTCACCCGGTGAATGTTGGAAGAATGGTTCAGGGATTACCTGCCTACCTGCCGGCCACGCCTTACGGTATCATGAAACTGCTGGAGTATTACCGTATCGAGACCGAAGGGAAACATTGCGTTATCCTCGGAAGAAGCAACATTGTCGGCACACCGGTGAGTATATTGCTCTCGCGCAAAAACAATCCTGGTAACTGTACGGTGACCCTTTGCCACAGCAAGACGCGCAATCTGAGTGAATTGTGCCGCCAGGCAGATATACTGATCGCAGCCATCGGTCAGCCTCATTTTGTGAAGGCCGATATGGTCAAACAGGGTGCAGTGGTCATTGACGTGGGTATGCACCGGATCCCCGATCCTTCAAGAACATCTGGTCACCATCTTACGGGGGATGTGGATTTCGATCAGGTTTCCAAAAAATCGGATTACATTACTCCCGTACCGGGCGGCGTCGGGCCCATGACCATCGTTGCGTTGCTCAGTAATACACTGAAAGCATTTAATAAGGAGATCTATCCTTGATTCCTTTCCAACATGAATCATTAAAGCAAGGTATTCTGCTCCCGCTGATGGAAGAATTTTACAGCCTGCAGGGGGAGGGGATCCATTCAGGAAAAGCTGCCTATTTCATTCGCATTGGAGGCTGTGATGTCGGATGCCACTGGTGTGACGTAAAGGAATCGTGGAACCCTGATATCCACCCTCTGACACCCGCCAGCCAGATCGTGCAAAATGCAGCCACCTGCGCGGCAAAGGCTGTTGTTGTCACCGGCGGTGAACCGCTGATGTACAACCTGGATTATCTCTGCGTGGAGTTGAAAAAGCACGGTATTGAAACCTACCTTGAGACTTCCGGAACCTATCCCCTGACGGGTCTGTGGGATTGGATCTGCCTGTCTCCTAAAAGAAAAAAGGAACCGGATAACCTGATTTTTCAGCTTGCAAATGAGTTGAAAATCATTGTAATCGATGAAGATGACTTTGCATGGGCAGAACACTGCGCCACCAGGGTGAACAATGACTGCTACCTTTTGTTACAACCTGAATGGAGCCGGCGGAATGAAATAATGCCACGGGTGATCCGTTATATTCAGGAATATCCGCAATGGCGCATCTCGCTGCAAAGTCATAAATATATGGGAATCCCATGATGCTGCCGGATCCAAATCTTCGTGGACAGCCTGGATCCTGGTTATGGGTTTTACTAGCCTGGATGCTGATGGCATCCCCGGTGGCCGGTCAACAAGCCCAGACCACCTCTTCCAAAAAGGCAAAAAAGGCCTTTTATCAAGCTGAACGGCACTTCCAGTCAGCGGATTTCGCCAGGGCGATCGAATATGCCAGGCGTGCAGTTAACTTCGACGATCAATTCACCGAGGGATACCTTTTGCTGGGAGAGCTTTATTCAGAACAAAATGAATTTCTGAAATCTGCTCAATTTTACAGGAAAGCCTCTGAACTTGATTCCGTTCGCTACCCCGGTGCAAGACTGCTGGCAGCGGAAATTGAATTGAAGGAAGGCCTGTATGCAGAGGCAAAAGCTGACCTGGAAAGATATCTTGCTCTGGAAGGCATTTCACCTGTGAATCGAGTCCGGGCCGAAAAGCTGATCGCACGATGCAATTTCGCCATTCAAAGCATCCAATCCCCCGTGCCTTTTCATCCGGTGAATCTCGGCTCGGGCATTAATTCCTCTTTTGATGAATACATCAATGCAATCAGGCTGGATGACAGCGAGATGTACCTGACGGTGGGTTCGCGGACAGGAACAGGAAACGCGGAAAGGGTCAAGGAAGAGGATTTTTATATTTCCCGGATGGGAGCCCAGGGATGGGCCACGAGGGAACCTCTTGGCCCACCCATGAATACCGCCGGAAATGAAGGTGCCATGTACATTTCTCCCGATGGGCGCTACTTGCTTTTCTCTGCGTGCAACCAGCCGGACGGATACGGGAGTTGTGACCTGTACATTTCGTTCCGGAAAAATGACCGTTGGGGTGAGCCCCGCAATCTGGGTCCGGTGATTAACTCAGCATACTGGGAAACCCAGCCTTGCCTGGGATCAGATGGCCGAACCCTTTTTTTCGTGAGCAACCGGCCCGGGGGACTGGGAGGATCGGATGTATGGTATTCGGTCTATCTAAATGATTATCAATGGAGTAATCCCATAAATGCCGGCGAAACCATCAACACCGTAGAGGATGAAATGTCACCTTTCATCCATCCGGACAACCAGTCGCTCTATTTTTCTTCGAAAGGTCATATCGGGATGGGAGGGTATGATCTGTTTCTCAGCAGAAAGGATTCCACGGGGCAATGGACTTCTCCCCAAAACCTTGGATATCCGATCAATACGCTGGCAGATGAAGTTAATTTGATCGTGGATGCCTTGGGCACCACTGCCTATATTTCATCGGATAAACTGGGAGGATCAGGTGGAATGGATATCTATCAGTTTGAACTATACGCTGAAGCCCGTCCCCTGCAGGTGACCTACATGAAAGGGATTGTGAAGGATGCAGAGACATCACACCCTGTTGGCTCTGGATTTAACCTGATCGACCTGGCGAACGGGCAGATCGTTGTGGAATCGTTTTCTGACCCGGTGACAGGATCTTTTCTGCTTTCCCTGCCAACGGATAAGGATTACGCATTGAGTGTGACTGCGAGAAACTATGCTTTCTATTCTGAGCATATCTCGTTGCGCGGGATCAAAACGTATTTTGACCCATTCCTTGTGGATATTGCGTTAAAACCCATTAAACCTGACCAGGTGATCGTCATGAAGAATATCTTTTTTGAAACGGATCAGTATGACCTGAAGAAGGAATCCCTGGCTGAGCTCAAAATCCTGATCCGATTTCTGAACGATAATCCCGGTGTGCAGATCGAAATTCGCGGACACACCGACAAGGTGGGTACAGAGGAATACAACCTAAGGCTATCCATGCTGAGAGCCCGTTCGGTTTACCAGTCCCTGGTCGAAAATGGTATTGATGCGTCCCGTTTGCAATATAACGGTTATGGTTACTCCCTTCCTGTTGCCTCCAATGATACGGAGGAGGGGAGGCAACTGAACAGGCGAACCGAGTTCCGGATCATTGAAAATCAATGAAACATCTGCACATGCTAAGTTTACCAACTGAAAGCAGCTGATATATCCTAACTTAACGTAATTTTGACGATATTTTCAATTCCTTGCCATGAATTTTGCGGATATACCAGACGAATATGCTTTTTATGAGGATGCACGGATCGTTGTGCTTCCTGTTCCCTATGATGCAACCAGCACCTGGGTGAAGGGGGCTGACAAGGGACCTGACGCCATCATTGAGGCTTCGTGCAACATGGAGCTTTATGATATTGAGACCAACAGCCAGGTGTTTGAAAAGGGTATCTTTCTGGCAAGACCCGTCGAACCGCTTGATGATCCCAAAAAGATGGTGAACGCAGTTTACCGGAAGGTGAAGCATTACCTCAACGATGATAAATTTCTGGTCTTGCTTGGAGGTGAGCATTCTGTTACCATCGGTTCGGTGATCGCCTTTGCCGAAAGTTACGATGATCTGTGTGTGCTTCAGCTTGATGCGCATACCGATCTGAGACCTGAGTATCAGCAAAGCATTTACAACCATGCCTGCGTTATGTCACGGGTGAGGGAACTTTGTCCCGTGATCCAGGTGGGGATCAGAAGCATGGATATTCTTGAAACTTCTTTTCTGATTAAGGAAAACCTGTTTCTGGCTGAGCATATACAAATCGGCACAGATTGGATGGAAAAGGTGGTGTCGCGCCTGACAAAAAACGTTTACATAACCATCGATCTTGATGTTTATGATCCATCCATTATGCCCTCCACAGGAACTCCCGAACCAGGGGGATTGTTATGGTATCCGGTTCTGGACCTGATGAAGAGGGTGGCGGTGGCATCTCATATCGTTGGGTTTGATGTTGTTGAACTTTGTCCCATGGAAAACAACAAAGCGCCGGATTTTCTGGCTGCAAAGCTTATCTATAAACTTCTGAGCTATAAATATCATTTGGTGCATTAAATCATTTAAACTGACATGAAGAAAAAAGAATTGCTAAGAGAACCCATTGAGCACATTGATTTCAAATCGTTTGATTCCACGCCCATCATCGAGGCTATGTCCAGGATGTCATTTTCGTCGCGGGATACAGCAAATGCAGCATTGATTTTCAATCGGATGATGGCCGATAAGACCTGCACGGCGTGGCTTACCCTGGCCGGCAGTACGAGTGCGGGCGGTTGCATGCAGGTGTATGTCGACATGGTGAGGCACAATATGATCGATGCTATCGTGGCCACGGGTGCATCCATAGTGGATATGGACTTTTTTGAAGCACTGGGTTTCCGGCACTACAGGGGGACACCTTTTGTCAATGATCACCATCTCAGGGAACTGTATATTGACCGTATATACGATACTTTCATTGATGAAGAGGAGTTGCAGGTGTGTGACAGCACCATTCAGAAGATCGCTGATTCATTGCCTCCCCGCCCATACTCATCGCGTGAATTTATCAGGGAAATGGGCCGGTACCTCACCGATCATGCAGTGAAAAAGGATTCATTGGTGCAGGTGGCATTTGAGAACCATGTACCCATCTTTTGTCCGGCATTCAGCGACAGCAGTGCCGGATTCGGACTGGTACTGCATCAATGGGATCATCCCGATAAACATGTCTCGATTGATTCTGTGAAGGATTTCCTAGAGCTGACCCGAATCAAATTTCAGGCTGAGAATAGTGGCCTGCTGATGATCGGGGGCGGGGTTCCCAAAAATTTTGCCCAGGATACGGTCGTGTGTGCTGAAGTACTCGGAAAGGAGGTGCCCATGCATCAGTATGCCATCCAGATTACGGTGGCGGACGTGCGTGATGGCGCCTGTTCAAGCTCAACACTGAAGGAAGCCTCATCATGGGGAAAGGTGGATACGGTCTATGAACAGATGGTTTATGCCGAGGCAACTACCGTGCTTCCCCTGATTGCTAGCTATGTCTATCACAGGGGCGAATGGAAAAAAAGGCGCAAACGCGAATGGGCCCGAATGCTGGATGAAGCATAGGGCTGATGAATTCCCCTGTTAAAGATTGATGACTCAGTAAATAAAGTTGTATCTTTGCACCCAATTTTCAAAAAAAATGGAGAATTCAATCAAGATAACCTTCCCTGATCACTCCGTTGGAAGCTTTCCCCAGGGGATTACGGGATTGGAGATTGCACGCGGGATCAGTGAGGGACTTGCCCGGAACGTGCTCTCGGTCAAAGTGAACGGTGATGTTATCGATGCAACCCGTCCCATTACCTCCGATGCACATATCCAGCTGCTTACCTGGAATGATGACCAGGGAAAGGCAACCCTTTGGCACTCGTCGGCTCACCTGATGGCAGAAGCCATTGAGAGCCTTTATCCCGGAGTGAAATTCGGAATTGGTCCTGCCATTGAGAATGGTTTTTATTACGACATTGATTTCTGTGATTATACCCTTTCTGAGAACGATTTCAGGAAGATAGAGGAAAAGATGCTGGCACTGGCCCGCGAGAAACAGGTTTTTGTAAGGAAAGAGGTGTCGAAGCAGGAAGCACTTGCGTATTTTACTGCTAAGAATGATCCCTATAAACTTGAATTAATTCAGGATCTGCCGGACGGGCAGATCACTTTTTACTCATCCGGCAACTTCGTTGATCTGTGCAGGGGGCCTCATTTGCCGGATACTTCTCCGATCAAAGCCGTTAAACTGCTCAGCCTGGCCGGGGCTTACTGGAGAGGGGATGTAAAACGCAAGCAGCTTACCCGGATTTACGGAATAACATTCCCTAAACAGAAAGAACTGGATGACTACCTTTTGTTGATTGAGGAAGCCAAAAAACGGGACCATCGCCGCATCGGCCGTGAGATGGAGCTGTTTACATTTTCTGATGCAGTCGGGGCCGGATTACCCCTGTGGCTGCCCCGCGGTGCACAGCTCAGGGAACGCCTGGAATTCTTTCTGAAAAAACTTCAGAAGGAAGCCGGGTATCTCCAGGTGCTTACACCCCATATCGGGAATGTGAATCTGTATAAGATGTCGGGTCATTTTGATAAATACGGCAAGGACTCTTTCCAGCCGATCTCTACACCGGAAGAAGGAGAACAGTTTTTCCTCAAACCGATGAACTGTCCGCACCATTGCGAGATCTACCGTGACAAGCCCAAATCCTACAAAGATCTGCCACTGCGTCTGGCCGAATTTGGAACCGTTTACCGGTACGAACAGCATGGTGAACTGCATGGACTGACCCGGGTTCGTGGGTTTACCCAGGATGATGCACATATCTTCTGCACTCCTGACCAGCTGAAGGAAGAGTTTATCGGGGTCATTGAAATCGTGATGAAGATCTTTAAAGCCCTTGATTTCAAGGAATATATAACCCAGATATCCTTGCGTGACCCGGATAACAAGGAAAAATACATCGGCTCGGATGAAAACTGGGAAAAGGCTGAAAGAGCCATACAGGAAGTGGCTATCGAAAAAAACCTTCCCAATACGATCGTCGTCTACGGTGAGGCTGCTTTCTACGGACCGAAAATGGATTTCATGGTCAGGGATGCCCTGGGAAGAAAGTGGCAACTGGGAACCATCCAGGTCGACTATAACCTGCCCGACCGGTTTGAATTGGAATATGTGGGCAATGACAATCAACGTCACCGCCCCATCATGATCCACCGCGCACCTTTTGGCTCCATGGAGCGATTTGTCGCCGTTCTGATCGAACATACCGCTGGTAAATTTCCGATCTGGCTGGCACCCGACCAGGCAATAATTCTACCGATCAGTGAAAAATACCATGATTATTCAAAAAAAGTTTTAAAATTGCTGAATAATTACGAAATTCGCGGCCGCATTGACGAAAGGAATGAAAAGATAGGCAAAAAGATCCGTGAGGCCGAACTGGCAAAGATTCCCTATATGATCATCGTGGGCGAGAAAGAGGCGGAAGAGGAACTGCTTGCTGTTCGTAAACAGGGAGAAGGGGACCTTGGAACATTTACCGCCGTTCAATTTGCGGAGTTAATCAAGAATGAAATTCAACAACTTCTTGACATTTAAAACCAGGAGAGGATGATTATCCTTTTCCCCAGTATTAACAAAACATAGGAGGAAGACACATAGCTGCACAAATAAATGATTCCGGAGGGAGATTTACTCCGGCGAGAAGACCTAAAGAAGATAAGCACCGGATCAACGAGCGAATCAATGCACCCGTAGTACGGGTGGTCGGTGAAAATGTACAGGCGGGTATTTATGGTATAAAGGAAGCTCTTGAAATCGCTTACAACCTCGGACTTGACCTGGTCGAGATTTCTCCCACCGCCAATCCACCGGTTTGTAAGGTGATTGATTATAAGAAATTTCTTTATGAATTAAAGAAAAAGCAAAAGGAGATCAAAGCCAAAACAGCTAAGGTTATTGTAAAAGAAATACGCCTGGGCCCGAATACCGATGATCATGATTTTAATTTCAAACTCAAGCACGCTATCAAATTCCTTCAGGAAGGTGCAAAAGTGAAAGTGGATGTCTTCTTCCGGGGAAGATCCATCGTATATAAAGACCAGGGAGAGCTTATCATGCTTCGTTTTGCCGACGAGCTTGCGGATTACGGGAAGGTGGAAAAGTTACCCCTGCTGGAAGGTAAAAGAATGATCATGATCATCGCACCAAGAAAATAACTCAACATAAAATTTCGAATAATGCCAAAGATGAAGACAAAGTCCGGAGCCAAGAAGCGATTTTCCTTCACGGGTACCGGCAAGATTAAAAGGAAGCATGCTTACAAAAGCCATATCCTGACCAAAAAAACCACCAAAAGAAAACGTAACCTGGGATATGCAACGGTGGTCGATAAGGCAGATGCCAGTACTGTAAAGCAGATGCTTGCCAGCTAATTCATTCATGTTTCACTTGCTCTCAGCCCATAAGAGTCCGTAACTACGGAACGCTGAAGCAATAATTAAAATTCATCATGCCACGATCAGTTAATTCTGTAGCATCACACCAAAGGAAAAAGAAGGTCTATTCCCGCGTCAAAGGTCAGTTCGGCCGAAGAAAGAACGTCCTTACCGTAGCGAAAAATGCTCATGATAAAAGTCTGGGTTATGCATATCGCGACCGCAGGAACAAGAAAAGAAACTTCAGGGGTTTATGGATCATTCGTATCAATGCTGGAGCGAGAGAACACGGTTTGTCCTACTCAGCACTGATGGGATTGCTCAGCGAGAAAAAGATCCAGTTGAACCGTAAGGCACTCGCCGACCTGGCCATGAATCATCCGGATGCATTTAAAGCTGTTGTTGAAGCGGCCAGGGCTTAACGCTTCTACCTCAGAATAATAACCCGACTGCCTGACATCCCGTCACGGGAGATCCTGAGCAATACGGTTCCAGCAATACCCTCCAGGTTGAACCGATATTCTTCCTGAAGTGGACTGTAATCCCTGTTGATCAGTTTACCGGACAGTTCGAACAGTTCGATCCTGAAGGGTTTGTTACCGGGGAGATGATCCCTTAACCTGAGGGTGAAATAACCGGCCCCAGGATTCGGATACAGAAGCATTTGTTCCGAGATGTCCAATTCATCCAGCCCCATTCCTCCACCATCCGACGTTGCATACACAAGCCCCTTGCTGCCAACCACCCAGCCATGCTGCGGATCGGTGAAAAAGATCGCAGTGAAATAATCAAGGCTTTCGAGGCCGAGTTGCCTTATCCAGGTCAGTCCGGCATCGGTGGTGGCAAAAATTTGATTCCCGGTGATGACCCATCCTAGCGTATCATTAATAAAAAACATGTCCACCACTCTTCCGGCTCCGTCCGGAAGAGTCCTTTCTGACCAGGTTTCGCCCACATCATCCGTAAAATATACGATCCCCTCTGAACCAAACCACCCCCTGTAGGGACTGATAAAGAAAATATCATAAGTAAGATCTTCCATGGGCTGCGAAAAATTCACCCAGTCCGTGCCACCATTAATCGTGTGGGAAAGCCAGCCGTTACTGTACGTACCTGCCAGCCAGCCGTTGTTTGCATCGGAAAACGAAACGGAGAGAATGGCTTCCTGCACACCGGCGTACTGGTACTGCCAGTGTTGCCCTCCATCGGTCGTGTGCAAAATGATCCCTTCATTCCCGACGATCCATCCGTTATCAGCATCGCTGAACATCATGTCGATGTAATCCGTTGTCAGAGGGGGGTCGTGTTTTGTCCAGCTTTTCCCCTTTTTCGTGGTCGATAACATGATCCCTGCATTTCCGACAATCCAGCCGGAAGAATCATTCTGAAACCAGATGCTCTGCAGAAAATAGTTGGTGGTCGTTGGCTGTACTTCCCAGAGGAAGCCTCCATCCACAGTGTGCAGAATGGTACCGGAACTGCCTACAATCCATCCCTCGTACTCATTGATGAAATAAACATCGTTCAGGTCTTTGACAACCTGTGGCGATCGCTTTTCCCATCCCTTTTGGGAATGAACTTCCATGGGAATGATAAGATAGCAAATTAAAAAGATAAAAAGAAATATTTTATTCATTTTTATATACAGATTTTATAGATTTAATATGTATTATTTCTGATTCAGGATCTCAATGATCTGATCAGTGAGAATGTTTTTTGCAATAATGGTCTTTCTTCTGTCCAGCAAATACATCACCGGCGAGCTGTGAACATCGTAGAGATCATGAAAATCGGGTGTGAGGCTGAGATAACCATTGACATTGATCCAGTCAAATCCGTGTTCGTTGATGGTTTTTTTCCAATCGGTCAGCGATGTGTCAATACAAACAGCATAGACTTCCAGGTTCAGGCTATCCTTACTGGCGTCATAGAATTGTTTCAGACGAGGAGATTCCTTGCGGCAAAAACTGCAATCGGTATCCCAGAAATAAATAATGGTATACGCTTTCTCGATCTGGTAGAGCGAGACAGGCATCTCACTGGTGTCCAGCAGGATCATCAGGGGAGCGGTTTTGCCGATCAGCAGAGGCTCCAGAATGTTGGAGCGTTTGATAACGTTTTGACGGACAGTCTCGTTAATGAAGTCTGCTCGTCCCGTTTTGAAATACCGGTTGGCCATATGCACAAAGACCGCATCATAGCCCATGATCTTTGACCGTTCATATTTCAGGGTAAAATACCATACCAGGTATTCATACACCGGTTTGCTGGCACTCACTTGCGATAGCAACGAATCAATCTCCCGGGCGATCGAGTCAACGGATGGGTGGACCAGATCATCCATGTACTGTTCCATCCGGGGATGGAACAAGGGTGTATGCAACAGTCGCTCATCCGTCAGATCAAAATGATCCCAGTAAAGATTTTTATATTCCCTGAGCAAACGCGCTCGTTCGGAGGGATCCTGTTCCTGTTTCACTTTGTTCCATACATCAGGTTCCAGGGATGCCAGAAGGAATACGCCAAAGAAAGTGTCCCTGTGCAGATTGGCCAGTTCTTTCTGATGGCTGGTCACCTCCCTGTCGATGGATTTAATTTGCTCCGCAATGAAGATTGACGGCTGGCTTCCCGATGTATCGCCTGAAACCAGGTGATTCAGCGAATCAACCTGCTTCCTTTTTTGCTGCAGATAGGAGATGTAGTCAAAGAATAACTGGTTCTCTTTAGATCCCCTGATCCGGATCCGGCCAATCCAATCTGTTGTGTCCGTTTCGATCCGGAACCTGCTGGCATCATTGACAATGAAATCAATGTACTTATTCTTCGACTGCCCCGCAACCATGTACATTCCCTTTTCAAGACCGGTACTGCCATCAAACGTGAACGTATGATCCATTACCCGGGCCGTATCCACCAGATACGTTTTGTCGCCGGTATACCTGACAAGGAAGCATGCACTGTCTGGGATGTGCTTAACCGAAAAGGTAATATGATAACCGTCCTGAGCAATTGCAGCCTGGAAATAAAATAGCCCAACGATAATAAATCCAATCAAAAATTGCTTTCCCTTCTTCGTCCCTCTCATCCTAAATATTCTTGATTTTTCATTTTTCACCCAGCTTCCCCTGCAAATTTACATTATTCGCTTCACAAGCTGAAAAATCGTGTAATTTTGAATGGTTAGGAGTACTGGTTCCATAATATATTTCAATAATTAATTAAATTAATGCATATTATAAATAAAAGATTTATACATAATTACTTAAAGATTATTGGTATATTGTATTTAATAACAAGTTTAAGTAATTATATTTATTCTGCTGAAATACAAAATTTTGATTCATTGATATCCCGGCATGAATCCATCAGTGATTCGCTAACCATAAGGAATCAGAATCTCCAGGATGAACTGCAGCGTTCCTTCGAGGAAGTGACCCTGGTGAGGAGCCGGTTGACGGAAATGGTTTATTTTACCCGGTTGCTCGAGTTTGCGGCAGGTCTGCTACTCATTTTTCTGATCGCTCTGTTTGTACTTTTCATATGCTGTTTAAAGAAAGTCAGAGCCAGCAGACCTGCTGTTTTCAATAAGGGATACCCTGCAGACACTGAAGGAAAAATTAAACATTTTGAAGAGGAAATTGCAAAGCTGGAGAAAGAGGTGAATGTGCTTGAGCAGCGAATCGTTCAGGAACAAAACATCAGGAAACAGATGGAGGAGGAGGTGGCAGGATTGCTTGCACGGATAAAGAAACCGGAAGGGACAGGATAATGATTTCAGAAACAGCGGTAAATCACCGGAAAGCATCATTGCTTCCTGAAAGTGCCCAAGACAAGACTCGAACTTGCACGACCTTAACGGCCACTAGACCCTGAATCTAGCGCGTCTACCAATTCCGCCACTTGGGCCGGGGTGCCCAGGACAAGAATCGAACTTGCACGACCTTGCAGTCACTACCCCCTCAAAGTAGCGTGTCTACCAGTTCCACCACCTGGGCAAAAATGAGGTGCAAATATATAAAAATTTTTGATGATGTGGTTTGGATAAAATATTTTGGATCCTGGGATGACATCCCTTGCCTGGGGAGGTCATCCCATTTACAGCGTTACGAACAGGGATTGTGATTTCACTATATTTGCATATAATTAAAAGCTTAAGAGGAATAATACGCAATACCCATGTTTACATTAAAAGACAGGGAACAGTTCATTTTACAGGGGGTTGATATTCAGCATGTTGAGAATCAAATTGTCCGGTTTAAAGCGGGATTTCCTTTCATTGACCTGGTAGCACCTGCCACGGTCGGCCACGGGATCATCAGGCTTGATGAAACGCAAGTCGAGTCAAATGCCGGCGCATTCGATATGCAAAAAAGCAATCTGAGACTTTTGAAATTTGTTCCTGCCTCGGGCGCTGCCACGCGGATGTTCAAGGACCTCTTTGAGTTTAGTGCTGCCCTGAAGCCTCGTGGTTTTGATCGTGACAGGGCATCACTGGAAAAAAACTTCCCGGCCATCGCTGCCTTGATTGCTTACTTCCAGCGTTTACCCTTTGTGGTTGAGCTACGGAGTGCCCTCAGCAAACAGGGAAGGGATTTGGATGATTTGTTAGGGAAGAGTGATTATCAGGTTATTATGCATTATATCCTGGATAGGGACGGCATAAATTATGCTGCACTGCCGAAAGGATTATTATTGTTCCACAGGTATCCTGATGAAACACGTACAGCAATGGAAGAGCACCTGGTAGAAGGTGCTGACTACTGCCGGGATGGACACGGGAACGTTTGCCTGCATTTTACGGTATCCCCTGAACATCTGGAAGCATTCCGCAATAAGGTTGACGAGGTGAAAGGTTCCTATGAGAAACGTTACGGGGTTACCTATCATGTGGATTTTTCAGTTCAGAAATCCTCCACCGATACCTTGGCCGTGGATCTGAACAACGAGCCCTTCCGCAACTTCGACGGGAGCCTGCTCTTCCGGCCGGCCGGTCATGGCGCACTGATCGAAAACCTGAATGATCTGGATGCGGATATCATCTTCATTAAAAACATCGACAACGTCGTTCCCGATCACCTGAAACCTGAAAACACCCTCTATAAAAAAGCCCTCGCAGGTTATCTGCTGAACCTTCGCCAGAAAGTCTATACGTGCCTCGGACGCCTGCAGGAAAATATGCTCAGCGAATATGACCTGAACGAAATAGCGCTGTTTGCCAGGAATACCCTTTTGATCGACCCATCTTTTTTAGACAGCCTGGATCATGAAAATCAACGCAGTGCGTTGTTCAATGCCCTTCACCGGCCCATCCGGGTCTGCGGAATGGTAAAGAATGTGGGTGAACCGGGAGGCGGGCCCTTCTGGGTGAAGGACCGACAGGGAAGGATCAGCCTGCAGATCGTTGAATCTTCACAGGTCAACATGTCTGATCCCAAACAGAAAGAACAGTTCCTTCAGGCAACCCATTTCAATCCTGTTGACCTGGTGTGCAGTGTAAAGGATCACCAGGGAAAGAAGTTCGATCTATCACAATATGTAGATCCATCCACCGGATTTATTTCCAGGAAGTCGAAGGATGGCAGGGAACTTAAAGCGATGGAGCTCCCCGGACTTTGGAATGGAGCCATGGCCGGCTGGATAACGATTTTTGCAGAGGTACCGTTGATTACATTCAACCCGGTTAAGACGGTGAATGACCTGCTCCGGAAAGAACACCAGGTGAATCCATAGTCGATAGCACCTGACGGGGATCAGGAACGTGAACTGCGGGAATAGGGGGAGAGTGTGTAATCCGCAAATTCATTACGAAGGTACTTGTAATATCCGCAGATGGCCACCATGGCTGCATTGTCGGTTGTATAGGCAAGTTTCGGGATGAAGACCTTCCATTGACGGACCTTCTGCTGATCCAGCACAGCCTTTCTCAGGACTGAGTTGGCCGCCACGCCACCTGCGATGGCAATGGTATTGATCATGGTTCTTTCTGATGCCTGGATCAGCTTTTCCATTAATATATCAACTATATTCTGCTGAATCGAGGCGCATAGGTCAGCCAGGTTCTGACTGATGAACTGCTGGTCTTCTTTCAGGCGATCCCTGAGAAAGTACAGGAACGATGTTTTCAATCCGCTAAAGCTGAAGTCGAGTCCGGCGATCCTGGGTTTCGGAAAGCGGTAAGCCATTGCATTACCCTCCCTGGCATACTGATCGATCCAGGGTCCACCCGGGTAGGGGAGCCCCATGATTTTGGCTGTTTTGTCAAACGCCTCTCCAGCCGCGTCATCGATCGTCCGGCCGATGATCTCCATGTCAAAGTAATCGCGGATCAATGCGATTTGTGTATGTCCTCCGGATACCGTCAGGCAGAGAAATGGGAATGAAGGTACTTCAGCAATGTTACCGGGTACCTGGATGAAATGGGCTAAAATATGCGCTTCAAGATGATCGACCTCGATCAGGGGTATGGATAGACCCAGGGAAAAGGCTTTGGCAAATGAAGTCCCTACGAGCAGGGAACCCAGTAAGCCGGGACCCCGGGTGAATGCTACAGCATGTAAATCATTTTTATTTATATTTGCCCTATCCATTGCAGTCTGGATAACGGGGATGATGTTTTGCTGATGTGAACGTGAGGCCAGCTCAGGCACAACACCTCCGTAGTTTTTATGGATATCCTGGTTGGCAATAATGTTGGACAGGAGTTCGTTGTTACGGAGGACAGCCGCCGAGGTATCATCGCAGGATGATTCTATCCCCAGAACATAAATAGCTTTTTCTGGCATTGGAAATTTGTAAAAAGCAAAATTATTAAAATTAGGATACTGAAGATCGTATTGTACCTGATCCTGATAGCCCTTCTTATACCGGTTCTCATCTCAGGTATTCTCCAGGTTGGACCTGTCCAGACCTATGTCGCTCGAAGGGTGGCTACCTCTCTGACAGCAAAGACCCAGTGTGAGGTAACGATCGATAAGCTGAGAATTTACCGCCTGCGCCAACTGGCTCTTGAAAACCTGCGCATCCTGGATCGAAGAGACAGTCTTCTTTTACAGGTCCATTCAATGAATGTGGATGTTGCTCGTATTCGTTTCAGGGAACATGCACTGAAGATCAACAGTCTGGTCACATCGAACCTGATGCTTGTTTTGAAGAAATATGAATCGGACAGTGTCCTCAATCTGACCCATTTCCTTTCAGCGTTTGTTACATCCGACACCGGTACCGCCGGGAAGCCCTGGCAGATTTCCTGTGCCGGCCTTGAAATCACGGATGGTCATTTCATTATGAAGGATGAAAACAGACTGAAACCACCCAGTCACGTCATCAACTTCAGTGACCTCGACCTGGATTCGCTGAATGCATTTTTTAGCCATGTGTCTTTGAACGCTGACACGGTATCTGCCCGGGTCAATAGGCTGCAATTCAGTGAGAAATGTGGTTTACAGCTGAAATCCTTTCAATCTCAGGTGGAAGTATGCCCTTCCTTCATTCATGCCCTGAACACGCTCATGGTGACCAACGATTCAGAGCTGGACATGGACCTGTCCTTTCTATATGATGATTATTCCGGGTTTTCAGATTTTCTCCACAGGGTTTCCATCCAGGCCAGCATTCGGCCATCTTCCCTGGCAGCCAGGGACCTTGCTCATTTTATCCCATCTTTTTTCAGACTATCCCATGAAATTGACCTGAGCGGTGAAATAAACGGAACCGTGAATAATTTAAAAATCAGGAACTTATCTCTGCGCTACGGCTCCAATACCCGTCTCAACGGTGATCTGTCCATGACCGGTTTGCCAGATATCAGCGAAACCTACATGCACATAAAGATCTCGGATCTGATGACCTTTATACCGGATATACAGCGAATTCTCGATGAGGGAGTTGCGCCTGCAAGCGTGCTGCCTGAGAATCTTTCACCCCTTGGCACCATCCATATCACAGGCCGCTTCACGGGTTTTATCAATGATTTTGTATCCTTTGCGGATTTCAGGACCGATCTGGGGACGATCTCCACCGACCTTGAACTTCAGGCCACACATTCCCGAAAAGGAATTCATTATAAGGGAAAGATCAAGACCAGCCAGTTTGACCTGGGTACATTCAGCCAGGGAAGTGCTAAAGTGGGCAAGGTCTCACTTGAAGCTCAGATCAAAGGAAGTGGTACTACGCGACGAACGGCACAGCTACAGATCGACGGCACCATCGATTCCCTGGATTTGAATAATCACCGTTTTCAGGCCATCTCCCTGAATGGACTGTACAACGATGAAAAATTCAATGGTAAGGTAAATATTGACGATCCCTATATCCACCTGGCATTTGCGGGTCTGGTCGATCTGAAGGGTAAAATACCGCAGTTTGACTTCTCTGCAAAAATCGGGGGAGCCCGCCTGCATGATCTCGGACTCATAGATTTTGATACCCTTGGGATCCTGACCACCCAGATGAACATACAACTTGGCAGTAAAAGCCTCGACAGTACATTCGGTCACCTTGCCCTTGAAAATACGGAATTCATTACAAGTCATAGCACCTTCACCATGGACCGCTTTCATCTGGCCGCTTCTCAGCAAGGTCCTTCTGTTAAATCCATTGAACTGGAATCGGATTATGTTGACGGATACCTTAAAGGTGATTTTCTCCTAGCCCGGTTGAAGTCTATGTTGAGTTCGATCATCGATCCTCATTTTTCGGCATTTACAAATGATACGGCTTATCTTGCAGATACCTTGAGCCAACAGGATTTTGCCTTCAGGATTGATTTGAAAAATACCGCGCCCCTCACGGACTTATTCCTGCCCACATTATCTGTTTCCCCAAATTCGACGATCTCCGGTTCCATTAATTCCCAACGGTATAATATTCAATTAAATGTGAGTTCTGACCATATATCTTACAGGACATTTCACCTGAATGATCTAAGGGTAAAGGCGAACACCTCTGTGGGTAAACTGGAATGGGAGATAGGAGCCGAAAGGTTTTTCCGGGGGAAAAATTTACCTGCGGATACGACCTCCCTCGGTCTGGATGACCTGAGGATCATGGCTGATATGGCCCATGATACCCTCTTTCTTGGGCTGTCGTGGAATGATCGGGAACCCGTGGATGTCACTGCAGGGAATCTTTCCCTGCAGCTCCAGCTTGAGCATTTCCCCTGCATCGAAGGCAGTATAGCAGATGCCAGGCTGTTGATTAATGGAACAAGTTGGAACATTGGCCATAGCAATCACTTTGTCATCGACTCTTCCTTCGTCAGGATCGATAAACTGGATATATCGGGAGAAGGGCAACAGTTACTGATCAATGGGATCCTGTCGTCACAACCCGATGAGATCCTCAGCGTATCGTTCAATCCCTTTAATCTGGATAATCTTCAGGGTGTGCTGAACAATCCGGATCTCAGCTTTGGTGGACTGGCATTCGGAAATGTCGAACTATCGGATGTTTTTCATGATCCAACAATGATCGCGGATCTGCGGGTAAAGGAATTCACCTTCAACCAGGAGTTGCTCGGAGATCTTTTCATCAGAACAGAATGGGACAACACGAATAAAATGATCAATACCCTGGGGGAAATCATATATACAGGAAATAATTCGTCAGTCAGGGTTCTGGATCTCAAGGGTACCTATGCGCCTTCTGCGAAGGACAATAATTTTGATTTCAGCGTTTCGATGGACAACCTTAAGATCAAGCCCATCGGACAGTTCCTGGAAGGTATTTTCACGGATTTCAGCGGATATGCAAGTGGTTCTTTATACCTGAAGGGAAACAAGCGGGATCCGCACCTGACCGGTCAGGTGAGGATCCGGCGCGGGCAGTTGGGCGTTGGTTTTCTCAATACAAAATACGTCTTTTCCGATGACATTTATTTTGAGTCTGATCACATTGGATTCAGAAACATGGCTTTCAATGATACCCTGGGAAACTCCGGCACGCTGGATGGTAAGATTTTTCACAGGTTTTTTAAGGATTTCCGGCTGGACCTGGCGATTCAGACCAATCGTCTGCTGGGGATCAACACAACGGTTCTGGAGAGTCCCTATTTCTACGGAAAGGGTATCGCAACCGGTACGGTGACCATCAAAGGCCCGGGTAACAATCTTGCATTCGATATCCGCGCTGCGACAGAAAGGGGTACAGCAATGTATCTGCCCATCAGTTATACTGCGGATGTTTCCGATAATCCTTATATCGTCTTTGTGAATCAGACAGATACACTCGTCACGCCCCTTGAAATCCACCATAAGCCAAAAAGCAAACTGGATCTGAATATGGAAATCCAGGTCACCGATGAAGCGAGTATCCAGATTTTTCTGCCCAGTCAGATGGGAAATATCAAAGTGAACGGAGAAGGCCTCATGCGGTTTAATATGCCTCCATCGGGTGAAATGGGACTTAATGGGACTTATATCATTGAAGACGGCACCTTTTATTTCACACTCAGAAACCTCATCAGCAGGACCTTTCATATCCAGTCGGGCAGTAAGATCTCATGGACAGGAGACATGATGGATGCAGATATCAATCTGAAAGCTGTTTACCAGGTAAAACCATCACTGAGTACACTGCCAGCCTCATCATCAGTGACGGATTCGTCATTATATAACCAGCGGATCCCGTTGGACTGCATAATTGGACTGACCGGCGACCTGTTCAATCCTACCATTCGCTTTGGGCTGGAAATGCCCAATGTCCAGGAAGAATCCATCCGGACCCTGGTGTATAACTCCATCGATACAACCAATGAAGCCCAGCTTAACCAGCAGATGATCTCCCTGCTGGTGCTGAACAGCTTCAGCCTGAATACCGGCACAAACGTGGCAAGCAGCATGGGATTGAGTTCTTATGATATCCTGGCCAATCAACTGAACAGCTGGCTTTCACAGATCAGCGATGATTTTGATATCGGCGTGAATTATCAGAAAGGGGATGCAATTTCTCCTGAGCAACTGGAAGTTGCCCTGTCCACGCAACTTTTTAACGACAGGATCATGGTGAACGGGAACTTTGGGGTTGGAAATTACCGAAATTCTGAAAAGACCAGCAACATTGTTGGCGACGTGCTGGTGGAAGCCAGGATTACAAAGGATGGACGGTTCAGGGTACGGGCCTACAATAAGACCAATACATATGACCTGTTCAATGATAACGCACCCTATACACAGGGTGTAGGGATCTCATACAGGAGCGATTTTAACAGGATGAGGGATATTTTTCAGCGTAAACGAAATAAAAAGGTTCATGATGAAAATGACACTGTTGTGGATTAATGCAGTCAGGTTCGTGCTGGCTGCGTTCCTGCTGACGTGTTGGCTGCCAGTAGATGGCCAGGTGACCGTAACCCGTGATGACATGCCCAATGTGGGTGACACGATCCGCATGAGTTCCACCCCTGGCACAGCAGGAATTGATTATGCACTGACCGGTGAGAATTATCACTGGGACTTTTCCGCTCTGGTACCTGTCTCACAACAGATCGACACTTTTGTCAGCGTCAGCTCAACTCCTTTTCTCTACCGGATTGTATTTACTTCTTCTGTTGCCTCGATTGCCCGTCCTGAACCGGATGTGGATTTCATCCCGGATTATCCGGTAACCGATGTGTTCACCTACTTCAAAGAATCTGATGTGCAATTCCATGAGGCTGGTGTCGCCCTCACCCTTTCGGGATTACCGCTTCCGGTGAAATACGATGAACCGGATGTACTGTACACTTTCCCCATGCATTATGGGAATATCGACAGCTGTCATGCGAGTGTCGAACTGGCAATCCCCGATCTTTTTTATTTCAGTATGGACAGGACCAGAAAAAATACGGTTGATGGATGGGGATCGCTGACCACACCCTTTGGAACCTTTGACGTCCTTCGAATGAAATCTGAAGTTGTTGAGCTGGATAGCCTCTACATCGACAGCCTGAATATGGGATATGTGGTCCCAAGAAATTATATCCAGTATAAATGGATGGGAAATGGATTTGGAATCCCCCTTTTGCAGATCGATGAAGAGGGATTGTTGCCTACGGTTACCTATATCGACTCGCTCAGGATGGTAATGGCGGTTCCCGACTTACCTGTTCACGCAGAGCAGGTCAGGGTCTATCCCAATCCGACTCGTGAATCGCTGACCATGGAGTGGGAAAATGGTTCCTATGGGACAGCCCTGATCAGGATCTGTGACTCCAGGGGTCAGGATATTTACCAGAGAGAGATCCGATTGACCGGAAGAGGCTGGATAAAGGAATCCATTTCGCTGCAGGAACTTAATCTGGAGAACGGTATATACCTTATCAGCCTTACGGTGAACGATGATCCTCCCGTAATGAAAAAAATAATCTACCATCCATGAGTTTTGAGGTCTTCAGCTCATCGGCCGGTTCAGGTAAAACCTTTACCCTTGTAAAGGAATACCTGAAGATTGTACTCCTGGATCCATACCGTTACCGGCATATCCTGGCCATTACCTTCACCAACAAGGCGGCTAACGAAATGAAATCCAGGATTGTCAGAAGCCTTACCTTTCTGGCGGGAACGGTTGGGGATTCCAGCGAAAATAATAAAGCCGATCTGCTATCCACACTGTGCAGGGAGACTGCATTGTCCCCTGAACTGATCCGACAGCGGTCGGGCAAGGCCCTGACACTTATTTTACATCATTACGCTGATTTTGCCGTTTCCACGATCGACAGTTTTGTTTACCGGATCATGCGGACATTTGCCTATGATCTGCAGATACCCGTTGATTTTGATGTGGAAATGGACAAGGACAGGCTGATTGCCAAAGCAGTCGATCTTTTGATCAGCAAAGCAGGGACGGATGAGCAGATCACCCGCATGCTGGTCGGCTTTACGGAATACAAAGCATCCGAGGAGTATCAATGGCAAATAGAGGGTGATCTGCAAAGCTTTTCGGAGAACCTCATCAATGAAGATGGCTATGATCAGCTGAACCGCCTGCGGGATCTTTCGCTGGACGATTTTTATCATCTTCGCAACCGGCTTTCGGGAAACATCAGGAAATTCGATGAGGTGCTCTCAGGAAAGGCAAAATCGATCCTGTCGCTGATCACTACTCACGGAATCTCTCCCGGAGCGTTCCATTACAAGGAACGGGGATTTTACGGATTTGTTGACCGGATCGCCCGCCGGGATTATGAGAAGTTGACCCCCGGAAAATATGTGCTGGATACCCTGGACAAGGGTAAATGGTGCTCATCCGATGCTTCGGAAATGGAACGAAAGACCATCCAGATCCTTCAGACTGAATTGCTGCACCTGTTCAGGGAAATGATGGTCTTTGCCGATCAGCAAAAACAGACTTTTATTCTGTTCAAACTGCTGCACCAGAATATCTATCCCATGGCCTTGCTCAATGAGATCGAAAAGGTCATGGAAGAGCTGCGGCAACAAACGGGATCCATCCATATTTCGGAATTTAACAAGCGCATCGCTGACATCGTAATCCATGAAGCGGTTCCTTTCATTTACGAGCGGCTGGGCGAAAAATATACTCATTACCTCGTCGATGAGTTTCAGGATACTTCTGTCCTGCAGTGGCACAACCTGTTGCCGCTGGTCGAAAATTCGCTCGCAGACGGTTATTTCAACATGATCGTAGGCGATCCCAAGCAATCCATATACCGTTGGAGGAACGGAGAGGTGGAGCAATTCATCCACTTACCCCAAATTTACAAACGACGCAACACAGCGGCTGATATCGAACGCGAAAAAGCACTGGAACGTCACTACCATCCCAATGCGCTGACGATCAATTACCGATCATCCGAAGAGATCGTACACTTTAACAACTCTTTCTTTCAATATATCAGGAATTTACTGCCCGGGAATCTGATGGATATCTACAGGGATGTCGTACAGAAGCCCGCGTTGCAGGGAGAGGGTGGATATATTCATATCGAATTCTTTGATAAGGAAAATGACGAGAATGGATTTGAGCAGTATAACCTCCGGCGTGTGCATGAAATCATCCTTGAAGTGATCGCTGATAAGTATGCTCTGAGCCGGATCGCTATTTTGTGCCGAACCAATGATGATGCAAGCAGCCTGGCCCGGTTCCTGCTTGAACAGGGTATTCAGGTCGTTTCATCCGAGTCGCTGCTCCTGAAAAACTCCCCGGAAGTTGTATTCCTGATATCTGCGATGACCTTCCTCAGCCACCCTGATTCCCTGTCTGAGATTGCGCTCATCCGGTACCTGACGGATCAGCGTATGATCCCTCAGAATGAATGGGATGTGGGCCTGATCAGGAATGAAAAAGGAAAGGTGTATGATCCTGAGCCCTTTCTTTCCATCCTGCTTCAACATGGCTACGGCATTGATCCTGACGTTCTCGTCCGGCTACCGGTCTATGAAATGGTGGAAACATTGATCCGTATCTTTTCATTTCGTGAAAGGAAAGATCCCTTTATTCAGTTTTTTCTGGATACCGTTCTTGATTTTTCCTGCAAATCCGGCAATGGACTGAAAGAGTTTCTGACCTGGTGGGACGACAAAAAGGACACATTGTCGATCATTGCCCCACAGGGATCGGAAGCCGTTCAGATCATGACCATTCACAAGGCCAAGGGGCTTCAATTCCCGGTGGTAATTTATCCTTTTGCTGATGAAGAACTTAAAATGACAAAACGTTTCTTCTGGCTGGAGATGAACAATCCGGAAATACCGGAATTGCCTGTGGCTATACTGAAGGCATCAGGGAAGTTAAAGGAGGCGGGCTACCAGGACCTGTATGAGGAAGAGCAGAACAAATCGTACCTCGATATGGTCAACCTTCTTTATGTCGTAATGACCCGGGCTTCCAGCAGGCTGTATGTCATTACCTCCAAACCTGCAAAGGATTCAGCTTCATTCCTATCGGTACCACAGCTTTTCTATACCTACCTGACCTCTGTTGACAGGATTGGAGAGGGGAGGGCAACTTTCGAGACGGGAAGAAAAATCCCCTTTCCCAGCATTAAGTCCATTGACGACCGGCACAAAGACTCATTTTCCCGCGGATTCAATCTTATCTCAAATGACTGGAGGCAAAAGGCGCACCTGAGCTTTCAGGCAGCCGAATCCTGGGATGCTGACCAACCGGACAGAAACCGCGAATGGGGAAAACTGGTGCACAAGGTCATGTCATCTCTTCATACATCCGATGATATTCCACAGGTCACTTCTGCCTTGCTTACTTATGGTCTTGTGGATGATGAACAAAAAGTCCGGCTCGAAAATATGATTTTCGGGATCATTTCCCATCCTTTGATTAAAAGTTTTTTTTCCGGAGACCAAACCATTAAGACGGAAGCTGAAATCCTGCTGCCTTCAGGTATGTCATACCGGCCTGACCGGCTACTCATCAAGGATGAGCAGGCCATTGTCATCGATTACAAAACAGGTACACCCTCCGGGGACCATGAGAAACAATTGCGATTCTATGGTAAATTGCTGCATGACATGGGATTCTTCCTCGTTGATATGTATCTGGTCTATCTTAATGATGAGATCAGCCTGGTAAAGGTGAATTAATGTAATTTTGTCCCTTTGCACCGATGATCAAACACATTGAAATCACCGAGCTGGTTGGATTATTGGATTCCCTGCCCCTGATCGATGTCAGGTCACCGAAGGAGTTTCATAACGGACATATTCCGGGCGCCGTCAATCTTCCTCTTTTTGATGACGCAGAGCGTGCGCAGGTGGGTACGCGTTATACCCGGGCCGGACGATTTGCATCCGTCCAGCTGGGATTGGATCTGGTGGCCCATAAACTTTCATCCTTCCTGAAAACAGTCCGGGAACTTGCTCCGGGAGGCGAACTGCTCATACACTGCTGGAGGGGTGGGCTGAGAAGTGCAAGCATGGCCTGGCTGTTCGACCTGGCCGGAATGAACGTTTTGGTACTCACAGGAGGTTACAGGGCTTACCGGCATTTCATTCGTCAGGAACTGGGTCAACCTGCCCGGCTGATCGTTCTGGCCGGAAAGACCGGCAGCGGAAAGACTGCGATCCTGAGAGCGATATCTCAGATGGGACATCAGGTACTTGATCTGGAAATGATAGCAAACCATAAGGGTTCTGTTTTTGGTGGTCTGGGAATGATGCCGCAGACAACCAATGAGCAGTTTGAAAATGATCTGCATTCAGTTTGGAGGAAACTGGACCTGTCAATGCCCGTCTGGATGGAGGATGAAAGTCTATCCATTGGATCCGTTACCATCCCGGAACCCCTGTTCAGCCAGTTGCTGAGAAGTCCTGTCCTGGAGATCGATGTCCCTTTTGGCAAGCGCGTTGCTCGCCTCGTCGATGAATATTCGGCCTTTTCAGAAGAATCTCTGATTTCCTGTGTCAGACGGATCGAAAAGAAACTGGGCGGTGACAATACCCACAAAGCGATTGATTCCATCAGGGAGGGTAATTTCACACGGACGGCAGAAATCCTGTTGACCTATTATGACAAGGCGTACCAGAAAAGCCTCCAGAACAGGGCAGACCAGGTCAGCCGTATCAGGTTACAGTTACAGCAAGACGAGCCTGTAACCAATGCCCATTACCTGCTCAGATATTATTTTTCTAATGAGAATTTATAACGATAGGCCATGGATGATTTGATCTATCTCGATTTTAATGCTACAACACCCATTGATCATGAAGTTGCTACTGCGATGCGTCCCTTCCTGGATGAACAGTTTGGAAATCCTTCTTCTATGCACCGGTTTGGGACGGAAGCCCGAAAGGCCGTAGAAGCAGCCCGTGCCCGCGTGGCCATGCTGCTGGGCAGCAAACCGGAAGAGATCGTGTTCACCAGCGGAGGCACAGAGTCCAACAATATGGCCATAAAAGGTATGGCACGGGCAAACAGCAACCGCGGAAACCATATCATCACCAGTGCTGTTGAACACCCTGCGGTACTGGAAGTTTGCCATTATCTTTCCCGGAATGGATTCAGGATCACCCTCCTGCCGGTAGACCGGTTTGGCATGGTGGATCCGGATGACCTGAAAAAGGCAATCACTCCGCAGACCATTCTGGTGACGATCATGCATGCGAACAATGAGGTCGGTACCATCCAACCGGTCAAAGACCTGGCGCTGGTGTGCCGATCGCATGGCATTCCCTTTCATTCGGATGCAGCCCAATCGGTCGGGAAAATTCCCGTCGTTGTGGATGAAATGGGCGTTGACCTGCTCAGCGTGGCCGGTCATAAATTTTATGCACCCAAAGGGGTCGGGGCGCTGTATATCCGGTCAGGACTTGCTCCTGAAAAGCTGATACATGGTGCGGATCATGAACACAACCGGCGGGCAGGTACCGAGAACCTGCTGGAAATTGTCGGAATGGGGAAAGCCTGTGAAATCGCACAGCGTGACCTTCCACAGGTGTCAGCCCATTTGAGAACCATGCGGGATCGGCTGTATAACGGATTGACGGAACGGTTGCCGGATGTCAGGCTCAACGGTCATCCCGAGCATCGCCTGCCCAATACGCTCAGCCTGGGATTCAGCGGGCTCGATATCAATACGTTGCTGAGCGATCTGCCCGAGATCGCTGCTTCAGCAGGTGCGGCTTGTCACGCCGACGGCCAGACCGTATCATCCGTGCTTCAGGCAATGCGGGTTCCGGAGGAATATGCACTGGGAACCGTCCGGCTGTCGGTCGGGAAATATACTACTGCGGCAGAGATCGACAGGGCAGTCGAAATCATTTCGGAGAAAGTGATGACACTGACCACGACCCGCGACGTGGAATACCATGAGTTTCAACCCGATAAGGAGGTCAGGCTTACCCGCTATACTCACGGACTGGGCTGTGCATGCAAGCTGCGGCCACAGGAACTGGAACAGGTGCTTAAGGCACTTCCACTCCCGGTTGACCGGAATGTATTGGTGGATGTTCAGACCAATGACGATGCAGCCGTTTACCGCATCAGCGAAGATCTGGCCATCGTACAAACGGTCGATTTTTTCACTCCCATCGTGGATGATCCCTATAGTTTCGGGGCCATAGCCGCTGCCAATGCTTTGAGTGATGTTTATGCCATGGGGGCCGAGCCACGCTTTGCACTCAATATTGTCGGATTTCCCAGTAAACGCCTTCCCCTTGAGGTACTTGGACAGATCCTCAGGGGCGCACAGGATAAAGCAATGGAGGCAGGTGTGAGCATCCTGGGCGGCCACTCTGTGGAAGATACGGAACCTAAATTTGGCATGGCTGTCACGGGTTTTATCCATCCCGATAGAATCCTGACCAATGCCAGTGCAAAAACAGGTGATGCCCTGATCCTGACAAAACCCATTGGTATGGGCATTCTGACAACCGCCCTGAAAAGGGAGATGGTCAGTCGTGAGGTCGAAAAAAAGATCATCGCCCTGATGAGCGAATTAAACCTGAAAGCCTACAGGGTAATGATGAACTATCCTGTAAATGCATGCACCGACGTGACCGGTTTTGGGCTCCTGGGTCACCTGAAGGAAATGACTGAGGCCAGCGGTTGCGATGCGGAAGTAGTGGCTTCTGCTATTCCTGTTGTCGAAGAAACCTGGGACATGATCCGCTTGAATATGATCTCCGGGGGTACCCTGTCCAACGCTGACTTCGTTGCGAATATGACCGACTGGGACCCTACTGTCGGACAGGAGACCCGGATGGTTCTGTGCGATGCCCAGACCTCTGGTGGCCTGCTGATAGCATTGCCGGAGCAATTTGCGGTGAATTTACTGAAAGACATGCACAGCAATGGATTGAAGTCCGCTGCACGAATTGGGTCCATTCTCCATGAGGGTAAAGGAAGAATACGAGTAAGATCATAATCCCTGACCGGTGCAACCGATCCGTTATGACAAACGATTATTGAAAAAATGGTCAAAAAGGGTAACAGGTATCATTTTTGCCACAGTCCTTATCTTTATTCTGCTGGATCGTATTTACCCATTTATCCCTGCTGAGGATTTTTCGCAGGTCATAACCGCCTGTGATGGCACAATCCTGCATGTTTTTCTGAATAAAGAAGACAAATGGAGGATCAGGACTGAGCTTGCAGAGATTAGCCCTGAACTGCAAAAAACCATCGTTTTTAAGGAAGACAGGTTTTTTTATTGCCATTTTGGTGTGAATCCCATCGCCATGATCAGGGCACTATACCAAAACACGGTTTACGGTGAACGAATCTCGGGTGCTTCCACCATTACGATGCAACTGGCAAGGCTTCTGGAGCCTAAACCCAGGACATACAGGAACAAACTGATCGAGATGTTCAGGGCGATCCAGCTCGAATGGCATTTCCGTAAAAGGGAAATCCTGCAAATGTACCTGAACCACCTTCCCTATGGAGGAAATATTGAAGGCGTAAAGACAGCTTCATGGATCTTTTATGAACAATCTCTCCAGACGCTCAGCCTGGCGCAAATCATTGCCCTGAGCATCATCCCCAACAATCCTTCTGCTTATTCGGGCGGAAAACGTGACCTGGATCTCATCCGTGAAAGAAACCGTTGGCTGGACTTTTTCAGAAAAAAGAGGCTGTTCAGCTGGCAATTGATCCGGGATGCAAAGGAAGAGCCTCTGGGTATGGAAAGACACCCGCTGCCGGGAAAAGTACCGCACCTGGCTGTCCGGCTGCATGGTGAGCACCCTGAGATGGTCAGTGTGCCAACCTGGATCGATCCCGAGCTCCAGAGCCGTATTGAAACGATCACATGGAATTATATAAAAAGTATCCGCGGGAGGGGTATACAAAATGCTGCAGTGATGGTGGTTGACAATGCGACAGGGGGCGTGGTAAGCTATCTGGGATCCGCTGATTTTAACGATGCAGCCTCCTCCGGCCAGGTGGATGGTGTCAGGGCCGTCCGTTCACCGGGAAGCACGCTGAAACCATTCCTGTACGCCCTGGCAACCGACAGGGGGCTCGTCACGCCTGCCTGTGTGATTTCAGACGTTCCCGCACGGTTTGGCGGGTATCATCCTGAGAACTATGACGGCACCTACCACGGATTGATATCTGTCAAAAATGCGCTTGCTTTATCCCTGAATGTCCCGGCAGTGAAACTGCTCGATGAGCTGAATGCGGATTATTTTATAGATAAGCTGGTGGAGGCGGGCTTCCGAACCATTGGACGAAAAAGGGAAGAACTGGGATTATCGGTGATTCTCGGTGGATGTGGTGTCACCCTGGAGGAATTGACGAGCCTTTATCTGTCATTTGCAAGAGGAGGCGTCTATTACCCGTCGCACTGCGTGCAAACCGGGCAAAGCAAGACATCCGATACCCTTTTCAGCGCTCCCGCTGCCTTTATGGTGACCGAAATGATGACCTCCCTCAAGCGACCTGATTTTCCGGCGAAAGCGGAACAAATCATTGACCTTCCCCGTATTGCCTGGAAGACCGGTACCTCCTACGGCAGGAGGGATGCCTGGAGCATCGGATTTAACCCGCTCTATACAGTAGGGGTATGGATCGGTAATTTTCAGGGTAATGGTATACCGGAACTCAACGGGACTGATTTCGCCGCTCCGCTTCTTTTCAGGATTTTCCGGATCCTTGATCAGGAAAACGAACATCCCTGGTTCAACGCACCCTCCGGTATCGCAACGAGAGAGGTGTGCGCAAGGTCAGGTTTGCCTCCAGCGGATTTCTGCACTGATCTGATCGAGGATGAATATATTCCGGGAATCTCACCCTCGGAACGATGCCAGCACCTGCGTGCCGTTTTTGTAAGCTGCGACAGCACAATGTCCTTCTGCCGGTCGTGCCTTCCCGAAGCAGGTTACCGTACACAATACTATCCCAACTATCCTCCAGAGGTCATTGCCTATATGGATCAGGAAAACATACCCTATGAATCCATTCCCATCCATAATCCGGCATGCGAACGGATTTTTCAGGAAAACGCACCGAAGATCACCTCCCTGACAGAGAATGCAGAATACATTTTATTCCGAAAGGAGCAGCAACTGCTGAAACTTTCCTGTCAGGCGGAAAGTGATGTCGGAAAGGTCTTCTGGTACGTCAACAATAAATTCCTGTCCCCGGCGAGAGTAAGCGAATCCCTGTTTTTTGAGCCGCCGGAGGGTGAAGTAAAGGTTTCTTGCCTCGACGATAAAGGCAGGAATACAGATATCTGGATAACCGTAAAATACATATAGACATTTCGGTTATTTTTCGTACATTTGCTTTAGAAAAAATAATTACCATGTCACTCAAATGCGGCATCATTGGTCTGACGAATTCCGGAAAGACCACCATCTTCAACTGTATGTCTCCTTCCAAGGCTGAAGCTTCCCGGACGGCATTCACGTCCTCCAAATCCAATCTGGGCATAATTCCCGTTCCTGACGACCGGTTGTACAGGATCGATGCGCTGATAAAATCACAGAAGATCGTGCCTGCTACCGTTGAGATCATCGATATACCGGGCCTTGCCAAAGGATCCAGTCATGGTGAGGGTATCGGTAATAAATTTCTGGCGGACATCCAGAAAACCGATGCGCTGATCCATGTGCTGCGATGTTTTGATGATGAAACCCTGCCGCATATCGAAGGATCTGTTGACCCGGTAAGGGATATTGAAATCCTGGAGCTGGAACTCCAGGTGAAAGACCTTGAAATGATTGAACGCAAGATCCAGAAGTATGAGAAGCTGACAAAAGTCGGCGAGAAAGATGCTAAAAAAGGTCTTGAGATTCTTGAACATATCAGGGAAAACCTGGATAATTTCAATTCCATACGTAATCTCTCCCTGACGGAAGAAGACAGAAAATACCTATCCGATCTTTTTATGCTTACGGATATCCCTGTCATCTATGTGTGCAACGTGGATGATGCTTCGGCAATCAGTGGCAATCAATATGTTGAAAGAGTGAAGGAAGCTGTGAAGCACGAAAATACAGAGGTCATCATCATTGCCGGGAAGCTGGAGGCTGAAATCGCGGAACTGGAAAATTCAGATGACAGAATGGCATTCCTGGCCGATGCAGGCCTGGAGGAGCCTGGTGTCAATAAACTGATTCGCTCCGCGTACAAGCTACTGAATCTTGAATCATTTTATACGGCTGGCCCAAAAGAGGTCCGCGCATGGACCATACACAGGGGGATGACTGCCCCTCAGGCAGCCGGTGTGATCCACAGCGATCTTGAACGGGGCTTCATCCGGGCAGAGGTGATGAAATATGAAGATTTCGTCCATTATGGCTCAGAACATGCCTGCAAGGAAGCCGGAAAATTTTCCGTGGAAGGCAAAAACTATATCGTCAGCGAAGGGGATATCCTCCACATACGGTTTAATGTTTAGAAATTCCCTGATATCTGATATTTGATATTTGATTTTGATTTTGATTTTAGGGAGCGTTGGTCCTTTCCCGAAAAGCACGCTGGTATTTCCGGGCATTGATCAGGTGCTGATTGTAGGTCTTTGCAAATGCATGATATCCTGAGAAGTCTTCTCTGGCACAGAAGTAATAGTAATCGTGCTCTTCAAAGTCCAGTACGGCATCGATCGACTCAATGGAAGGTACACAGATGGGCCCCGGGGGAAGACCTTCATAGAGATAGGTGTTGTATCGTGAGTCGATTCGCGTGTGCCGGTTCAGCACCCGCTTCATGGTAAAGTCGCCGACGACGTAGACAATCGTAGGATCGGCCTGCAGCTTCCAGTCATCGCGCCATCGGTTCATATAAACACCCGCCATCCTCGCTTTTTCATCATTCTTGCGTGTTTCTTTCTCAATAATGGAAGCCAGTATGCTCACCTCCTGCCGGGTCATCCCGGAGCGTGTCCTTTTCTGATCCCGTTCTGGGATCCAGAATTCTTCATATTCCTTGTACATCCGGTTAATGAATCCTGTGGCATCCGTGTTCCAGTAAAATTCATAGGTGTTGGGAATAAACAGTGTCAGACAGTTCTCAGTATTGAATCCTAATTTCTGTAAAAAGATTGAATCCGACAGAAGCAACAGGATGGAGAGAGAGTCGGCCTCCAGCTGACGCCCAACTTTCCCTGCAAGATCTTTCTTCAACCGGATATTGTTCATCACAACCTGTACAGGCGTTTGAAGTCCGGCCCTGAGCGTGTTAATCAGCACGTTGTTGCTCATTCCGTTAAATAGCAAATAGCGCCCTGCCTTTATTTGCGATGGATAAGTTTTCTTTTCGGCGAGCCATTCGAAGGTATTCCGTCTTTTAATAAATCCCTGGGAATACAGCTGGGATTTTACGTCTTCAAAATCGGAATTTGTACGTATATAAACCGATGCATTTTCGGGATCGGAAACGATGACATTGGGCTTAAACCAGATCCAGTGAACGGTAAGGATAATAGCTGAACAAAGCAACACCAGGAAAACAAATAAGAGCAAAAGTATTCTGAGCAGATGGCGCTTATTGATTTTCATGGGTATTGATTCGTTGAAGAATATATTCATCCTCCCATTCATTTCCAATCAGCACCCATTCCTTTTTCAGCCCGATAATTTCAAACTGATGGTTTGCAAACAGGTTTAGGCTGACAATATTGGTTGACAGAATATGGCAGAATAACTGATGCAGGTTCAACGTATGAAAGGCGTAGTCGACCAATAGTTCCAGGGCTTCGGAGGCGTATCCCTGGCTGCGGTATTCCCGCGAGATGAGGATACCCACACCGGCTCTCCGGTGTGCTGGTTCAAATTCGAACAGGTCGATCGTACCAATGGTTACTGTCTTTTCCGATGGATCCGTTATGTCGATCATGAACCGCAGCTGCCGGGTTGAATAAATATCCTGCTGGGCGTTCATTACGTACTGTTCAATAGCAAAACGGGAGTAAGGTGCGTTGGTGTTGCTTACATGCCATACGGTTCTGTCATTTTCCCATGCATACAGGAAATCAATATCAGTGGGCTCGGGTGCCCTGAGGATCACTCTTTTCCCAATCATAAACGTATATGGATTACATATTTATTTCACCCTGGAATACAAACGATACCGGCCCTTCCAGCCAAACATCGGAATAACGATCTCCTGACCGGTTGAAATAAACCGCCAGTTCTCCACCCAATGTCTGGAATCGTATCAGATGAGGCTGCCCGGATGCCTGTGAAGCCAGGAACAGTGCCGAGGCAACGGTCCCTGTTCCACACGAAAGGGTCTCATTCTCAACACCACGTTCATAGGTCCTGATGTAATTCTTTTTTCCGATCGTTTCTATAAAATTGACGTTGACACCCTGCTCATGAAAGGGATCACTGTAACGGATCTCTTTCCCGAGCTTATTTACATCCAGCTCCTTCAGATTCCTCACCTTACGGATTACATGCGGGGATCCCGTGTCGATCACCGTGTTGACATCAGGGTTTTGAGAGAACACCACATCTTTCATGCGCAGACGCACCATTGCGGTATGATAGCTCTCCTTGACGATCATGGCCTGGTGCATCCCATCGATGGCTTCGAAGTTGAATTCCATGCCGCTCAATCCGGTCCTTCTGGCGAAGACTGCAATACACCTGCCTCCATTCCCGCACATGGTGGATTCATCGCCATTGGCATTGTAATAAAGCATTTTAAAATCATAACTTTCCGACCTGTTCATCAGGATCAGCCCGTCGGCGCCAATTCCATATTTCCTGTCACAGAGTAACCTGACAATATTGCTGCTGGCAGAAAAAAAAGCTGACCTGTTGTCAATCATGATAAAATCATTGCCAGTGCCCTGGTACTTGGAAAAGATAAGTTTCATGGATCTTTATCAATCAATGGTTTAAGAACAGAATGCTCAGGTTATGTAACTGTTTTTCTTTGACAAAATTACAAAATGCAACGCACCTAAGCCCGAATGAAGATGATTTCGTAATCCTTTTATATTTTATCGTCAGATTAACATATTTTAACATATCGGATATAATCATCCAGGACCATGTTGCGTTGAAGGTTCATTCAATTTCTGGGTTTATATGCCTGCGGATTTCGTTCTGAAAAGGTACAGTTCTTGATCAGTGAACATAATCATTTTAAAAAAGTTTATAAAATCGGAGGATATATGAAGAAATTTTTAAGTTTAGTTATCGCTGCGGTTGTTGGAGCACTGATTACCTGGGCTGTCATAGGTTTCCAGGTTAAAAAATCCGGAACAGACTTAACTCCGGAGAATTTTCCTGAAAAGGTTCCGGTATCCATGACATCGGACGTACAGGTTTATGCCCCCCAGATCCTTCCTGATTTTTCTGAAGCGGCTGGCAAATCCATCAATGCCGTGGTTCACATCATGACACAATATCAGCGTCAGATGAGTGTTTACGACTATTTTTTTGATTGGCGTGACTTCTTTGGAGAACCCGACAATCAGCAAAAAGATCCCATGTATATGGGTTCAGGATCGGGAGTGATCATCTCCGCTGATGGCTATATCGTTACCAATAATCATGTTGTTGAGGGTGCGGATCAGATTCAGGTCGTTTTAAATGATAAACGGACTTACGATGCAACGATCGTGGGCACAGATCCTTCGACCGATCTTGCTCTGATCCGGATCAACGAGGAATCGCTGCCGTATATCTCTTTCGGAAACTCGGACGAGCTGAGGATAGGTGAATGGGTTCTTGCTGTCGGCAATCCCTTCAATCTTACCTCTACGGTCACGGCAGGTATCGTCAGTGCGAAAGCACGTAACATCAATATTTTACAAACTCCGGATGGAACCTCAGCCATTGAGTCGTTTATTCAAACAGATGCTGCTGTGAACAAGGGCAACAGTGGCGGGGCTCTTGTCAACACCAGGGGTGAACTGGTCGGTATCAATGCGGCCATTGCTTCAGGCACTGGTTATTATTCAGGTTATTCTTTCGCCATCCCTTCGAACCTGGTTAAAAAAGTTGTGGGTGACCTCAGGGAATTTGGCGAGGTTCAGCGTGCTCTCCTGGGCGTTTCCATACGTGATATTGACAGCAAGCTTGCTGATGATCTCGGTCTGAAAGAAATCAAGGGCGTTTATGTTGCTGGTGTTTCTGACAACGGATCAGCAAAAGCAGCAGGCATTCAGACAGGGGATGTCATCCTTCAGATTGATTACAAGGCAGTGAACAGCACTTCTGAACTGCTGGAGCAGGTTGGCCAGAAAAGACCTGGTGAAGAGGTTATGCTGGTTGTTAACCGTAAAAATCAGGAAAAATCATTCAGGCTGCAGCTGAAAAACAGGGCAGGGACCATGGATATCGTCCAGAAGCAGGCAGTGGACGATGTGGATGTTCTTCTGGGTGCAACTCTGGTACCTGTAACCAATCAGGATAAAGAACGTCTGAGCATTGACAATGGAGTAAAGGTTACAGAATTGAAGAAAGGCAAACTGAGTGATGCCGGAGTTCGTGACGGATTTATCATCCTGCGGATCGACAAGCAAACCATCCGCTCAGTAACAGATATCGAAAATGTACTGTCCAGTGCTTCCGGAGGTATTTTGATCGAAGGTATTTATCCCAATGGGCTTCGCGCTTATTATGGAGTGGGATGGTAAAACCATCCTGCAGGAATATTGTTAAAATCAGTAAAAATTTTGCATAAATGGAATAATTTTTGTAAATTGCGGAATACTTTTTTGCTGTATTAAAATTTTATAAGAGAGAAGAGGTTGTCCATGAGACAATTAAAAATATCAAGGTCCATTACCAACCGGGAGACAGCTTCTTTGGACAAATATCTTCAGGATATTGGAAAAGAGGAGATGATCACGGCCGAAGAAGAGGTTGAACTGGCACGCAGGATTAAAACCGGGGATCAGAAGGCACTGGAGAAACTGACCAAGGCCAATCTGAGGTTTGTGGTTTCTGTCGCCAAGCAATATCAGAATCAGGGGCTTAGCTTACCGGATTTGATCAATGAGGGTAATTTGGGTTTAATTAAAGCAGCCCGCAGGTTTGATGAAACCCGCGGTTTCAAGTTCATTTCCTACGCTGTATGGTGGATACGCCAATCCATCCTTCAGGCTCTTGCCGAGCAGTCGCGCATTGTCAGGCTTCCGCTGAATCAGGTGGGCTCGCTGAATAAGATCAAAAAGGAATCTTCCAAGCTGGAACAGAAATTCGAACGTACGCCCAGTAACGATGAAATTGCGGAATCGCTCGAGATACCGGAGTATAAAATCGATGCAGCCATGCGGATTGGAACGCGGACAGTGTCGATGGATGCGCCTCTGGCTCAGGATGACGAAATCAAATTCCTGGATGTATATGTCCACGAAGACTCGCCCAACACGGATGCCGGGCTGATGCGTGAATCCCTGATGAAAGAGATTGAACGCTCCCTGGCCACCCTTTCGGAGAAGGAGCGTGATGTCGTAAGCCTCTATTACGGGATCGGTCTGACCCACGGACTTACCCTGGAGGAGATTGGAGCCAAGTTCGATCTTACACGGGAAAGGGTCCGCCAAATCAAGGAAAAAGCGATCCGCAGACTGAAGCACCACTCCAGGAGCAGGTTGCTAAAAGCCTACCTTGGTCAGTGACCCTTCTGCTACTGTTAGAAAATTGTTCATAATAAAAAAGGGCTAAGAACCAGATTATTTTGGTGATTTGCCCTTTTGTTTTATATTTAGTCCCTGAAAATAAGGAATTAAAAAGCACGATTATGAGCAATTATAACGAAAAGAACCATAATGCCTCTAATTTTCATTTTGAGGATGAATTATCAAAATGGATTTCTGACGAAATGCTTGGTTATGAATTTGTTGATGTATTGGTCAAGTTATTTTATGAGAAATCCATTGAACTGATGCTCTTCCGTAATCAGCTGTATGACCGGAGTGCCAGTGTGATATTATTCCTTCATTCGTATGCTGTTCATACCATTGGTAAAACGCTGAAAATACAGGATTCCTTTGTATTGGCGAAAGCCTTGTACGAGATGGATATTCCTCCGGCGCGGATCGATATTGGCCGTTTGAACTTTGAATGGACCAACGACCGCCAGAAATATGCAGGACCAAAGGCATTTATCCAGGACAAGCTGAAATCGTTCATTGATAAGGAGCCTTCCTTTTCCAAACCGAGGGACGTTGTACTTTATGGATTTGGCCGTATCGGCAGACTGGTCGCCAGGGAGCTGATCCAGATGGGCAACGGTTCCCAGCTGCGGTTACGTGCGATAGTGACCCGCAGCAGTCAGCCTGAAGATCTCATGAAGCGCGCCCACCTGTTCCGTCACGATTCGATTCACGGCCCCTTCAGGGGTATCGCCGTTGAGGATCTGGAACAGAAATCCATGTATGCAAACGGTCATACCGTGCAGTTCCTGTCGACCATAAATCCTGAAGATGTGAGCTATACACAGTATGGTATCCATGATGCGATCCTGATTGACAATACCGGCATTGTTCGCGACAGGGAAGGACTGGAACGGCATTTAAAGGCTGAAGGCATCAGTAAGGTTTTACTCACCGCACCAGGGAAAGGTAATATTCCCAACATCGTTTACGGCGTCAATCATCATGGCCTGGATTTGGTGAATGAGAGCATTTTTTCGGCTGCATCTTGTACCACCAACGCCATTGTACCGGCACTGAAGGTGATTGAGGAGACCCTGGGGATCGAAAAAGGGCATATTGAAACCATCCATTCTTACACCAACGACCAGAACCTGCTTGACAACTTCCATAAAAAAGCACGCCGTGGCAGAGCTGCACCCGCGAATATGGTCATTACCAATACTGGAGCTGATACTGCTGCGGCCAAGGCAATCCCCAGCCTGAAAGGAAAACTGACGGCAAATGCAGTCAGGATTCCGACGCCGAATGTTTCCCTGGCCATTTTGCATTTATGCGTCGGTAAGCCCACTTCTGTTGACGAGGTCAATCTGATAATGAAAAATGCAGCCCTGCACGGGGATTTTGTGGAACAGATCCGCTATTCCACCTCCACCGAATCCGTTTCATCGGATTATATCGGTGATCCTGCAACCCTGATCTTCGACAGCCCTTCCACCAAGGTTTCTGCCGATGGAAGATGCATCGTGATCTATGTATGGTATGATAATGAATACGGTTACTCGGTACAGGTTGTCCGGCTGGCTAAATTCATCGCAAAAGTTGAACGATATCGTTATCAGTAATAGCTCCGTCTTCCATGATCAAAGCAAAATATCTTTTTGTGACCGGAGGTGTAAGCTCATCCCTCGGCAAGGGGATCATATCTGCATCCCTGGCAAAGCTGCTGCAGGCCAGGGGATTTTCGGTCACCATCCAGAAACTCGATCCCTATATCAATGTCGACCCGGGAACGCTCAATCCCTATGAACACGGTGAGTGCTATGTGACCGAGGATGGTGCGGAGACCGACCTGGACCTTGGTCATTACGAACGTTTCCTGAACATACCCACTTCACAGGCCAATAACATCACTACGGGCCGTATCTATCAGTCGGTGATTGAAAAGGAACGCAGGGGCGATTACCTGGGTCAGACCGTTCAGGTCATTCCTCACATAACCGATGAGATCAAATACCGGATCAAGTTGTTGGGTAATACAGGAAACTTTGATTTTGTGATCACGGAAATCGGAGGAACTGTTGGTGACATCGAATCCCTGCCCTATATTGAAGCCGTCAGGCAGATGAAATGGGAGCTGGGGACCAGTTGCCTGGTGATCCATCTGACCCTGGTGCCCTTCCTTGCTGCAGCAGGCGAACTTAAGACCAAACCCACCCAGCATTCAGTCAAAACCCTGCTTGAATCGGGAGTTCAGCCTGATATCATTGTCTGCCGGACAGAAAAACATCTCTCACAGGCTCTCAGGGAGAAAATCTCCCTGTTTTGCAATGTATCGCCTTCATCGGTCATTGAATCCATCGATGCAGAAACGATTTATGAGGTCCCCCTGCTGATGAGGGATGAAAAGCTGGATCTAGAGGTACTTAAGAAGGTGAATATTCCGGCTGAAAGAGAACCCGATCTTGCCAACTGGGAAGATTTTCTGTATAAACTGAAGAATCCCTCCTCTGCGATAACGATCGGGCTGGTCGGAAAATACATTGAGCTTAGGGATGCCTATAAATCCATCGTTGAATCCTTTATCCATGCAGGTGCGGTGAATGATTGCAGGGTGAACGTAAAGAGAATTCATTCCGAAAGTATTGATGCAAAAACAGTGACAGCCAGTCTGCAGGATTTGGATGGCATTCTGGTGGCACCGGGATTTGGGTCCAGGGGTATAGAAGGAAAGATACAGGCAATACGGTACGCACGGGTGCACAGGGTTCCGTTCCTGGGTATCTGTCTGGGAATGCAATGCGCTGTGGTTGAATTTGCTCGGAATGTACTGAATATGGCCAATGCACATAGCACGGAAATGGATAAACGAACACCTTATCCGGTGATCGATATTATGGAGGCACAGAAAAAGATTTCGGGAATGGGGGGAACCATGAGGCTGGGAGCGTATCCTTGCCAGATCGTAAAAGGCACACTCACGCACACGGTTTACCATCAGGTCCACATCACCGAACGTCACCGACACCGTTATGAATTCAACAACAAATACCTGCAAGATTTTGAATCCATGGGGATGATCGCATCGGGAATCAACACAAAGGATAACCTGGTGGAAATCATGGAATTAAAGGATCATCCGTGGTTCATTGGCATACAGTTCCATCCGGAATATAAAAGTACCGTGGCCTGTCCGCATCCTCTCTTTGTCGGTCTGGTCCATGCAGCAAAGAAATTCAGGCAGGAGAGCGCCGCAGCTCAAAATCCGCACTGAAATCCCTTGTATGTCACACTAACGATTATCTTTGCGGGATATTTCCATAGAGATTTTAAAACAAGCGAATGAACAGGAATACCATTATTGGTCTGGTGTTGATCTTTGCTGTAATGATTGGTTACAGCCTTCTTACCAAACCATCCAGGGAAGAACTTGAAAAGCGCCAGAGAATTCAGGACTCATTGTGGATGGTCCAGCAAAACAGGCTGGACTCACTGGCACTTGCTGATTCCCTCCGGAAAATTTCGGGCGTTCAGCAGCAAAAAGCTGATACCGTGCTCCAGGAGGTTACGCAGGTAGCTGAAGCAACCCTGCCATCAGCACTGGATGATAAACTGGGTATTTTTTCTCGCTCCGCCACAGGTGCTCTGAAAATGTATTTTATTGAGAATGAGGTGATCAAGCTGGGGATTTCCAGCAGGGGAGGGAAGGTGATCTATGCGGAACTGAAGAATTACAAAACCTTTGACTCGCTTCCCCTTGTCCTGTACGACACTTCTTCTGTGACCTTCGGTTTTACTTTTTTTGCCAATAACCGGTTGATCAATACGGATGAACTCTATTTCCAACCTTACTGGAACGGCGAGAGCAGCGAAGGACAACATGTGAATTCCGTCACGGGAAGTGATGTTCTTTCTTTCAGTATGCGACTGTATGCCAATGGCACAGATACCCTGTCGCCCTTTTCTTCTTCACAATATCTCGAATATGTCTATACCATGGGTGGCAAGGACCATATGGTTGACCTTACGGTTCATTTCGCAGGATTGAAGGGTATACTTGCGTCCAACACAGAGTACCTGGATTGCACCTGGAATGCCGACCTGCAGCAACAGGAGAGGAGTATTGACCGGTACAACGGTCCCACCATCTATTACAAACATTCGGATGGTGAAGTGGAGTACCTGTCGGAGACCAAGGACGATGAAGAAGAAATTCCGACGCGGTTGCAATGGATCTCCTTCAAGCAGCGCTTCTTCTGCTCAACAATCATCTCGGATGATTATTTCAGCAGCGGCCTCGTGAATGCCTATACAGACAAGGAAGTAAAGGAGCGTTACGAACGATCCATGGAATCCAGCTTCGGGGTTCCCTTTTCCGATAAGGAGAAAACGACGATGGATCTATCCATTTATTACGGACCCCTGAAATACGCTACCCTACGCGATTATAATCTGGATCTTGAACGCCAGATACCCATGGGGTGGAGTTTCTTCCTGATGCAGTGGATCAATCGTTTTGCCGTTATTCCTGTCTTTGATTTTTTAAGTAGTTTCAATCTGAACTATGGGATCATCATTCTGGTTTTGACCATTTTACTGAAGATTGTCCTGCTGCCCATAGCGTATAAGACCTATATGTCGACTGCCAAGATGAGGGTACTGAGGCCTGATGTTGAACTGATCAACCAGAAGTTTCCCAAAAAGGAGGATGCACTTAAAAAACAGCAGGCGACCATGGATCTTTACAAACGGGCGGGGGTTAATCCCATGGCAGGGTGCGTTCCGATGCTGCTGCAGTTCCCAATCCTGATCGCCCTGTTCCGGTTTTTCCCATCCTCCATCGAACTTCGCCAGCAATCCTTTCTCTGGGCAAAGGACCTCTCATCGTATGATTCTATCCTGAATCTGCCGTTTTCCATTCCTTTCTACGGGGATCATGTCAGCTTGTTCTGTTTGCTGATGACGGTTTCCACGATCATCTACACTAAGATCAATAATGACATGATGTCGACCGGACAGCAACAGATCGCCGGGATGAAGACCATCTCCTATTTGATGCCAATCATGTTCCTGGGTTTCTTTAACGGATATGCCTCGGCCCTGAGTTATTACTATCTGCTGGCGAATGTCTTTACGTTCCTGCAAATGTATCTTTTCAGACGGTTTGTCGATGAGAAAAAGATCCATGCCCGGATCGAAGAGAACAAAAAGAAACCCATTAAGAAAAGTGGGTTTCAGAAACGCATGGAAGATATGGCTAAACAAAGAGGTTATCCTGTTAGAAAGTGAACAAATAATCCCTGATCCTGTCAATTTTCATTTTATTTACCTACTTTTGCAGCCCGAAATCCGCGGACGATGGGATTTCGTTATTTTCAGGGCTTTACCTGAAGTCTGAGCATAAACAGATGTTTAACCCGTTCCGGCGTCCAGGAACACAATTTATCATTTCATGACGGAAGAAAACGAATTTAAAAATGAAGAGCTGGAACAACCTGCCACGGAGGAAACACCCGCGGTTCAGGAGGAAGTAAACGATCCTGTGCAGGAGGTACAGACGGAAACTGAACGTGTTGATAGCCAGGAAGAAATTGTTGCTGTAGATGAACCTGCACTTGAACCTGAACCAGTTGAAGAAAAGATGGCGGAGATGGCTGAACCTGAACTGGCAGAACCGTCGCAGGAAGTCATTGCAACGGCTGAAGAACAGCCTGTTGATGGTAGCATAGCCGCATCGCCTCTGCTTGCTGATATTATCACGGAGCAGCCGGCTGAAGAAAAGCCGCAGGGCAAACCTTTCCACCGGGCACACCGGGAGGAAGATTTTGACTGGACACATGCCGGTAAGAAGCAGGAAAACTATAGTCTGGATGAACGCCACAAACTGGAAGAGATTTATGACAATACGCTGAATCAGATCGTAGAACATGAAGTGATCGAGGGATCTGTGGTAGCGATGAACAATCGGGAGGTGGTGGTGAATATCGGATTCAAATCCGATGGTGTCATTCCTCTTTCCGAGCTGCGCTACAATCCGAACCTCCGGATAGGAGATAAAATTGAGGTATACGTTGAGAATCAGGAAGACCCTGAAGGACAACTGATCCTGTCGCATAAAAAAGCCCGCATACTCCGCTCCTGGGAACGGATCAATACGGTCTATGAGAACCAGGAAATCATCAATGGATATGTGAAATGCCGCACCAAAGGGGGATTGATCGTTGACGTTTTTGGCATAGAAGCATTTTTGCCCGGATCCCAGATTGATGTGAAACCCATTCGTGATTATGACATCTTTGTTGGTAAGACCATGGAATTCAAGGTTGTCAAGATCAATCAGGAGTACAAGAATGTGGTTGTATCCCATAAGGCCCTGATCGAAGACGAGCTTGAGCAGCAAAAGGCGGAGATCATTGCAAAACTGGAAAAGGGTCAGATCCTGGAGGGCACGGTAAAAAACATAACCTCCTACGGCGTATTTATTGATCTTGGGGGTGTTGACGGACTTATCCATATCACTGACCTAAGCTGGGGCAGGATTAACCATCCCGAAGAGATTGTGGAACTTGACCAGAAAATCAAGGTGGTGATTTTGGACTTCGATGACAATAAGAAACGGATTGCCCTTGGTTTGAAACAGCTTACCCCACATCCATGGGATGCATTGGATCCGAATCTGAAGATTGGTGATAAGGTGAAAGGCAGGGTTGTGGTTATCGCTGACTACGGAGCTTTTGTGGAAATCGCAACGGGAGTGGAAGGCCTGATCCATGTTTCAGAGATGTCATGGTCGCAGCACCTGCGTACCGCTCATGATTTCCTTAAGGTAGGCGACGAGGTCGAAGCCGTCATACTGACCCTTGACCGCGACGAACGGAAAATGTCGCTGGGAATCAAACAGCTTATCCCTGATCCGTGGGCAAATATCTTGGAGAAATACCCGGTGAATTCCAGGCATAAGGCCATGGTGAGGAATTTCACGAACTTTGGGATCTTTGTTGAACTGGAAGAAGGAGTGGATGGTTTGATACACATCTCCGACCTCTCCTGGTCGAAGAAAATCAAACATCCGGCTGAATTCACCAAGATTGGAGAGGAGATCGAAGTGGTGGTTCTGGATGTCGATGTGGAAAACCGCAGACTGAGCCTGGGCCACAAGCAACTTGAAGAAAATCCATGGGATGTTTTTGAATCGATTTTCCAGGTGGGAAGCATTCATAAGGGCACCATCATCAGCGCTTCCGACAAAGGATTTATCGTTTCTTTGCCCTATGGGGTTGAGGGATTCTGCCCGATGCGGCACTCCACAAAAGAGGACGGTTCGGGATTGCATGTGGATGAGTCACTGGAGTTTAAAGTGATTGAGTTCTCAAAGGACAACAAGAAGATCATCCTTTCTCACTCCAGGATCTACCAGGACACCCAGGCCACAGAAAAAGCCAAAGCAACTGATCAGGTCAAGACGGAGACCCGTTCTGCCAAACGGGTAGTGAAAAAATTACAGGATACGCTGGAGAAAACGACTCTTGGCGATATCGAAGCGTTGGCCAACCTGAAATCGAACCTGGAGGAGACTGAGAAGAAAGATCGGGTTAAAAAGGAAAAAGCCAAAGAGGAATAATCACTGGATCAGAATGAAAAATCCCGCACATCCCGCGGGATTTTTTTTTATAACAGGGCATCATACAGAATATCAACGGGATGGTATGCTTTTCTTCCGGTTCCCTCCAGGATCTGGTGACGGCAACTTGTTCCGGGCGCAGCGATGATGGTCTGCGGCAGACAGGCCCTTACGGCAGGAAAGAGTACCAGCTCCCCAATGCTCATGGAAAGATCGTAATGTTCCTTTTCAAATCCAAAAGAACCAGCCATTCCACAGCAACCCGACGGAATTTCTGTCACCGTATAATTAACCGGCAAAGAGAGCATTTCACGCGTCGACGCCGTGGATGCCAGTGCTTTCTGGTGACAGTGCCCGTGTAATCGGATCTCCTTTTTAGCGGTCGTGAAAAGCTCAGGGGTGATCCTTCCTTTTTGCGCCTCACGGACAATGAATTCATCCAGCAGCAGGGTATTCTTTGCAAGTGCAGTGGCAAGTGGCTTTGTGCGGTCGTTGACGAGCCGCGGGTATTCATCCCTGAAAGTTAAAATGCAGGAAGGCTCCAGACCTAACAGGGGTATCTCTTCCGAAACGGCCTTACTTAATAATCCAACGTTCTTTTCAGCAATTTTTCTGGCTCTGCAAATAAGGCCCTTCGACAGCAAAGCCCTGCCACTTTCAGCGTGTTGTGGGATGATTACGTCATAACCCAGCCGGGTCAATAGTTTGATCGCTTTGATCCCTGTCTCGGTATCATTGTACTCGGTGAATTCATCTGCGAACAGGCAGACTGTACCTTTTGACTGAACAGGAAGAGATAGCCTGGGGTAATTTTTTCTGTACCATCCTGTCAGGGTTACCCGGTGGATCATGGGGAGGGTTCGCTGGTAGGCAAATCCGAGGATCGTTTTCAGGAGAGCGGATGAATACCTGTTGCTGATCAGTCCGTTGTAAATTCGGGGGACATACGACGCCAGGCGGTTGATCCTGTTGATCGCTGCCACGATACGGACTCTCAGGGGTATTCCATGTTTATGGTAATAATGCTGAAGGAATTCAGCCTTGTACGCAGCCATATCCACACTGGAGGGGCACTCGGCCTTGCAGCCCTTGCAGGAAAGACATAGGTCAAGAATTTCAAGAATTTCACGGTGGTCGAATGGATCTTTTTTGGTTGAATGCGTCAGAAACTCACGCAGGATGTTTGCCCTGGCCCTGGTGGTTGCATTCTCGTCCCTGGTAGCCATGAAGCTCGGACACATCACCCCGCCCATACGCTCCGACTTCCGGCAGTCGCCCGAACCGTTGCATTGTTCCACAGCCCTGAGGATTCCCAGGGTGTCGGAGAAATCAAAATAGGTAGAGATGTCCCTGGTGATCTGCCCGGTTGTGTATCGCAACCCGGTCTTCATCGAGGGTGTGTCGGTGATTTTACCGGGATTGAAAATATGATCAGGGTCCCAGGTATTTTTAATGGACCGTAACAGTTCATAGTTTCGCTCACCGATCATCAGTGGGATAAATTCGCCCCTGACTCTACCATCACCATGTTCCCCGCTGAACGATCCTTTGTATTTTTTAACAAGCCGGGCTGTTTCCAGTGCAATGGCATGGAACCGTTCCACATCCTCCTTGTGCTTGAGGTTCAGTACAGGCCGGAGGTGCAATTCCCCAGTGGAGATGTGGGCATGATAAACACAATGGGTATCATGCTTTTCCATGATTTTCTGAAAATCCCTCAGATAGTCGGGCAGATCCACCGGACGTACCGCCGTATCTTCAATGACTGAAACGGGTTTTGCGTCTCCGGTAATATTCGTCAGCAGTCCCAGACCTGCTTTTCTCAGGGCCCAAACTTTCGGAATGTCGCTCCCGAAAACAAGAGGAAAATGATATCCATACCCTTCCGCCTGTAAATCCTGTTTTACGAGTTCCGCAAGGCGGACGATTTCATCTTTTGATTCCCTTGCGAATTCGATGATCAGCACTGCAGCGGGATCTCCCTGAACAAAAAAGCGGTTTTTACGCTGTTCAATGTTCAATTTTGTCTGTTCCAGGATATGGTGATCGATCAGTTCAATGGCTCCTGGCTTGTGCTTCAGTGCGATCAGGTTGGCATGAAATGCTTCTTCCAGGGTGTGGAAATGGACACAAAGCAATCCTTTCGTCTTTGGCGGAAGGGGTACAAGGTTGAGTTTGATCTCTGTAGTGAATGCCAGCGTGCCTTCAGAACCGGCAAGTAAGCGGCAAAAGTTGAAGGGGGATCCATTCTTCCTAAAAGGTTCTGTTTCCAGCAACAGATCGATCGCATACCCTGTGTTCCTGCGTTTTATGGATGGATCCGGGTATTGCTCCCGTATCTCTTTCTGATGATCCGGGTTGCTCAGAATTTTTTGGATATGCTGGTAAATCCGATTTTCTGTGTGGTCTCCGTTGCATTTATCTATGAATTCGTTTGCGGAAACCTGTTTGAAATGCACTTCACTGCCATCGCTCAGGAGTGTACGCAATTCAAGGGTATGATCCCGGGTGCTGCCATAGATGAGCGAATGTGCTCCGCAGGAATTGTTACCCACCATTCCCCCTATCATGCAGCGGTTTGAGGTCGAGGTTTCCGGCCCAAAGAACAGGCCGTGAGGTTCGAGGAACTGGTTGAGTTCATCCAGAACAACACCCGGCTCTACGCGCACCCATCGCTCCGTTGCGTTCAGTTCCAGGATGCGTGTCATATAACGGGAAACATCCACCACAATCCCTCCGCCGACCACCTGTCCTGCCAGTGAGGTTCCGGCCGTTCTGGGAATCAGGGAGGTATGGAATTGCCGGGCGAAATGGATCAATCTCCGGATATCGTCTTTATTTTTCGGTCTTGCCACTGCCAGGGGCATTTCACGGTATGCGGAAGCATCCGTCGCATAAAGCAGCCGGTAGGTTTCTTCCCAGAACAGGTCACCCTCTAGTGATTTCTTAAGTGTTTTCAGTGCTACTGCCAGCTTTTCCTGATCCATATGCTTTGAGTCATCTTTATTAGAACAGCGCCTTGCAGATTTCCTGTACCGTCAATCCCATATCAGCAGCAAGCCGGGGGTGGTCATTAAAAAACAGTCTGATTGCATGCTCTTCATGTTTAAGGCCTTCCAGTTGCATCAGAGCCGCCATATACCCTGGATCCTGCAGGGAATCAAAGATATGGATTTTCTGCATGATCCCGTTTTTGACTAAAATTTCGATTTTTACTTTTCTGCCCTGAAAAGGCAGCTGTGTTTGTAGTTGATAGGGCGGAGAGTATCCGAAATTCCATTCCCAGGTTTTATACTTCTTTTCAGCCAGCTCACGTATGCTATCCCTGTCACAGCTGGTAAACCCGATCCTGGCGATAGGGGAGAAGATCTTCAGCAATTCAGTGTGAAGCTGTTCCTGGAATTGTTCAATGGAAGGAGGATTGGAAAGGAAATCGCTGATGTTGGCCACCGGATATGGATTGGACCGGATGGATCTGTCATGGTACCCCCTGCTTGTAGGAGTCAGGGCGCTGTTCAGATCTTCCAGGTTGGAAGCGTACAGCAGGGTGCCATGGTGCAGTATCCTGTTTTTAAAAATATGCTGTGCATTTCCGGAAATCTTTCTGTCATGGATGGTAATATCACTTTTTCCTGTCATTTTACAGGGAATATGCCAGCTGTTCATGATGGAGATCAATGGATGCAGGATGGCTCCGTAATTGATCATAGGGTTGGTTTGTTCTGACCGGATGAAGGTAAAATTAATGTCGCCCATATCCTGGTAAACAGTTCCGCCACCGGTGATCCTACGGATGACCGGCAGATGGTTTTCCCTGGCAAATGTAAGGTTGACCTCCCTGTGAGGATTCTGGTGTTTGCCGATGATCACTGCGGGAGTGTTCCGCCAGAGCATGATCACATCATCCCTGATGTTCCGGAAAATATATTCTTCAGCGGCCAGATTAAAATAAGGATCAGTTTCCGGCCTGTCAACGAAAAGCATTTCAGAACTGTTTGCTGTATTCTTCCATCCATTTAGGGACGATCTGGTCCAGGAACTTCTGTTTGTCTGAGCGCAGATCATTCATGTCCAGACCAATATAGAGCTGTGCTTTTGCTTTGGTAGAGATATCCGGGAAGGCGACGGGCTGAGTGATCTGGTGAGTTGAGAGAATGCGGGAGAGCAGAACACGGGCTTCCTGGGCTTTATCCATGGATGTGCCCAGCAGCCGAAGGCTTTCCACCGGTGAATGAAACGAGCCCCCGTGGCTGGCAGCTACATAGTCCCATCGCCATTGTGCATGCCGGATCAGTGTCATGACGGGTTTCATTTCTTCCTCAGTGGCACCAGCATCCCAGGCTGTTTTTGCTTCGATATGCGCCCTGCAGATGTTTTCTTCCACCTTATCCCTGATCTCCAGTGTTTTTTGCTGTCGTTCATACACATTTTCGTAGAGTGTTTTCTCACTTACCCTGTGGCAGACCTGGCAGGAATTGGATGTGTTATTCAGGGGACTTTGAATATGATGATCGGTAAATTTCTGCCCTCCCTCGTTTTGATAGGGCATATGACAATCAGCACAGGAAACGCCCCTGTCGTAATGAATTCCTGTCTTAAATAATTCATAATCAGGATGTTGTGCTTTAAGCATCGGTGTTTTACTCAGGGCATGTGTCCAATCGGTAAATTCATAGGAATCGTAGTAGGTTTCGATTGAATCAGCGGTAAATCCCCTGTCCCACGGAAAGGTGAGGTATTTTCCATCTCCTTTGAAGTAATATTCGACATGACACTGGGCACATACCAGGCTGCGCATTTCCTGATGGCTAACTGAACGGATGTCCTTACCCTGCCGTTCAAAAACTTCGATGAGGGCAGGACGGCTGATGCGCAGATTCTGGGTAACTGCGTCATGGCAGTCGGCGCAGCCGATCGGATTCATGATCTGGTTGCCTCTTGATGCCCATTTACCCTTATAGAATTCTGCCACACCGGTTTGTTGCATCACCCTGGGAACATCGGGGCTTTTACAGGCCCAGCAGGTATTGGGCTGGGGCCCTTCATCGGGGCCCATGGGAGCGCCTGTCCTTAGGGTGCGGTGAATGTCGGTCACTGCATAAAAGTGTCCCCGTCCCTGGTTATAATCCTTCGAAAAGGCATATCCCGCCCACAGGACCACCAGTTTGGGATCCAGTTCCAGCATGTCGATCATGGTGCTACCTCCGAATGCACTACGAAAATCTGTATCAGCAGTCTGAAGAAAGCTCTGGTACTCCCGGGGATAGTTTTGTCCCCAGATTGCATTCCTTGATTCCCACTGGCTTACCTCCACCTTGGGTTTATCCATCAAAGCAGCTTCTGACCGACGTCCGATAATGGAAGATGCCAGTAAACCCAGGAAAAATACGATCACAACCGTTAGCAGGAAAATCAGCCACCCCAGCCAGGGTTTTTTCGTGATGTGTTCAGTGATGGTTTTCATAGGATCAGAATAAGGATATAACGTATCAATTTTCAGATTTCTTTATCAGCCAGGATGGAACCACAGCAGAGGGTCTCGGCACAGGTGCAAATGGAACGCTGGAAAGGCTGTTTACCCTTCCATGGGGTACTTCCCGGTGGCATTCCCAGCAAAACCTTCCATCACCACACGCTTTGTCACGGCCCAGGCACAGGGTTTCTGTCAGTAATTTTTCATGACATTTGATACAATTGCTTTGGACGGCTTTTTTACCAGGTTCCAGGATAAAAATTACCTGTGGCTCATTTCTCAGTGTGAAAATGGTGGCGTGGCGCAGTCCGTCCTTTGCCTTGAAGTAATATGCGTTGACCAGGTTGTTGTGGGGAACATGGCATTCATTACAGGTGGCCACTTCTCTGTGTGAACTGTGACTCCATGTGGCATAGTAGGGCGACATGATATGGCAGTTGACGCAGGCTGACGGATCATTGGTCAGATAGGAACCTGCCCTTGAAATATGGATGAGCAAAATAATGCAGCCAGCGATGATTCCCAACAGGACGATCACGGGAAATGTCCATGACCGTGGTGGAAGAAGCCAGCGGATGAAAGTTCTCATATTTCAGGGAATTCCGTCTATGAATGCCCTAATTTAGGACTGAATCTTTACAGAAGCAAAAATCCTGTAAAATTTAGATTCAGTCTGAATTAGATCAGTTTTTACGGTAAAATCAAGCGCTGACTACTTAATCATCACCAGCATCATTTTGAAGTCTTCGGCTGCTTTAACAGCATGAGGCACATTGGCGGGCATGATGATCATTTCGCCGGCAGTGAGTACGTGGGAAATCCGGTCAATGATAATCTCGGCTTTTCCATCGAAAATGTAGACCATTGCATCGAAGGGCGCGGTATGTTCGCTGAGACCTTCGTTTTTGGCAAATGCAAAAAGGGAGATGTTCCCTGTGTCTTTTTTGATCACTGTTTTACTGACGATGCTTGCGTCGGCGTAAATGACGGTTTCTGTCAGTTTGAAAACGGTAGAAGTCTGAAATTGATTTGTGTTCATGGTATTTATGGTTAATGGTGATCAGATTCATGATCTTTCGTATTCAGCATGATCATCGGATTAAAGCCTTGACGTCGCTGATTTTCCGGTTCTTAAAAAAGGTTACGAATTCGCTGGTGAGTTTCTCGCGAATGTTTCCGTAGACGCAATCAGCGAAGGGGCAATCATCGCCATGGGCTCCGCAGTATTCGAGTTCTGGTTTGCCCTCCATCAGTTCGTAAACATCGTACAGGGAGATATCCCCCGGGGCGACTCTCAGCGTAAATCCTCCATTCGGACCCCGGGTGGATGACAAGTAGTTATGCCTGACGAGTTGTTGCAATACTTTAGCCAGGTGGTTTCGGGATGCGCCCAGCTGCTTTGCCATCGCTGATGCCTTGATTGATTTCTCATTGCTGGCGACCAATGCCAGGCAATGAATGGCGAGTGAGGCTGCTTCGGAAAGGTGGATCAATCGTCCCATTTTTATTACGTAATTAGGTATTTGAATACGCAAATATACATATTTTATCATACACAACTACAGGATACCCTTTTTTTTCGATCCCGGAGTAACCTCATGGAGATAAATGATAATTTTGTTTATCTTAAATCCTTATCACATGAAAATCTCCATTTCATCCAGACAGTACCTTATTGTCGTGATGAGTCTTATGCTCATCTTCAGCTCCTGTGGAATTTTTGAACAGGTTGGACAGATGGCCACATTGACCAAATGTGACTTCAGGTTACAATCCGTAAAACAGTTGACTCTGGCAGGAGTGAACGTTCAGGAGATCAAGTCCATATCTGACCTCGGCCTCATCGATGCCGGTGTCATCACGGCTGCAATGGCCGGTGGGCAATTGCCACTGAGTTTTACACTGAACATTGAGGCGAAAAATCCCAACGATCAGCTGGCTGCCATGAACCGGCTGGAATGGATCCTGTTCATTGATGACATCGAGATGATCCAGGGAGTGCTGAACGAAAAGGTTCAAATTCCTGCCAATGGTGGCACCACGGTGATTCCGTTGAATATGAACATGGATCTGAAAAAAGTCCTTTCCGGCAAATCCGCAGAAACGATCATCAACTTCGGATTCAATCTTGCCGGCCTGGGAGGAGAGCCCACCCGCATTACCATAAAAGCCAAACCCACCATTATGGTTGGATCACGCGAGATTGTCTACCCGGGATATATCTCCATTACCACAAAATATGGCAACGAGCCGGATAAGAAAAGCGGGAGCATCAAACTGAACTAGAACAGGCCGCCATGCTGGTAGATTTCCAGCTGTACCTCGGAGAATGGATCGGCCAGCATCGATTTTCCTTTGCTTACATTGGTCACTTCCCCGGTTTCGAAATTTAGCCGGATGATGTCGCCGTCTTCCAGATCGATGGATTGGATTGAGCGGTAGGTCATGATCGGCAGCGCTGCGTTGATGGCGTTGCGTTCATAAATGGCTCCGAACGACTCTGCCAGGATAGCCTGAATACCCAGGGAAAGGAAGCAATCCACAGCCTGCTGGCGTGACGATCCGCTGCCAAAATTCTTCTGAACCACGACAATGTCGCCAGCTTTGGCTTTTTTTGCAAAATCCTCATAACCTTTCAGGTTGTCAAATGTGTACTGGCCCATCTCACTGATGTTGGTAATGGTCAAATACCGGTTATGGTAGATCATATCCGTATCAATGTCATCCTTCCTGATGTACCAGGCTCTTCCTTCGACCATGGTCGGTTTACGTTCCGCTGAAACGGATTTTTCTTTGACGGCCTGCTGTACTGCTGATTTTTCCCTTGCAGCATGGATCCTGGGTTTGTCCGGTATTTGGTCAGGGGTTGTGATATACCCGGCTATGGCCGAAGCGGCAACCACTTCCGGGGAGGCCAGGTACACTTCGCCTTTTCCCTGTTTGCCCGGGAAATTCCTGTTTCCTGTACTGAGCGTTACCTCACCGGGTCCATTCTGGCCAACCTGTCCTGCAGCACACCCAGCGCATCCGGCATTGGAAACCAGGGCTCCGGAATCCTTGAAAATCTGAACGATACCTTCCTGAAGGCATTGCTGCCATATCTCGTCCGTTGCGGGAACCACTTTGAGAACCACGCCAGGTGCCACCTTCCTGCCTTTCAGTATGGCAGCTGCTTTCCTGAGGTCTTCCATCCGGCCATTGGTGCAGCTCCCGATAAAAGCTGAATCAATGGGAGTCTTTGTAACCTGTTGAATATCCACTGTATCATGGGGTTTGCCCGGCCGTGAAACCCGTGTGACGAAATGGCTCAGGTCAAAGTCGAAAGTTTTCTCGTAATGGGCATCCGCATCTGCTGCGATCAGTCCAATGGTTTTGCCAGCCCTTTTTGAACTGTACTCCAGGATCGCTGCCGAAGGGGTCAAAAGGATAATGATGGCTCCCATTTCCGTCGCCATGGAAGCAATGGTGATCCGCTCGTCCAGTGTAAGTTTGTCGACCTCTTTTCCATAAATCTCGATGGAATATCCCAGTAACTGATTGGCTCCGAATATGTTGAGTAAATTGAGAACAATATCTTTGGCACTCAGACCGGCCGGTCTTTTACCGTTCAGGTTGATCCGGACGGAGGGAGGTACTTTGAACCAGACCTTGCCTTTTGCCCATGCAGCTGCAATGTCCTGATCCCCCATACCCTGGCCAAAAGCTCCGACAGCTCCCAGGATATTGGCGTGCGAATCGGTGGTTACCACAGTCGAACCTAAATAGGCCAATCCCTCGTGGATGAGAATATGCGTTCCGATCCCTTTGTCGATATCGTAAACCCTGATCCCATGATCCCGGGCAAACTGACGGCATATCTGCTGGTTCTGGGCATATTTCTGATCCGAACCTGTCGGATTGCAATCAAACGTGAAAAACGTTCTTGATGGATCGTGGATGGTCAGTTGATGATCAACGATGTTTTTAACGACATTGGCCCCTCCGAAATCCCTGGCAGCCCTGACATCGAGCTCAATATCAACAATATCACCGGGTTTCACGGTATCGTACTTCGAATGATTCGCAATGATTTTTTCAATAAGATTCATTATATCAAATTGTTAAACTGTCATATTGTTAAATGGTCAAATTATGATTTACCCAATAGTTGATGGGTATTGGAATTTGTGATTTGAAATTTATTTGGAATTTGGTTCCTGGAATTTGGAATTTAAATCTTCAGTCTATCCTTGAACGGCAAGAAGGTCATGAAGTCGGCGTGGTGCACCACATAGGCCTCGGTTGAGCGTTTGACCAGGTCGCCTTCATGTGCATGTGCTGCAATGATATGGCACACTTCTGCAGGGACACCGCACTGTTCGGCCAGTGAGACCCCGGAGAAGGGATGCCGGAGGTATTTACCATAGTTTCCCTGAATGGCCACACCATTTTTATCCAGGGTGTACTCCAGCAGTTTACCCACATCTGCCAGAATGGCGCCTGCAATCAGCACATCCATGTTCACCGGCAGGTCGTTTTTATAAAATTCGTTCATTTTTTCTCCGGCCGCCCTGGCAATATGCACAACCGACCGTTTGTGGTCCATGAAGGTTACCTTCAGATCAGGACCGCAGAGCAGGGTAAAGGGAATGCGGTTCAGATCATCCGGGGTAAGTACACTTTTCTCAAGGGCGAGTTCCCATGTTCTGGCGGTTTTTGTTCTCATGTCCTGATCCTGAATCCAGTTGAGTTCAGGCCATAAATCGTAAATGTTCATTTTCACAAAGTTATAGTTGATTGTTCATGGGAATGTGTTTCAGGTTACAAGTTGTAAGTTGCAAGTTACAGGTATTACAACCTGAAACCTGTAATCTGAAACTTGCAACCTGAAGTCCTATTTCATCTTTGCGATCACTGCGTCGGTCATTTGGGTGGTGGAGGCTGCGCCCTGATGGATGACGTCGGGGCTGCCTTTCATTTTAAGCATGTCGTACGCTTTCACTTTTCCTTCCTCAATCACTGCAGCGACAGCGTTTCTGATACGGTTTGCCGTTTCCTTTTCGTTGATATGATCCAGCATCATGCAGGCAGAAAGGATCATGGCAATGGGATTGACAATGCTGGTTTCATACCCGGCATATTTAGGAGCGGATCCGTGTGTCGGCTCAAAAACCGCAACTTCAGGGCCGATGTTGGCACTGCATGCAAATCCTAGTCCACCCACCAGTCCGGCGAAGCCATCCGAAACAATGTCGCCGAACATATTTCCCGCGACAATCACGTTGAAATCCTCCGGGTTCTTGGTCAGCCACATCATCTGTGCATCGATGTTCACATCCTGGACACGGATGTCCGGATATTCGTTCTTTACCATTTCCTGAGCAATTTTCAGCATCATACCTGATGTTTCCCGGATCACATTGGGTTTTTCGCAGACGGTCACCGTCTTGAATCCCTTTGATTTGGCATACTCAAAACCGGCTCTCACGATCCGTGTGGTGTATTTCCTGGTGAAGATCCTTGTCGAAACCGCCAATTCAGGGCGGGGGCACCAGGCAAAATTTTCCCTGAACTTGGCATGCGTCATCAAGGCATCATATACCGTATCCGGGGGGTTGGTCCATTCCACGCCACCGTATAATCCTTCCGTATTCTGCCTGAAGATCATGGTATCGATAAAGGGTTCTTCGACCGTATTTCCGGGTCCCCGACGGATAAAATTCAGCGGATTACCCTTGAAGGTACGGCAGGGCCGCATGCATATATCCAGATCAAAATGCTGACGCATGGACACGATCGGGCTGTAATAGGTGAATCCTTTGCCCTGTAGTTCCGCAGACAGTTCTGCAACTGCTTTGTCTTTGGGTTTGGAGGTGATGGCGCCGAAAAGGGCAATCTTATGCTTCTCGAGCAATTTCAGTGTCCTTTGGGGCAATGGATTTCCTTCCTTGCACCAAAATTCCCATCCAATATCACCAAATACATAATCTGCTTTAAATCCGGATGCTTCCAGAACCCTTATCGCTTCATGAAGAACGATCTTTCCAATACCGTCGCCGGGTAAAGCTACAATGGTGCGTGTTGATGTCATATTGTCAATGTTATGGGTTACAGTTACCTTAATTACTCATTTTTATCCCCGGCAAAATTACAACTCATGGACGACATGACCAAGGATTAGGTTTCAATTTATTACATTTGCATCCAATTCAGGATCATGAAACAGTACCTCACCCATACGGTTTTTAAGACCATTACCCGGGTTGCCAGTAAGATGGGCGTTCCGGCTTATGTCGTTGGCGGGTATGTCAGGGATCTGTTATTGAATCGTCCATCTAAGGATGTTGATATTGTGGTACTGGGCAGTGGGATCGATCTGGCTGAGGGTGTGGCCAGAACATTGACCGGTAATGTTCAGGTCAGCGTTTACAAGAATTTCGGCACAGCCTCCATAACCTTCAGGGAACACGGCGAGGTATGGCAACTGGAGTTTGTAGGAGCAAGGCGGGAGTCCTACCGTCTGGATTCCAGGAAACCGCTGGTGGAAAACGGAACCCTGAAGGATGATCAAAACAGGCGGGATTTCACGATCAATGCATTATCCTTAAGCCTGAACAGCGATGATTTTGGGAAACTGCTCGATCCTTTCGATGGATTGAGTGATCTGGACAGGAAGATTTTACGAACCCCCCTCGACCCGGATATTACTTTTTCAGATGATCCGCTGCGAATGATGAGAGCGATCAGGTTTGCTGCACAGTTGGATTTTTCTGTTTTTCCGGAGACCTATCGTGCCATTCATCGGAACAGGGGCAGGCTGAGCATTGTATCCATGGAACGGATCATGGATGAATTCAACAAGATCATGCTGGTGGACAAGCCATCCAAAGGGCTTCTGTCTCTTTTTGAAACCGGTCTGCTGGAGATATTTTTCCCTCAGCTGGTAGCCCTGAAAGGAGCGGAGATGGTGGATGGAAGAGGTCACAAGGATAATTTTTTACATACATTACAGGTCGTGGATAACCTTGCTGAAACGACCGACAATCTCTGGCTGCGCTGGGCAGCCTTGCTTCATGACATTGCCAAACCCCTGACCAAGAAGTTCGATCCTGAACTGGGATGGACCTTTCATGGTCATGATTTCCTGGGTTCCAAAATGGTCCCACAAATCTTTACCCGACTCAAGCTGCCCTTGAATGAAAAAATGAAGTATGTCAAAAAACTGGTCCTGTTGCACCTGCGGCCTCAGGTTCTTGCTGAAGATGTGGTTACTGATTCTGCGGTGCGCAGGCTGCTTTTTGATGCCGGCGATGACATCGACGACCTGATGCTGCTTTGTGAAGCGGACATCACCTCCAAAAATCAGGAAAAGGTCAAAAAGTATCTGGGTAATTTCCAGCTTGTACGGAAAAAGTTGAAAGAGGTGGAAGAGAAGGACCGGATCCGGAACTGGCAGCCTCCCATTTCGGGCGAACTGATCATGTCAACTTTTGGGATCGGCCCTGGCCGCGAGGTCGGAATCATTAAAAATGCAATACGTGAGGCCATTCTCGACGGGATCATTCCAAATGAATATGACGCCGCATACGAGCTCATGATCCAGGAGGGTAAAAAAATAGGCATCTGTCCTCAAAAATAAAATCTATCCGGATTATCGTTATTTTTGTAGCGGAATTTTCAAACGAAAAAGAGCCATGCACGCTTACCGATTTCGACTATTAAGTGATGAAAATGATAAGTTTGTGAGAGATATCGACATCAAGGCAACTCAGACATTCAGGGAGTTTCATGATGGGATACGTGAGAGTGTTCAACTGGATGGGAATGAACTTGCATCTTTTTTCATCTGTGACAGACGCTGGAATAAACTCAAGGAAATCACCCTGATCGATATGGAGGACCGGATCGAAGATGGATCGGATGATGATGAGAATGAATTCTACCATATCCCGATCACCGTCATGGAAGAGTCAGTCATTAAGGACTTTATTGATGATCCGCACCAGCGGATTCTCTATGAATATGATATACTGAACCAGGCTTCCCTGTTCATCGAACTGATGAAAATCGTTCCTGCTGACGAGAACACCATTTACCCGACATGCGTCAAAAGCGAAGGGACACTGCTTGTCAAAAAGATAAGCGATGCCGATATTGTAGTGACGGATGTGGATGAGGAGGAGTTGCTAAAGGAATTTGATGAGATGCTGAACGATGAGGAATTGCCCGGTGATGGATTTGAAACCTTTATTGAAGAATGAACCGGGTACTGGTTAATCCCGGTCTAATCAACCCTCCACGTCTGTTAGTCATCCTTGTTGGTCCCACGGCTGCCGGTAAAACAACGCTTGCCATTCAGCTGGCACAACATTTCCGGACAGAGATCATTTCAGCCGACTCACGACAGTTCTACCGGGAGATGCGAATAGGTACGGCTGTCCCTTCAGCTGAGGAACTGGCCCTTGTTCCCCATCATTTCATCGGGCATTTGTCCATCCATGAAGACTACAATGTTTATCGGTATGAAAAAGACGTTCTTGGTTTACTGGATCGCCTCTTTCAACATCATGAGACAGTAATCATGACAGGCGGATCGGGTTTGTATGTAAGGTCAGTGCTCAGAGGGATCGATGACCTGCCTGATCCCGATCCCATCCTGCGGAAACAGCTTACAGCGAAATTGCTCCAGGAGGGAATCAGCTCCCTGCAGGCAATGCTCCGGGAATTGGATCCTGAATATTACGCGACGGTTGATCAGAACAATCCAAAAAGACTCCTGCGAGCCATTGAGGTAAGCATGATCACGGGAGTCCCCTTTTCATTACAGCGAAGCCATCGTCCCAAGAAACGGGATTTCGGTATATTACAGATAGGTATTACATTGCAAAGGGATAGTCTGTACCAGAGGATCAACGAGCGGGTCGATCGTATGATGGAAAATGGTCTTCTGGAAGAGGCCCGGTTACTGTATCCCTTTCGTCACCTGAATGCGTTGAATACGGTCGGCTATAAGGAACTTTTTGAATACCTGTCGGGGGAAGTCAACCTTGAAGAAGCCGTGAAAAACATCAAAACGCATACAAGGAAGTACGCCAAGCGTCAATTGACATGGTTCAGGCAGGATGCATCCATCCACTGGCTGCAGCCTGATGGTTTCAAGGAAATGACAGTCCTGATCAGCAGCCATCTCAGGTAGTGGACTGGTTCCGATCGGAGCCAGCAGATGGGAAAGGTCGGTGGTATTCGATCAATCCGTCAATGGGATTTTGCAGGATCTTATCCATGTTTATCCCGAATTCCATTGCAGTCCCGACCAGGAATTCCCGGTAATGCCATGCTACAGATCCCAGTGCCCTGACGGGTAGCTCGCTGTATCCCTTGTATTTGGTTACCTGATGTTTAAAAAAAGCCCTGAAAGCGTTCCGGATCAGGTTCCGGACATGCTCATGCTGAAGGTTCGCGCTCAGAAAATAAGAAAATGAGGCCAGGAAGCGATTTGGATAGGGACGGTCATAGATGGCATTCAGCACATTTTCCAGACTGTAGTTATACTTCTTATCAAAAGCCTTCTTCAGATCTTCCGGAAGTTCATTAAGGAAGAAATCACGGATCAGCTGTTTCCCCAGATAGGCTCCGCTTCCCTCGTCTGCCAGTACATACCCGAGTGAATTTACATTTTCCGTGATAAAACTACCATTATAGCTGCAGGAATTGGATCCTGTCCCGAGTATGCAGGCAATTCCCTTTTCTTTTCCAAGCAATGCCCTGGCTGCACCCAGCAGGTCATGATCCACATCGATTTCTGCATTTAAGAAGAAGTCTTCCAGCGCGCTGTGTACTATGTCGCAGTTGATAGGCGTTGAACAGCCAGCTCCGTAAAAGTACACTTCCTTTACAAGCTGATTGTTAACATAGGGAAACAGATTTTTTTTCAGTTCTTCACGGATGCCATCCGTTTTGATGAAATAGGGATTGAAGCCGATCGTCCGGGCATGGGTGATTTCGTTCTTTGGATTGATGAACGCCCAATCCGTTTTTGTGGCTCCACTGTCGGCGATGGCGATCATGGTCGGGTTGAATGAAGATTTTATAAAAGTGCGTAAAGATAGATAATCCTGATGATTTATCATTAGTCGGACAAATGAAATGGAAAGTTAAAGAGATGAACCGAATGAGTGAAAATATTCAAGAAATTACTTGCTTGGGGCGCTTGATTTAACTATCTTTCGTACCTAATTCAAACAAACTTCATATGAACCGCATAGTATTTTTGGGTGCACTCATAACGATTGTATCATTCCTGTTTTTGGTGAATCTCTCGGTTCCAGCCAGCGAAATCCGGGGATCTATTGCACTTTCAAAACCCTTTGTCAGCTCTCCAGCCGAGCCGGCGGTGCCGGAAGAGAATGGATTCATTTGCGCCGATGTGAACAAGGATGGATTCGTCAATGTCCTGGATGTCATTGCTATCGTGAATTATGTCATGGGAGAAAATCCTGAACCTTTCGACGAAGAGGCGGCTGATGTGAATGCAGATGGTTACATCAATGTTCTGGATATCATCGCCATGGTGAATATCATCATGCAGGTACCGGATCTGCCGTGCGGCTGTATTGCCCCGGTAGTCTACGAGGATCAGACTTACACCACGGTACAGATAGGTGAGCAGTGCTGGTTCAAAGAGAACCTGAACGTGGGGACGATGATCAACAGCAGTCAGGGAGGTTCGTTACAAACGGATAATGATATTATTGAAAAGTACTGTTATGGGAACAATGCGGTCAATTGTGAGGAATACGGTGGACTGTACGAATGGCATGAGGCGATGCAATATGTCATGGAAGAAGGGGCTCAGGGTATCTGTCCGCCGGGTTGGCATATTCCGGGAGACAGTGAATGGGCGGAACTCGTCATGCTTTATGGAGGATATGATAATGCTGCAGGCGCTTTAAAGGAGGCGGGTTATGCACACTGGAATCCCCCCAATACCAATGCTACGAATGCAAGCGGATTTACCGGGCTTCCGGGCGGTCTGCGCAGCAGGTGGGCAGGCAGTTTCACATCACTGCATGAAGTTGGATACCAATGGTCATCAACGGACAACCTTTCGGCATGTGCCTGGACCAACGATCTGTGGTATAACTATCCGCTGGTTGAACGTGCATGCCTTGAATCTGATTTTGGTCTGTCGATCCGTTGCGTGAAAGGTTGCTGGCCTGAGCCCGATCAGGCTAATGCCGGGCCGGATCAGTTGAACGTACCTGGCACGTCCACCATGTTAGCCGGTAACGCTCCCACATACGGTACGGGGATCTGGGAAATTGTCAGCGGAACGGGGGGAACATTCGTGGATCCATGGAGTCCGACAGCTGAATTTCAAGGACTGGCTGGAAATACCTATTCTCTTTCTTAGACCATAAGTGCGGATTGCGGAAGCACTGCGGATACGGTAATTATAAGTTTTGCGACTGCCGTATTTGCCTGTGGTGAACTGGTCATCGATGAGCGTGACGGGCAGTCCTATGAAACGGTCCAGATTGGGTACCAGTGCTGGATGGTGCAGAACCTGAATATAGGCACACCCATCCCGAGCAATGAGGGGGGTCAACTCCAGACCAATAATGGAATCATTGAAAAATATTGCTATGGTAACAATCCAACTTATTGCAGCGGTTACGGAGGGCTTTATGAATGGAATGAAGCCATGCAATACATGACGACTGAGGGAGCGCAGGGAATCTGCCCCGCAGGATGGCATATTCCTTCAGAATGGGACTGGAAGCTACTGGAAGGCACGGTGGATTCTCAGTATGGAGTCGGGGATCCGGAATGGGATGAGTCGGAATGGAGAGGATTTGACGCGGGCGGCAAAGTCAAGGAGGCAGGAACCACGAATTGGGCATCACCCAATGAGGGAGCTACCAATGCAAGCGGATTCACGGCTCTACCCGGTGGGTACCGCGATAATGAAGAGGGTGTTTTCATCATGGTATATTCCTACGGAGGCTTCTGGTCCTCTACTGGGGATGAAACGGAATATGCCCTGTACAGGGTCGTGGGATATGATCACTCGGATGTATTCAGTGCATACTGGTACAAAGATTATGGATTTTCAGTCCGTTGTCTGAAAGACTGTAGTCCTCAACCCTCAGAGGCTAACGCAGGGCCGGATCAAATGAATATTCCTGGCACCTACACCACACTGGCAGGAAACGCGCCATCCTCTGGTACAGGCCTTTGGGCAATTGTCAGTGGAACTGGCGGGACTATAGTTGATCCTGACAGCCCGACCAGTGAATTCCAGGGCCAGGCAGGGAATGAGTACACCCTTTCCTGGACCATAACAACAGTTTGTGGCATTTCGGTTGATCAGGTAGTCATAAGCTTCGCTACCAGCAGCACCGGGCAACCCTGCCCGGGAACTGAGACAGTGGACTATGAAGGGCAGATCTATAATACGGTTCTCATTGGGACTCAATGCTGGCTGAAAGAGAACCTGAATGTGGGTGCCATGATCGAAAGCAATTCCGGAGGGCAATTGCAAACGAACAATGGGTATATTGAAAAGTATTGTTACAATAATGATCCGTCTAACTGTGCCATCTATGGTGGCTTGTATGAATGGAGGGAGGCAATGCAATATGTAACCACAGAGGGTGCGCAGGGAATATGCCCATCAGGTTGGCATATTCCCACCCAAAACGAATTTAATACGATCAGGACCTTCCTGGGTGGCGAACCTGTTGCAGGAGGGAAAATGAAAGAAACGGGCACTGAACATTGGCTGCCGCCAAATGCAGGAGCGACGAATGAGAGTGGCTTTACGGGTCTGCCTGGCGGCTACCGCTGGAGTTTCGATGGCACTTTCCTCGTGCTGAGGGGAGACTGTTATATGTGGTCTTCCACGCAAACATACGATCCTTATGAATCAGCATTTTACGGAGGCCTCTACTTTGACGATGCCTATTTCTATGAGAACTACGCCTTTAAGGAATGGGGCTTTGCTGTTCGTTGTCTGAAGAATGAATAATTGACGATTGACGATTGTCGATTGTCGATTTTTAAGGGATCAAGATGAATAGCTTTGCAGACAGGATCATTCCTTTTTTCGCTTCATTGTATCTTGATGTTCGGCTTCCTGAAGGGATTTCCATCCTGAACCCTTACCAGGATCCCCTGATCATGACTCTGGTGGAAACCTATTTCAGGAAATACTATGATGACCTATCACCCAGAATGCCCGTGATGGGAATTAATCCGGGACGATTCGGTGGTGGGCTTACGGGGATTTCATTTACCGACCCGGTAAACCTGGAAACTGCCTGCGGCATCGTAAATACAATCGAAAAACGTCCGGAATTGTCATCAACCTTTATCTTTAGCGTCATTGACCGATTCGGCGGAGTTGATCCATTCTTTCATCGTTTTTTTCTTACAGCGATTTGCCCCCTGGGATTTACCAAAAAGGGAAAGAACTATAATTACTATGATGACAAGGCGTTGAAAAGAGCTGTAACTCCTTTCATCACCCACACACTGGAACGGCAGCATGCCATTTGCGGATATCCTGAGGATTGCATCTGCATTGGAGAAGGAGAGAACCTGCGGTTTCTTACGGAACTGAATCAGGAGCTTGGATTATTCAAGCGGATCCATCCACTGCCGCATCCGAGGTTCATCCTGCAGTACAAAAGGAAGCATATGAAGGAATATATCCGTTTCTATCTGGATACTCTTAAAAGAAGTATTGATTTACGAACAGAGGAACAATCGAATTTTAATTTCTGAATTGAATTCAGAAATCAAAGATCAACATTCCTATGTTCTTCAATCAATACTTCCCTATTTATCCGCCGGAAACGCTTCATGTTTCGGCCAGGGAAGGGGATCGTCCCCGATCATTTTCAGCAGCACTTCCACGCCTTTCATCAGCTGTGCATCGTATCCCTTTGCGACTTCAACCGAATTCAGATCGATGATGATGTCGGGTGTGACCCCGGTATTTTCCACCACCCATTTGCCTTCGGGAGAGTAGATCCGGTAATCGGGTGCCGTCATTCCGCCTCCATCGATCAGGGGAATGAACATGGAGACGCCCACCAGTCCGCCCCAGGTGCGGGTGCCGATGACCGGTCCCATGTTAAATTGTTGAAATTCAAAGGGGAGTTCATCTCCACCTGAACCTGCCTGCCGGTTGGTAAGGCAGACCATGTGGGCACGCGTGCTGTAGGCCGGGCTGGTCTGATCATAAGAGTATCTGCGGGTCCAGTAAGAGTGAGGCTCTGCCTTCAGTCGCTTCAGGAAGATATCCGGGTCCAGTCCTCCGCCATTGAAACGGCCATCGATGATCAGACCTTTCTTCTGTGTCTGGGAATAGAAATAAGCAGGGAACTGAACCGCGGTGCCTGTATAGGTATCCGGAAAATGCATGTAGCCGATCTGGCCTTCGGAGGCATCGTTAACGATTTTGCGGTTGTTTTCCACCCACGCCATGTAACGTAACACGTTTTCTGAACCAACAGGTTTGGTAATGTAGGTTCGTGCACCTTCCAGAACCGGTTTGTCATTTACGGTGATCGAAACCTGCTTGCCGGCCAGGTTCTGGAAATAACTATAGATGTTTTTGCTGGTGCAAACATCAATACCGTTTACCCTGAGCAGGTAATCACCTTCTTTAACGCGTATTGCTGGCCGGTCCAGTGGCGGGTATGCCTCAGTCGACCAGTTTTCGTTACGCAGGATCCTTTTGAACCGGTATCTTCCCGCCGCAGTATCGGCTTCATAATCGGCTCCCAGCATGCCCACGCTTACCCTGTCAGCCTTGCGCTGTATGTCACCGCCATAGACGTAGGTATGGGAGGTATTCAACTCACCGATCAGCTCGCCGATAATGAAAACCACATCCTGTCGGCAGGTGGCATTGTCCAGCATCCTGCCATACTGTACTTTCATCAGGTCCCAGTCAATGCCATGCAAGTTGGGCTCATAATAGTAGTCCCTCTCAAAACGCCAGGCTTCATCAAAGATCTGTTTCCACTCTGCCAGGGGATCCAGCCACATTTTCAGATCCCCGAGAGCGAGGGGTTGCCCCTTTGAATCCGAAGCACCTGCCGGAAGAATGCCGACATTGTTGCCCTGCTGGTAGACGATCTTTTTACCATCGGCCGAAAGACAGTAACGGTTGATCTCTTTAATGACCACTGCTTCTTCCTTATCAGTAAAGCTGAAGCGATAAAGGTCCATGGTTTCAGGAATCCTGAATTCAAATTCGTTGAAATCCCCCTTTTCGCGGTTAAGGTAAAACAATCCTTCATCATTGATGGACAGGCAGCGGTAATTGCCGGCAGGAACCGGTAGTGCTTCGATGCGGTCGTAGAGTCCATCGAAATCGATGACTACACGGTGATCCGATGATTCATCCTTGCTGGCGGATCCGGTACTATCCGTAGCGGCTTCATCGCTTTTGAAGGGAAATAGCGGAGCGCCATCCGTTGCCAGTGTGAGGCAATAAATTCCTGCAACATCCTTGTACACCAGTTGCCATTCAAAGTCGCAATAGGTCGGATCGAATCGACGGTTGGAAATAAAGAACAAATATTCTCCGCAGGGTGAAAAGACCGGATGAAAATCATTGTACATGGTGCTCAGACAATGTATTTCCTTGTTTTCCAATGTATAGATATAGATCTTGTTGACCAGGTCAGCATCCCGTTTTGAATAGGCGATGTAACGTGAATCCGGTGACCAGGAAAAATCATAGATGGGTTTGACATCAATGCTGACGTCAATGTTTTCATATTCCGCTTTATCGACAGTGGTGACCTGTTTGGAGGCAACATCAAGTATGTACAGGGTCAGAGTCTGGTCTGTGAAAGCAATCATTTTGCTGTCGGGTGACCATTTCAGCGTATGCCGGTATCCGTTTTTGCTTGTAGTAAGCTGGGTGGCTTCTTTTTCCCCTTTCGGATCGACGACATAGATTTCGTATTCCCCTGTTTTATCGGACAGGTATGCGATCCGGGTCCCGTCGGGTGACCAGACAGCATCTTTATCCCTGGCGCCGCTGGTCTGGGTCAGGTTCCGCACCGGGCCTTCCTTTTCAGGAACGGTGAACACTTCCCCCCGGGCAATGATCAGTGCCCGTTCACCTTTCGGAGAAATGCCCACATCGGTGATGTAATCCTTTACGTCTTTCAGGTAGGGCCTGATCTCCGGAACATCAGAAAGAATTTGCACAGGAACCTCGCTGACTTTTTCGGTAGCCAGATCCAGTACCATAAGTTTACCTCCCAGTTCATATACAATTTTATTACCTCCCTCGCTGGGTCTTCTGACCTCATAGTCCGTATGGAAGGTAAGCTGTTTCATTTCCTGCGACTTAGGATTGACCGTCCAGATGTTGGATACGCGTGTCCGGTCGGAGTTGAAGTAGATCTGGTCTCCGATCCACATCGGAAGCCCGTCAGTCCCGTCAAAGTTGGAAATGTTCCTATCCTCGTTGGTTTTGAAATCATAAATGTACAGATCCGGAGCAAGTCCACCCCTGTAACGTTTCCATGTCCGGTTTTCTGTGGACACTTTCGTATAGACGATCTGGCTGCCATCGGGTGAGAAGCACCCGTTACCAGCCTCATGGAGGATCAGTTCTTCGGTACCGGTTCCATCCGGTGAGACGAGGAATAATTTGTTAAAACCAGGGTAGTTTCCATTGGCGGCCTTGTAGATGATCTTGTTCTTTACCGGGTGCCAGCCTACCACCTCATCATATCCGGGATGGTAGGTGACGCGGGTGATCGCTCCCCCGTAAGGATTCATGACATATACATCCGGATTGCCGTCATAATATCCGGTAAAAGCGATCATGGAGCCGTCGGGGGAGAATTTCGGGAAGCGTTCCTCTCCATCGTGGAAGGTAAGGCGCTGTGCGATGCCGCCCGTTGCCGTGACTGTCCAGATGTCTTCACCGGAGACAAAGACGATCTTATCCTGGTGGATATCAGGGAAGCGCATCAGTGGGGTCTGAGCGGTTAAGTTCAAAGAGCAAAGAGCAAAGAGCAAAAAGCAAAAGTGGGGGAGGGGGATTCGTGTTTTCATTGGATTAATTTTACTTATGATTAATAAAATCAAATTATTATAAACACAGTTAGCCGTTCAAAATTAATGAAATTCTTGTAGTTGAATCATTATTCATAACATTAATTCTGTTATATTTGCCCTCCGAATGCGGAAGTAGCTCAGTTGGCAGAGCATCAGCTTCCCAAGCTGAGGGTCGCGGGTTCGAATCCCGTTTTCCGCTCGAGGTTTCAGAAGGTTTATGATTTAGATGGTACCTTGAATGGTACCCAAAGGACGTTATTTCCGGATCATTTTCACTACCATACAAGCTGCTCACGGGTCACTGCATGAGCAGTTTTTGTTATTACTTGCTAATGATAAGCTAACTGCGTAACTTTAACGCCGATATCCTCACATCAAGTATAATGGTATATCAGACACCCGAACAGAAGGCAAGGGAAGAGATCGACCGACAGCCGTCCTCTGGAGCGCAAGAAGGGCGTACCCTTAAAGGATCTTCTCAATGCGGATCAGGTCATCACGGAGTTCAGGGAGTTCCTGGAGGCCAACAAGGATGAGCTGCTGACCCTGGTCTGAACCGAATCCTGATAGCACTCTTGTGGAAGATGTAGAGGTCGGTTATTAAAAAAGACCCTGGAATGCAAAACCAGACGCAGGTCATCTGGCACCAGGCATTCCCAAATCTTCCCTCTGGGCATATAATCCTGGCGGGAAGCGGCAGATTGGATGTATCTATACAGCCCAGGGATTTGAGTTTGATTATGTCGGAGTCATCATGGGACTGGATCCGCGGTATGATTTTGACCAGGGTGCATGGGTGGCGGATAAGGACCGTTCCTATGACAATGTGGTTAAAAGATCCAGAGACCGCTTCATCGATATGGTCAAGAATGTTTACAGGGTCCTCTTCTCCAGGGGAATGAAAGGATGCTACGTATATTTCATGGATAAGGACACCGAACGGTTCTCAGGAGCAGGATGGAATGATCATCGGCTTTTTATATTACTCAAAAGCCAATTTCGACGAAAGGATTGATTAGAAAATGTTTTTCTTCAGATTGTATCTTTGACATAGGAAACACAGCTCTGGATATGCCCTGCATACAGATCGCATAGTTGTGAATTGCTTTCAGATTGTATCTTTGACATAGGAAACACAGCGATTAAAAGGGTGTCATACAGTTCGCTGTAGTTGTGAATTGCTTTCAGATTGTATCTTTGACATAGGAAACACAGCTTCGACCATAAAATTCAATCCTGCTTCCAAGTTGTGAATTGCTTTCAGATTGTATCTTTGACATAGGAAACACAGCGTCAGATAGCCGTTGATATAAGCAGCCTTAGTTGTGAATTGCTTTCAGATTGTATCTTTGACATAGGAAGCACAGCATATGATCCAAACTGTATGGCGTTTCTTCTGTTGTGAATTGCTTTCAGATTGTATCTTTGACATAGGAAACACAGCTGATGGTCTTTGCTGCCGTCTGAAACTGTTGTTGTGAATTGCTTTCAGATTGTATCTTTGACATAGGAAACACAGCGCTTAGTTTGACACAGATAGGTGTGCTGTTGTTGTGAATTGCTTTCAGATTGTATCTTTGACATAGGAAACACAGCGAGATCGGTCGTGGGACGACGTATGTGGGCGTTGTGAATTGCTTTCAGATTGTATCTTTGACATAGGAAACACAGCGTGGCAGTGGTGATCAGTGAGGTGGTGTCCGTTGTGAATTGCTTTCAGATTGTATCTTTGACATAGGAAACACAGCATAGGAAAACTATTATCATGTTCATTATGGGTTGTGAATTGCTTTCAGATTGTATCTTTGACATAGGAAACACAGCTGGCAGTTGAAAAATGAGGTGAACAAACTCGTTGTGAATTGCTTTCAGATTGTATCTTTGACATAGGAAACACAGCCTAACAGTCCCTATGTTATTGATTATCTAAGGAAAAGGTTTAATTCGACGTTGCAAAAAGTGCTGTGCAAGATCTCCCGCATTAATATCACGGGAGATTTTTTTATTTTCTATTCTTCATTAAAACAATTCAAGTTGCTGCGGAATTTCCTGAGGCGGTGCCGGATCTCTACCATAAAAGATCTCCATGTTTCCAAATTGTTTATCAGTTACAGTAAGAATCCCGACATGCCCTTTATTGGGTAATATTCTCTTTACTCGTTTTAAATGCACGTCTGCATTTTCACGGCTGGGGCAATGACGTACGTAAATGGAAAATTGAAACATGGTAAATCCATCTCCCATGATATCTTTCCTGAACCTGCTGGCTATCTTTCTTTCTTTTTTGGTTTTTACCGGTAAATCAAAAAATACAAGGATCCACAAAATTCGGTAATCATTAAGTCGATATGTCATCATTTAAAGCGATCATTCCAATCATTAAAACGATGGATAAGAGATTTTTCGACCGTTTCCCTCAAAACATTTCGCCAATGAAGCTGTGGTTCGCTGCATGCCTATCATTAAAGGGCTCCGTTCATCATTAAATTGCACATCAATAGAAGAAATGTCTAAAAGAGAACGTTTCAATTCAGTGGTCAGGTCTTGATAATCTATATTATCAACAACAATTTGATATACAATATTATCCACAAAAGGGCGGTAAGGCTCCATGATATCGTCGGCCAAACAGTAAGCATTGTACTTATTTGAATGATGAATCCCCAGTGTTGGTAACAATCCTGAACCAATAAGGTTACGGGCGACTATAGCCCTCAAGATGGCATAACCGTAATTTAGCAGATTATTGGGAGGATTCCCTTCTCGGGATCTTGAAAAGTGAATGTCTGAAGGAAACAGGTTGTCCCAATAATATAACGCTGCTCTACCTTCCTGATTTTCTGGATCGCCGGATTTTACTCTCTTGGATAGGGTCATTAACTTATCATTGCTTTTGCCAATTTTCCGTAAAAGAAAGGCCTGGTTGAGTATTTTAGCTTTGACAGTTTGCTGCCAGAGTTGTTTCTTTAAAGGTTCAGACGCATTTATTTGTGATAGGAACCGTTCGTGCTGAATATGATGAACATCCAATGGAAGCATCAATCCCGACGGAAGATGTGATTCGTTGCAGGAGATTAATGCCACATTATTATCAAGAAGAGCCGATATTAAAGCTTGAGAAACTATGATGTGCTGGTTGTCAAGGATCACAACCCCAACATCTTCGATTGGAATGGTGGCTGTCGCTTCTTTTTTGAATCCGCCAGGTAAGGATACATTTTTCTCGACTTCAGGCAACCGGACTATCATTTGTTTATTGGTCTTGCTTAAATAAGCTGGTTTACCAAAATACAGTGTGCGTTTGATCATGGCTTATTCACCGATTTTTTCTATCATGCCAAGCCTGGATATTCTTACTTTTATTCCGGTCATCTTTTCCAGACTTGTAATTCTAATCATTTTCCCCAATCTGATTGCTACTGCATCACCCCCAGATTTTTTATCATCCACAGAGGTTTCAAGATGATGTCTAAAAACATAATATTTTGAAGCAATCTTTTGAACTCTGTAGAGATGCTGACTGATCAATTCATAATTATTATTTTCTACAGATTGTACTATCTCATCTGCTGAAAGGCCAAAGACAAACATTTCATTTTGCTGCATGGAAGTGACAAATTCCCAGTCAGGTAATGGTAGATTGGATAAAACAGTCTGTTCTTCGATGCTATTTTCTATAATATAATCCCAAATGCTTTCAGGTTTCTTTATTACAACAGGGATTCCTGATAGTTTTCGCATAAAAGCATCCCAGAAAGTCACAAGATTTTCTTGCAGAGTTCCATTTTTATCCCGGTAAAGAGCTATATGATGATTATTTCTTGTTGAAACATAGTCAACCTCTCTGGTGTGATCTATCTGGGATGAAAATGGCAATGTCTTCCCTTGAATCGTCCTGTGTAATGGTACCAGATCTTCTAAATTGGTAAAAATCCTTACTGACTTAATAACGAGACCCCTTTCCTTATTCAGCCAAAGAGGATTGTTAGCCAAATCTTTAAAAGCATTTTTTTCGCCATACTCTTCAATTCTCTTCCGAATGATCTCTCTTACGGTTTTGTCAACTATAAATTCTACATCTTTTTCCTTTATTGTGGATAGGGGATATCGAACCACATGTTCATTTTTAAAACAGCTAACGTACACTGATCCGTCTTTAATACGGATTCCCTTAACTGGTACTCTACTTAAAGAATCTTTAAGTCCATTTATGTCTTTTGAAGAGAAAGCAAGTTTCACATCTATGTTTACCTGATTCAGATAATCTGTCAGGTAAGTTCTTGTTTCTCGAAAGGCCAGATCATCCATTCTGTTGAACCTGGAAGTTAACCTGACCTCTTCATATCTTCTAATACGGCCATAAATTGTTTCCTTATGCAAGTACCCTCGTGGTGTCAATACGATTTGCACTGTTTTTTCCCCGGTTTTGAATTTGTATGTGTTTCTGTTGCTTATAGCAACTCGTTTTCCGGATTTAAATGACACAAGGATATTTGAAACTGCATTCTCAATTTCATTCTTTGGGAAAGGTTGAACAGACTTCACAAATTCCTCAACTCCAAGAAGATCGCTTTCTTTCAGCGCATCAGCTTGAGATTGCCCTTCCTTAGCCATTACGATCTGATTTAGATTATTAAGCCGTTGGATGGTACTTTGTTTTGTATTGGCAATCACAATAGCATCAACAGCATGGTGGCGGTGGTCATCACGTTTTGTCCAACCTTCAATTATATATATCTTATTACCGTTTTTATCAGTTTCGATAGATGTCCTACCTTCCTTTTGATATCTATTAAAATTCAGTTGCTGAGTGATAAGATCGTATCCCCATATATATCTCTGGTAGTCAGTCACAGCACCGCTGGTACTATAAACATTTCGGCATACCTGCGACAGAAGGCTTTTGATTTCACGTGATATATAGCGTGTGTCCTGGAGTTGTCTATTAATAAAATCTTCTGGAATCTGATCGACGGACATCATCAATTTGTCAAACTTTGATTTGCTGATCTTCTTTTGTTTATAGCATCCAGTAACAAATTCCATATAGTCGGAAAATTCATTTTCGCCCCGGCTTTTCATGAAATCAAAAGCAGTCATCTGGTTCTTCCCATGAAGACCGGTATTCAGTCGTCTCGAGCAAATTGTCTTATTACTGAAAGAATCATCGAACATTCGGCTTTTGGGAATGATGTGTTCAATATCGTATCCGCCACTGAATAATTCTGTCAATGAAACAGTCTTATTTGGCTCATAGGGTGAAATCTTTCCAAATTCCTCCCATAATTTATATCTTTCAATATCGCTTCTTGAAACACGCCTTAAACTTAATTCTTCCCGGAGACGATCAGCAATTTCTTTATGTCGTTCATCAAGTCGGGAAATATTCTGAAAAGTTCTTTTTCGTTCATCTGCATTTTGTCGCAGTTCTCTTGCAAGTTCGATACGGATTTCATCAGGCCTGCCCAGATTCGGTTCTTGTAAAATATCATTTACCAGATTGATCGTCTGATTAAGTATCTTTTCAACGACAGGATTGCGCAAACTTCCTTTAGTTAGGTTCGTAAGTCGGTCTCTCAAGATACGTCTATCATTTTCTTCCTGAGTCAGGTAATCTGAATGCCTGTATCCTGCTATAAGAGTAGCATCAGCATATTTATAACCTTGCATTAAATATGGTAAAACCTTTCTGATGGCCCGTGCACTTAAACTGCCATATCCCTGCCTTTGAAAATCTATTTTTGAAATGGCTGCAGCCTGATCCGGAGTAAATCCAAACTTTTTACACAGTGAGGCTATTAACTTATCTGTCTCATCAACAGAGTAGATCAGGTGCCATAGTTGATACAGGGGTTGTTTTTCAAATTCAGCGGTTATTATCTGTTTTGTTGTAATTTCACCCGTTCTTTGATCAATAAATTCTTCGTTTGTCACTATTGATAATAAGTCGAAGTGAAAAAGATCTTCCCTCTCCATGTTTAATTTATCAAAGGTCTTTTTAAGCATTGCTGCTGTTCTATTTCCCTCGATATCTTTCTGAAGATTAATGGAATATTCATCATAACCAGATTTATATCCTAAGAAACTTAGCAATTCCTTTTTAGTTATTTTGTCCCGTAGGAATAATGCTGAAAATAATTTTTGTTTCTCATCAATGCTGAGGTCTCGTTTCCCATGCTTATTAAAGCGAGGATCAGTTTCAACGCCCTTTATTCCTTTAAAACTAATGATTTCCAAATTATTGATTTCTTGCCAGATCTTACAAACCTGAAACAATGGGGAACTTTTAGGTGCAACTTTATGTTGCTTTTCAAAACGACATTCGCTGACTAATGCCTTTTGGGACCTTAATGATCTTTGGTAGTATATAATTTCATCTCTAAGGCACTTTTTCAACTTTTTCGATAGAATGTCAGGATAATACTGGGACTGGGTATCCCAAATCTTATTAAATTCATCAATATAACTCTTGCGGGTAAATATATTTTCTTTAACCCTAAAATGAGGATCCTTCTGCAATTCACGGTAAAAAAATTGACCAATCGTAAGATTTTCATGTCGAATAATGGCTTCCCGATCTGCGATCAAATCCAAGTAATCCTTTTTCTTTTGTTTCGGAAGAGGTTCATGATCCGCTTCATTATCCTTATCAATCAAAGCTGACCTGGTTTGTGAGTTTTCTTCTTCAGAATTTGCTTTTCTGTTGCTATTATATCCTCGTTTCTGGTTGAGCATATATAATAATCGTCCTATTTCTTCGAGAGAAATCTGTTCACTAACAGCTCGATATCTAAGGCCATAAAGCGAAAGAGCATCAAGTTTGAATAACCCTTCGTTTGGATATATTCCATGTTTTATTAATTCTTTAGAAAGCATGGTTTTTCGTAATCCGTAGCGTTGAAGATTTCTACGAATGCTACGTTTCATCCGTCGTGTTGCATTAGTACTTTGAGCATTACCTTTCGTAAATTCATCATTTTCTCCTGCAGAAAGCGGAATGATTCTGCATCCTAAACCAAGGATTTTTGATGAGTCTGATTCACTTTTTTCTGTCTCGGTAATAAAGGCCCAACCGATAGAGGTTATGCCCAGATCAAGTCCTAAAATTTTTTTCATGTCCCTTGATATTATCTCATTATTGAATTACCTTTGCCTCACAATCTGAAGCAATTCACAATAAGGATTTTTCCGTTGTGAAAACATTTAAAGCGGGTCATGTAGTTTAGCATGTACTCGCTTTTTGCATATAGACACTTCAAATATAAAGAAAAGCGTTGATTTTCAAAGAAGAAGTTTATTGTCAATATTAAAAATCATTGTAAATATCGGAAAGATTATTAAACGAATCCAATAAAAGAGACAGTTCAATC